>CAMYJV010000033.1:0-27148 GCA_947258805.1 uncultured Gammaproteobacteria bacterium | reverse complement strand
GACTTCGCCGATCTGTCTTTGCCACTCCCCTTCCGCACCGACGTTCGCAAGTTCGGCGGCAAGATCTCGGCAATGGCCAGCGATACCCGCGAGCCGTCCGAGCTGGACTTCGAAGGCCGCGTGGGCGAGTTCGGCCAGGCCAAGGTCACGGGCCAGCTGATCGCACTGGATCCGCTGGCGAAAAGCGCCGTACGCGTAGAGTTTCGCAACGTGAACTTGCCCGACCTGTCGCCGTACACGGTGGACTTCGCCGGCCGCAAGATTGCAGCCGGCAAACTGAAACTGGATCTCGACTACCGCTTCGAAAAATCAAAGCTGGTGGGCAAGAACCAGATCGTGGTCGAGAAGATCAAACTCGGCGAGCAGGTGGACAATCCCGACGCGCTGGACCTGCCGCTGGGGCTGGCCGTTGCGCTGTTGAGCGATACCAACGGCGTAATCGATATGAAACTCACCATTGAAGGCGACGTGAACGATCCCGACTTCAGCGCTCGCGGCATCATCGGCAAAGCGCTCGCCAACCTGCTGGTCAAGGCTGTCACGTCACCCTTCCGTCTGCTCGGCAGCCTGGTGAGTGGCGGCGACGACGTCGATCTGCAGAACATTGCCTTCGAGCCCGGCGAGTCAGGCCTGAGCCCGCCGGAAGAAGAAAAACTCACGCAGCTGGGCGCGGCCCTGGCCCAGCGTCCCGGCCTGGAACTCTCGATACCCGGTGCTTACGCAGCGCAGGTGGATACCGAGGGGCTTGCGGAGGCACGCGTCGACGAAGCGGCGAGAGCAGAAGTGGACGCGGCAACGGGCGATAGCGACGAACTGCTGGCCGAGCGAGCCGGTAAAGCGTACGAGAACCTTGCCCGCGAGCGGCTACCCGAACTTTCCCTGCGTGACCTGCGCAAGCAGTTCGAGGTACAGAACGATGATCCGGACACGCCGGATTTCGATACCCTCGCCTACCTGTCCGAAATTAAACGCCAGCTTATTGCTGCCGAACCGGTTTCCGAGGCCGAGCTGCAGGCCCTTGGCGATGCGCGCGCCGCAGCGGTAACTGATTACCTCAGCACCAGCGCCGGCCTGCCGCCCGAACGCCTGCGTGCTGCCGACACGGTCGCGGTGGAGCCGGGCAAGGAAAACCAGGTCACGATCAGCCTGAAACTCGACGCCGGCTGAACGGGGACATGCTGCTTTTTCCGCAGAGTGGAAAAAGCAGCATGTCCCCGGCTACTCGCAGCTGTCCTGGAACTTGACCGTCAGGTTCGCCGGCGTGCGCAGCAAAAAGAAGGCGACAGAATCGGTGCCCGATTCCAGCCCGCCGTGGGGAATGCCTGCCGGCCGGTAGAAATAACCGCCGGGGCGATACTCGCCGTGCACCGGCCCCTGCTCGAGGCATTCGCCGAGCCGAAACTGCCCTTCGAGCAGGAAGCCCTCTTCCGCCGTGTCGTGTACTTCCCACGGAAATTCGAATTCTGTGCCCATGCGCAGCAACCAGGTGCGCTGCCCCGTCTCTTCCACCCACAGCAGATCTTTCACTTCCACTGCGAGCGTGCGCCCGGTATCGCGTTGTGCCACCACGCCAGCCCGCCACGGCTCGCGCTGCGTGTCCATGATTCGTGACTGCAGACCGTCGGTGTCGCGCGGCGGATCCAGGAACAGCAGCACCCGTGCACCGCCTGCGCCCGCGGTCCAGACCGGCGGCGGGGCCGCAACGGGTACATGCGCGTAGTGATAGGGCCCGAGCGCCTTGCCGTCGAAGCTCAGCTCGCCCCCGAGCACCAACAACTCGACGGTCTGGTCACGCTGCCCGGGCAGCGTTTGCGACCAGCCCGCAGGCAGCTCTGCCACCGCCACCCGACGGCCGTCCCGGGCATCGTTCAACACCCGCACCGGCGTGTCACCGAGTATGGCCAGCGTCGCAGCGGGGGCGGATGCTGTCTCCCGGAACAGGACCAGGTCGGGATCCGCTGCGCTTGCCTGCGCTGCGATGCCGAGCGATACCAGCAGACCAAAGCCGGCCCGTACGGCATGCTGCCAACGTTGACAGTTATGAACTGAAAGGATCATGGCCCGAGACTACCAGAGTGTGCCCAATTGCCATCAAAGGGACACCACCAGGATTGACAGGCTGGCCACCGCACCGATTACCGGGACTGCAAACGGGAGTACCCGCACATCCGGCGGCCGTGGCTCCTGCCACTTGATCCGCAGCAGGCTCAGGTTGATCAGCGTAAACACCGCGAGCACCATCGCGCTGGTGGTCTTGGCCAGGCTGATCAGGGGCAAGGCGAGGGCCAGTAGCAGGACCAGACCCCCGGCGAGCAGTGTCGCCAGCACCGGGGTGCGCGTGCGGGGATCCACGTGACCCAGGATTTCCGGTAACCAGCCGTTGCGGCTCATGCCGAAGAAGATCCGTGACGCCATGATGATCTGAATCAGCGCGCCGTTCGTCACCGCGATCAATCCGATCAGGCCCAGGAATACGGGCCCACGCGCAGTCGCCGCCGTGTATACGGCAGCCAGCGGCGCGTCACTTGCAGCCAGTTCTGCTGGCGGCAGGGTAGTCACTGAGACCAGCGTCACCAGCAGATAAAGCACCGATGCAAACAGGAAGGCCAACAAAATCCCTTTGGGGATCGTGCGTTGCGGCTGCTTGACCTCCTCCGCAATGTTTACCATGTCCTCGAAGCCGATGAATGCGAAAAAGGCCAGGAAAGCACCACCCAGCACACCTTGCCAGGCAACGGGCGTCATCGGCACCAGGTCAGCCAGGGCAAAGCCGGCGAGGTCGGCGAGATTAGGGGCCGCCGCACCGATGACCCAGACCAGTCCCCCGGCCTCGATCAGTGTGAGGAACACCGCCAGGAGCACCGACTCCCGAATACCGCGGGCCGCAACCAGGGTCAACACCGCGGTGTTCAGCACGATGATCAACCACGCCGGAGCATCCATGAACAGGCGGAAATAGCCTACGAAGCCCCGGGCCATGGTTGCAGCGGACACCAGCCCCGCCAGCGCAATCAGCAGGCCCACTGCCATCGACAAGACCCGCACATTGAACGCGCGCTGGACGTAAACGGCCTCACCGGCGCTGACCGGATACCGCGCGCCCAGCTCACCGTAGCTCAGCGCGGCAAACGCCGCGATCAAGGCCGCGACCAGAAACGCGAACGGCGCCAGCAGCCCAGCCTCGCCCGCGACCTTTCCCACCAGCACATAGATGCCGGCGCCGATGATGTTGCCGGCACCGTACAGCGTAAACAGCAGCAGGGAGACTTCCCGTTTGAGACCGACCTGCGTGTCGCCTTGCGATGGCATGGCCACAGCCTATCACCGAGCCTGCCGTGCTTCGTGCGCTAAGATGTCCCGATGCTGAAAGGACTGCTAAAGCTGGTCGCCAGCCTGTTCGTTCTCACGGCGCTCGCGGTGGGCGGCCTCTATGCCTATTACTTCATCATCCTGCCGCGTGACATCCCGCCACCCGAGATGCAGGTGGACATCACCCCGGCACGAGTGGCCCGCGGGGAATACCTGGCCACCGCCGTGTTCGGCTGCATGTACTGCCACTCGGAGCGCGACTGGAGCCTGTTCGGTGCGCCGCCGGTACCCGGTACGCTGGGCAAGGGCGGCGAACGCTTCGACAAGACCGTCGGCGTGTCCGGCGTCTTGATTGCGGCAAACATCACGCCCGCCGGTATCGGCGACTGGAGCGACGGCGAGATCTACCGGGCCATCGTGAACGGGTTGCACAAAGACGGCTACTCGCTGTTCCCCATCATGCCTTTCGACGTCTACCTGCACCTGGAAACAGAAGACGTGTATTCCATCATCGCGTATCTCCGCACGCTGGAACCTGTCGAAGCTGAATACAGCGGCCGGCGCATGACGTTGCTGATGGAGTTCATCGCCAACTCCCGCGTACTGCCGGCCGACCCATGGCAGGTGGACCAGGACGACCCGGTGAGCCGCGGCGAATACATGACGATCATCGCCGGCTGCCGCTTCTGCCACACCCCGGCGAACGAGCGCATGCAGCCTTACGAGGACATGCGCTTTGGTGGCGGCCTCGGCATGTTCGCCAGCGGCGAGAAGGTCTACTCGTCGAACATCTCTCCCGACCAGGAGACGGGGATCGGCAACTGGAGCGAGACGGACTTCATCGCGCGCTTCAAGGCCTACGCTGGAGCGCGCATCCCGGTGACAGAGACAGGCTTCCAGACCAACCACGCGTGGACCGAATACGCGAAGCTGAGCGAGGCCGACCTGGCGGCTATTTACGCCTACCTGATGGCCCAGCCGCCGGTGCGCAACCAGGTGTCACCCACCGGCTGATCGCTGCGCCGCACCGACGACGGGCTCCGCCCGAATCATGGCTCTCCGGCACTAAGTGCCTGATTCGCTGTCTGATAATAAGTGGTCAGCTTGAAAATCAGCGCAATGACCCCATTTCGATAGCATGGAAAATGACGAGACACAGCTAATTGCCGGCTTCGGGGCGCAGGCCGCGGTGCTGGCTTATCAGCGCCTGCTGCAGCTCAACTGGGAGTCCTGGAAACCCGAGGTTGCCGAGTGGCTGCACAGTGAAGACGCCGAACCTGTGCTGCAAGAGTTGCTGGGCGCAGTGCCGTGCTCGGCCACGGTTCACTGATCGTCTGAATTTCGTATAGCATTCAGCCGGCGAACCGCGCGCCACGCGCGCGGATAACAGAACCGGCAATGAAAAAAATTCTCCTCGTCACGGCGAGCATCGTCGCCGCGATCCTCGTGCTGTTGTATGGCTGGCTCAGCTACTCGTCGGAGAAAAACCGCGCGCGGCCCACGGAAGTGGCCATGGCCGCGCTCGAGCCCGACGCGGCAGTGGCGGTCGAGGAGCAAGGCGACTGGCTGATCATGCGCCCGCAGAATCAGACTCCGACCACAGGGATGATTGTGTACCCGGGCGCCTACTGCGACATCCGCGGCTACGCACCGATTCTCAAGGAGGTCGCCCGCGCCGGTTACCTGGTTGTCGGCGTGTCGATGCCGTTTTATTTCTCGATCTTTGCGCCGTTCAGCGCGGACGACGTGCGCGAGGCATTTCCCGACATCGAGCGCTGGGTGATCGCCGGGCATTCCATGGGCGGCGCGATGGCCGGCGTGTACGCAGCAGATAACCAGGACAATCTCGCCGGCCTCATTTTCTGGGACGCCTACCCGCCCGAATCCAGCAGCCTGGCCGACTCCACCCTGCCGATAACACACGTGCACCGGGCAACACTGCAGGGCGCGCCACCTCAGAAGTTCGAAGACATGCGCCACCTGTTCCCGGCCGACAGCGTCTGGATACCCGTACCCGGCGGTATTCATATGTACTTCGGGTCTTTCGACGGCGGGGCCTACGAAGAATTATGGGAGCCGAAAATCAGCGAGCAGGCCCAGATCGACATGATCACAGCCGCAACGCTGCAGGCCCTTGAACGGGCCCGTTAGCGCTTAGGGAACCAGCGGGACACGCGAATAGTTCGGCCAACGCTTGATCGGGGCCCGGAAGCGGCGCCAATATTTAGCCAATAATCCCAACATTTCAATAGCTTGGAATCTCACCGCCAGTAGCCGGCGGGAGGCATCCGACCACCCGCTGACAGCGAATTCTCAGCCACGAGAAGGGGGTTCGGGGCGTGGAAGCCAGACAAACCAATATTCTGCTGGCGCTGCTGTTCGTCGGCGTACTGATGGCCGCGGTGGATATCGCGATCATCGGCCCGGCGTTGCCCGCTATCCAAGCCGAATTCGATTTGACCAGCCGCCAACTGTCGGTGCTGTTCAACGCTTACGTGCTGCTGCAGATGATTGGCGCCCAGCTGCTCGCGAAGCTGTCTGACCGCTTGGGTCTGCGCGTGGTCTACATGTTCAGCCTGGGCTGCTTTGCGGTGGGTTCACTGCTGCTCTCTTTCGCCCCCGATATTTACACCTTGTATACGGGTCGCTCGATCCAGGGTTTTGGCGCCGGCGGTATTTTCCCGGTGGCCAGTGCC
The DNA here is from genome assembly GCA_947258805.1 of uncultured Gammaproteobacteria bacterium. The sequence continues at coordinate 21,143 of CAMYJV010000033.1, read as the reverse complement.
GTAATCGCGGCCCGGCTGCCCATACAACAGCGCGGGCCGGCGCTGGGCCTGCTCGGTTCCGTGTGGGGCATCGCTTTCCTGATCGGGCCGATACTCGGCGGCGTCTTTTTGCGCTTCTCGTGGCAGTGGCTGTTCCTGGTGAACCTGCCCATTGCAGCGCTGCTGATGATCGGCGCGTACCGGCTGCTGCCGAGTGAGCGACCGCAGGCGCGCAAGCCCTTCGACCTGGCCGGCACCATCATGCTGGTGGTGGGCATCACCGCCCTGGTCATCGGCATCAACCAGGTAGACACCAACGCGGTCATGGCGAGCGTCTTCAGCTGGCAGGTTTTGCCGCTGGTAATGGTGTTCGCAGTGCTGGTGCCGATGTTCTGGCAACGTGAGCAACGGGCAGCGGATCCCATCATTCGCCCGGGCCTGCTGAGAACCCGGCAGGTTCGTGCCGCCTGCGCAGTCGCCACCGGTGCCGGTGCAATGCAGTCGGCGTCCGTGTTCCTGCCCACGCTGGTGGTGGCGGGCCTCGCCGGTGGTGGGCCGACTGATCACCGTGGTGGGTACCCGCACGCTGGTACTGACGAGCCTCGTCCTGGTCACCACGTCATTCCTGATTATCGGCCACGCCGAGCTGAGCCTGGCCACCATCATCATGGCCAACGTGATCAATGGCCTGGGGACCGCGGGGCTGGTGGGCGCGCCGCTGCGTTTCATCATGCTCGCCGAGGCCCTGCCCACAGAACGCGGCTCGGCCCAGGGCCTGTTGAGTGTCTGCACTTCGCTCGGCCGGCTGCTCGGCGCCGCCGCGGTCGGTGCGGTGGCGGCCTCGAAAGGCGGCGACATCGGGGGCTATCAAAGTGCCTTTGCCGGCATGGCCTTCCTGGCGGTTACGCTGTTCATGGTCGCTTCATTGCTGAAGTCCAGGGCCGCGGAACAGGAATCTACCGACGCCCTGCCCGCCACCGCTTCTGCCTGAGCTGCCAGGCCGATACGCCATTCTTCGCGCGGCGGAAAATGCTGAAGCTGGCTGGCCTTTTGCGGCATTCTTGGTGCTGATGACCAGGTTGCAGGAGACCGGCCATGACCGTCTATGCCATCGCCCAGGGCACCATCACCGACCGCGAACAATTTAGCCGGTACCTGGCAAAGTCCGGGGCAACGCTGGCGGCTTATGGAATTCATCTGCTCGCCGTGGACGAGGCACCGATAGCCGTGGAAGGCGAGCTCGATCACCCGCGCACGGTCATCCTGTCCTGCGAGTCGGAAGCAGACTTCTACCGCTGGTATGACTCACCGGAGTATCGGGCCGCGAGGCAAGAGCGGGAAACCGCCAGCGTGGGCCGCTTTTTGCTCGTCAAAGGTCTTTGAACCACCAAGGTAGCTGGCCCGGTTCTCCCACAGAACGTGTCCAGCAGTCCGGTCGGTCTGGTACCTCTTAACAGGTAGAGCGCGCACGCTACCCAAGCCGCCCGGCAATAAGTAAATCCCGCAGCCCTACCGCCGGTCATTACGCGCGTGTTCCCCAGCGCGGCCGCGTAAGCTGCCAACATGAACCGGACTGACTTCGAGCACCCGCGCGACAGCTACCCGGGGCAAATACGCGAGTTCTACGCCACCATCAACGGCAACCAGGCCGCCGACGCGCCGCGCGAAACCGAGGGCGACAATTGGTACTGCTACTCGCAGGTGTCCCGCGGCCCGGTGCTCGAGAAGGCCGGCTACTCGCTGATGCACATCGTCGACGGCGAAATCTACGGCAAACCCGGCAGCATCAAGCTGTTCGAAACCCTGGCCTACCCGGCAAACCCGCGCGTACCCGGCCTGATTGTGCTGCTGAATACCAACGAGACCGAAGGCGCTGGCCGATCCATCGTCGTCTGCATCGATCTCGTGGTACAGACCGGCGCGCCGCATCCGCAAGCCCAGACGCTGTTCGCCGACGCGCTGCGGCCTGCCTACGAAGGGGCCGGCGGCAACTTCGCCGCGCGCTACAAGGCCGAGCCCGGCCGGATCCTGGCGGGCATTGCCGCGGAGTGCGGCATCATGGATTTTTTCCCAGCCGAGGACGAGCCGCCACTGGATGCCCTGTTCGACGCCACGCTGTCGGCCTATCGCGACGTGCTGGCGATGACCGGCGACGACCAGCCTACCGCTGCGGATTTCCAGGCGACCAACCGGCACCGCGCACGACTCGTCGAATGGCTGATGCTCGAAGACATCGGCATACAGTTCGCGCGCAAGAGCGGCGTGCCCATGTCGGTGATCGAGGCCTACGGCTTCCCGCCGCAGGTCCGGTACTGAGTGGAGTGTCAGACACCACGCTCGCTGGCCGGCTGCAGTTTGGATAGCAATCGACGTTTGGCACCGCCAGACGCGCGATGCTAGTTTTGGACCAGCAGCAGGGAGACGCCTTCATGACAGTTTCCAGACGAGATTTCCTGGCGGGCTCCGCCAGTGGTGCCGCGACTTTCGCCCTGGCCGGCTGCGGCCGTGAACCCGCAACCGACGTGATCGTGATCGGGGCCGGCCTCGCCGGCCTGCACGCGGCGCGCCTGCTGGAAAAACAGGGCGCGCGGGTCACGGTCCTGGAGGCCAGCAACCGGGTGGGCGGACGCGTGGAAACCCTGTTCGACGCAGAAGGCACCCCGGAAATGGGCGCGGCCGACGTGGGCACCATCTATACGCGGATTCTCGCCACCGTCGAAGAGCTGGGCCTGCAGATCAAACCCTGGCCCGGCGGCATGCCGAGCTACTGGTTCCATTTCCAGGGCCAGGGCTTCACCGCCGACCAGTGGCCGGAACTGGCCATCAATCCCTTCGAGGGCAAGCTGCGTAAAGTGAACCCGAGCGGGGTCGCCCAGGCGTTCATGCCCCGGCCCAATCCGCTGCCGGACCTGGGTGCCTGGCTCCAGGCAGAGTTCGGCGAGTACGACGTGCCCTACGGGCAGTTCCTGGCCGAAAAGGGTGCTAACGAAGACGCGCTGAAATACGCGCTGATTGGCCAGCAGTACGACAAGCTCGACGCCTTGTCGACACTGTGGATGCTGCGTGCCGGACGTTTCACGCTGACCTCAATGGAAACCGCGTTCGCCGAGGGCAAACCGATCCGCTATTTGGTCGACGGCGGCATGGGCCGCCTGACCAACGCGATGGCCGCATCCCTCGGCCGCGAGGTGCGGCTGAATCACCGCGTCAACGGCATCGAGCAGAGCACTAGCGGCGTGAGCGTCACCTGCGACAACGGCGAGCAGCTGCGCGCCAGTTTTGCCATCTGCACCGCGCCTTTCACGATCGTCCGCGACATGGCGATCACACCCGAATTGCCGCCCCTGATGGCGGAGGCGATTCGGCAAATACCGTACGGGCAAGGTACCAGCGTGATCATGAACATCAGCGGCCGGTACTGGGAAGAAGACGGTCTGCCTGCCAATATGTGGACAGACCTGCCCATCGAACGCGCGTTCATCAATCCGTCCACCACCGGCGAGGGCGAGCATTTGTGGGTTTTCACCACCGGGCCGGGGGATCTAGCCCGGCGTGGCCTGACAGACGACGAAATGGGCGACTTCGTGATCAAGGAACTGAACCGCGTGCGGCCCAGCACCGTCGGCCGGCTGGAAACGGTGGGCGTGCGTTCCTGGACGCGAGACCCGACCACGCTGGGCACCTACGCTGCGCGCGCGCCCGGGCAGATCACGCGTTACGGGCCGCTGTTCTCGGAAAGCGCGGGGCGCCTGTACTTCGCCGGCGAACACACGGCGGAACTCAACCTCGGTATCGAAGGGGCCATGGAAGCCGGCGAGAGCGCCGCGCGTGTCGCCGTCGGGCAAATCTGACCAATCATCCGCCTGCCAGATCACCGGAGCCAGGTATTGGCCGGGCCCTGAGACATTCTGTCCGCAGACTGTCCCCGCATTCAGCTTGCGCCAGTGGCGTTGGCAGCAGCGAGAAAGGCTGCGATCTTTGCCAGGTCTTCGTCCGACAGGCTGTCCGGTAACTGGAGGTGGGTGATTTCGCCGGCCTTGATGGACTGCATCGCGGCCTGCAGCGTTGCCACGTCCATGCCGGCGAAATTATCCACCGAATGACAGCTGAGGCACGGTTGCGCCAGTTGCTCGCCGGTTTTCGCCACGGCCGCTTCGGCTGCAGCCGGCGCGCTCGCCGGCTCGTCTGCCGCAGGCACCAGGCTTTGTGGGCTGGCACTCTGCTGCTCCGTCGGCTGACCGGCGGGGACAGCATCGCCGTTGTCACCGCAGGCAGCCAGAGCTGTCAACAAGAGCAGGCAGCTGCCCAGCCGCCACGTTTTCATCACCACAGTCATGCACAAACTCCCCTCAAAGCGCAGCGTTTTCCAACGCAAGGTCAACGGCTGCGATAGTAGTTTTCCATGGCCGCCACGAAACCCTCGAAGCGCGAGTAGTCTTCGGCCACCACGTCCACCCGCAGATTGCGCAGTTCCGCACCGGCCGACGTGATGGGCCCGAAGCAGGCCAGCACGGTTTTCTCGTTCAGCGCACCACTGTCGTCGCCCAGGTGCAGCAGCAGGCTCTCGATTTCACCGCGGCTGGTGAACGCGATCATATCGATCTCGCCGGACAGCAGCAGGCGTGTACCGAGTTCGAGATCTTCGGTCTCGCGCGCCGTCACGTAGGCCGGCACGCGTTTCGTCGTGAGGCCTATCGCTTCGAGATTCTCGATAAACTCCGGCACCACGCGCGGTTCTTCCATGCCGATCACGTCGGGCGCCGGCACCAACACAGTACCGCTGCTGACACCCCGGCGCTCGAACTCCTTCACCATGCCGATCGGGCTCGGCGTCGGCGGCACCAGCACCGGCGTGATCCCCCCCTGCTTCAGCAGCGCGGCATCGTTGCCGATGGCGGCCGCCTTCACGCCGAGCACGTCCTCTGGCGTCAACCCAAGGGTTGCCATGCGATTCAGGTAGGCGTCGATGCCGTTGCGGCTGGTGAACGCAATCCAGTCGTATTTGTCGCGCTCGCGCAATACTTTGTCGAACACACGGTAATCCGCCATCGGCTCGATGTAGATGGTCGGCATCCAGACCGGCCGCGCACCGCGTTCAATCAACAAGCGCCCCAGCTTGCCGGCGTAGTTGCGCGGCGTGGTGTAGAGCACGGTCTTGCCGTACAGGGGAAGGTCGGTGCGTGCAATCAGCGCGCTGTCGCGTGCGTTGAGCTGGCGCCCGTCAGCCATCGCAACGGTAGCCGTCGCCACCAAAAGCATTGTCGTTACCAGTACTCGCGTTGCACTCAGCATCGGCCGGCCCTGGCCCTAACGCACGCGGCCGGAGCTCGAACGCTCCGGCCGCGCGATTGTTAAGGAACTCGCCCTCGTATCAGATGCCACCGCCAAACTTGTAGGTGACCGTGGCGCCGAACTGGCGCTTGCGCGGCAGCGTCACGCCGAAACCGCGCGGGCTGGTGGACGGGCTGGTTGCGGAACAAACCGCGGGGGGGACGGCAGTCAAGGAGTCGCACGGCTCCAGCAGGCCGGGCTGATTCGGCGGCTGGCTGCCGAGCGTCGCGCGGCTGCGATCGACGTAGCGGATGATGTCCACCGCGCTCTCGTCTTCGGTCAGGTTCTTGCCCCAGACCACCAGCGACCAGGAACCCCAGCTCACGCCGGCCTGTGCGCGCAGGTCGCTGCGTTCGCCGGTCTCGATCAAGTTGTGCACCTGAGCGTACTTCGAGTCTTCCCACGCATAGTCCGCGCCGATGAACCACGAGCCGTCGCGCCCGAGGGGCCGCTCGTAGCGGCTGCTGAACGAAAACATGTGCTCCGGGACGCGCGGGCTGTCGAAACCGGACACGTCGCCCAGCAGCTGGTTCTGCGCTTCGGTGCCGTTGCTGCCGAGCAGGTCCGCCTGGTCCTGGTTCACGTAATCATCGAATTCGGAATCCGTGTACGCGTAGCTGAAGCCTACGGTCAGGTAGTCGCCGAACAGCATGGAGCCTTCCGTCTCGAGGCCCCAGACCTGCGTCTCACCGGCAGTATCCAGGAAGGAACTCGACAGACCTTGGGTACCGATACTGACGTTCTGCGTCAGTTGCTGGTCCTCGATGTCGAAGCGATAGCCCGCAATGTTGAACAACGCACGACCGTCGAACCAAGTGGACTTCATGCCGATCTCGTAGTTCCAGGCTTCTTCTTCGTCCACGAAGCGCTTGGACTCGTCCGGGACGGCGATCGGTGGTCCCGTCGGGTCAGCCGGGTCTGGCACCAGCTTGTCGGGGATGGTGGTGTTGAAATCGCCTGGCTTTGTGCCTTTGGAGATGTTGGCGTAAAGGTTGACGTCGTCCGTCAGACCCCAGGTCAGCGTAAAGCGCGGCGTCAGACTCTCGAAATCGTTCTGCTGGCGCAGGCGATCAGCGAACGGGCCACCGGTGAAACCCGGCGCGGTGGGATAGTTGAGGCTGCGCACCTTAACCTCGTCGACGGCGTAGCGAAGTTCCGCCGTGGCCTCCAGGTTGTCGAAGATGTCGTAGGTCAGGCTGCCGAAGGCCGCCTTGTTGATGACCCGCGTGCGGTCCAGGCCACCAAAACCCCAAAACTGGTTAGCCCTGACCACGGTGCCATCCGGAATGGTGTTCGCCGGATCGTCGTCGACGTAGGCTCGTTCGTCGCGATTTTCCTTGGTCTCCCCACGCCAGTAGTACAGGCCGCCCGCCCAGCGCAGTCGCTGGTCCTGTGACGAAGTCAGGCGAAATTCCTGCGAGAAGTCCTCCTGGGAGTCGTCGTCGATCTGGTTGAACGCCCCGCGGACGCCGAGGCTGCTGGTCAGGAACGCCTCGTAGCCGCCGTAGGTCACATCCAGTGCCTGGTTGATCTCATCATCCACGTAGCCGGTGAGGCTGGAGAAAGTCGTGCCGTCCAGGATCCACCAGTCGAGGTCCCAGTCCAAGGTCAGGGCCGCGATCTTGCGGTCGATCTGGACGCCGGTATCGGCCACCTGGTCCAGGATATCGGTGTTCAGCTGCACCGGGCCGGCCGTGCTGGCGTTGCCGATGTAGTACTCGCGGGCGCGCGGCGCCGTGCTGGTCCGCTCACAGCAGTTGTTGATCTTGACCGGTGTCACCGGGTCCAGGCTCGGATCGTTGTTGCGCGTCTGCGCGAAGCGATTCTGCAGGTAGATTGGGAAATGATCGTCGTCCGTTTCCTGGTAACCCAGCTTGAAAGTGACACTCAGCTTGTCCGTCGGGTCCCAGAATAATTTGCCGGTGATTCCCTTGGTTTCTTCACCGCCGATATCGTCGCCGAGTTCGCGGCCCAGCGTATTGGCCGTGTCGCCGATCTTGCGGTTCGTGTAGTCGCCGTCGAAAGTGTCGTAGCCGGCACTGGCATAGAAACCGAAATCGCCGAACAGCGGTCCGCTAATCCAGCTGGAGATGCGATACTCGTCATTCTCACCGGCCGTTGCGCGCACGTCACCCTCGAATTCATCCGATGGGCCCCTGGTGATGTAGTTGATCGCGCCGGCGTAGGTACCACGGCCGAACTGCGCGGACTGCGGCCCGCGCAGCACTTCCACACGCTCCAGGTTGAAGAGCTCCGTCTGCTGGGTGGTGCCGCCTACGTAGACACCGTCAACAAATGTCGCAACGGAACTGGCGTTTGCCGCACCGTTGACGATGGTGGTCACACCGCGCATCGACGCGCGGTCGGAACCGGGCTGCCGACCGAAAGCCGAGTTGTACGACAAACCGGGGGTAAACAACGCGATCTCGTCGATATTGTTCACGTTCAGATCGCGGATCGTCTGCTGGCTGAACGCGGAGACCGAGATCGGGACGTCCTGCGGGTTCTCCTCGATCTTGCGCGCGGTGACGACGAGTTCTTCGTCCACCACCGTTTGCGCGGTGGCGATCCCCGTAAGCGCCGCGGCCGCAAGGCCTGTAAAAGCCGCGAGAACGCCTGTCGATCGGATGGTCGTCTGCATGTCTGTTACCCCTGCTGGCTCAGCGCGCGCGTGATCTGATTTCTTGTTCTACCCGAGCCCCCCGGTCCGGCAGATCACGCTGATGGCCCGAAGTTAGGCCAATTGACAGGATCCTGTCAATTGCGGTTGTATGTACCAATCACGCGACAAAGATTGCGGATCAGCCTCCTGAAGGGCGCCACAGCTTCGCATCGTGACAACAAATCAGCGCAACAAGGCGAAAACTGCTATGCCGCAGAGCGGCAATCCCGCCGAAACAGCGGCCCTGATCCAGGCCTTTCAGCGGCTCGTAGGTGAGGTATTCCGGTTGAATGGCGAGATGCTGTCTGCCGGTGACCGCCTTGGCAAGGACCTCGGCGTGTCACCGGCGCGCTGGCAAACGCTGGCCACCATTCGCGACCAGGCCATGCCGGTGACAGCGATTGCCCGGCGCCTGGGCCTGGCACGCCAGAGCGTGCAGCGCACGGTGAACCAGCTGCGGCGAGAGGGCCTGGTGCAAACGCTGCCGAACCCGGAGCACCGGCGCTCGCACCTGATTGCCCTGACGCGCGACGGCGAGGAGATCTGGGCGCAGCTGCGCAACCTCCAGTTGCCGCTGACAGACACGTTCACGGCCGGGTTGGGGCTCACCGCAGAGGAACTGGACCGACTGGCCGGACAGCTGCGCAGGATTCGCAGGGCCGCCCAGGCGGTTGGCCACTGAACTGGCCTTTAACCTGGCGCCGCCCCACCCACCTGTTGCCGGGCGGCTTCAATCTCCGCTTCGAGGTCTGCAAAGACCCGCCGCACGTAAGTCTCCCGCCAGTCGCGGCGTTCCGCGTCCGCTTTGTCATCCGGCCGGAAGGCTTCGATATCCGCGGCGGTCACTGAGCCCTGCTCGGCCAGCAGGCGTTCTACCGTGTCGAGGCGTTCGTGCACCACCGCCAGTTCCGCCGCCAGGTTCATGACCACGCGCACCAGGCGTTCCGCGATGGGCTCGTCGGGGCTGAAGGCCGGGCGCGGCTCGCGGGCCGGGCGCTCGAAGGCGTCGTGCGCAGCCATCACCCGGCCTTGCGCGCGGTGGCGACGAACCAGCGAAAGCTGCTGTCGCCCTGTTCGATAAAGCCCACGTACACGTCGTCTGCAACGAAACCGGCGTCCAGCAGCAGTGCCTGTGGATCGTTCGTCGCGTAGACCAGCCAGAAGGGCTCGCAGTTGTAGTCATGATCCCAGCTGTAGTCGAACTGCATGTAATCGTCGAGCTGGTCGAAGCGCAGCGGCACGTCCTGGTGTACGCACACCCCGCCGGGCTTCAGCAGCCGGTAGCTCTCGCGCATCATCCCGGCCGCATCGTCGGCCGAGATCTCGTGCATCGCGTTGTGTGACACCACCAGGTCGAAAGATGCGTCCGGGAACGTCGTCTCCGCCAAGTGCTGCTGGTGAAAGTGCACCGGCAGGCCCAGCGCTTCGGCCCTCGCGTGGGCATAGCGCAGCAACCCAGGAGTCACGTCAATGGCGTGGACTTCTGCGTCGGGAAAGGCTTCCGCGTAGGGTGTAGACGATGCGCCCGCCGAACAGGCCATGTCCAGGATACGGGTGGGCTTGAAACCCGGGTACTGGGCCTCGAGCATGCCGATAATGATCTCGCCCTTGCTCTGCTTCGTGCCGATGCCCTGGGCCTGCGAATACACCGCGCCGCCCAGTTCATAAAAGGCCCCGGCGAGAAAGTCGTCTTCGCCCCGGTCGAGCACGTAGCCGCCGGGCTGCAGGTGAATCTCCGACTGCTGCACCGCGACGGGCACGCGGCAGTCCGGATCCAGTTCCAGCGAGCCGCGCTGGCTGTTACCGGCGGTGAGATCTGTGTAGACCCGCTTCATGCGGGGTTCTTCGCGCAGCAGCGTGTCCTGCACCGCGTCCCACATCTGTTCCTGCGTGGCACGGTTCATGGCGCTCCACAACTGCCAGTGGGGGTTCGGGCGCATGGCCTCGCCGATCTCGCCGGGGCCCTTGGGCGGCCGGCCGTGATCGGCCTCGAACCCGGGTTCCGCCTCCAGGGCGTAGAAGGCCCGGTTGCCGGCGCGCAGGCGCCGGCCCACGTGCAGCTTCATCGCGCCGATAATGCCCAGCCGGGCGCGTTCGTCGTGGCTGGGGCGGCCCAGCATCGCGTGATCAGGGTTACGTGCCATAGCATCCACCAGGGTATCCAGGGACCGCGACCAACCAGCATCCGCCGGACGTCCAATCCGCGGAGGCCCGTTGGCCCGGATTCAAACTGCCGGCGTCAGGACCGGGTCGAACTCTCTCTATTCGCCGCACCAACCACCGACTCCGTGCTCTTCAGCGTTCTCTCGTCCAGCTTGAAAAAATACAGCAACACGAGCTTCAGCGCATAGGTCGCCATGGGTATCACGGCGATACAGATATAGATCGCGGTCCGCGCTGATTCCGGCTGCGCCTCGGCACCGAGGTTGCGCTCGAAACCCATGGCCGACAGCAGCCCGCCAATCACCACGCCCGACAACGCGCTGGCAATTTTCTCGATGAAACTCGCCAGCCCCGCGTAAATGCCCTCCCGGCGCAGACCGGTGCGCCGGCGGTCAAGCTCCATGACATCCGGCAACATGGCCTGGGTGGCCAGCAGCGTGCCGGCACCACCGATACCCAGCGCCAGGCCCCGCAGACCGTACACCCACAGTGACTCCTCGGGCCCTGAAAAGAACCATGTGGCCGTGACCAACAGCATGGCCGCGCTGGAAATGGCGAGCACCGGGGGCTTGCCCAGGCGCTTCGACAGTTTCAGCCACAGCGGAATAGACAGGATTTGCCCGACTACCTGCACCAGGCCGTAAATCCCGGCGATGGCCAGCGACTGCTGCATGATGTAGACGATGAAAAACAGCTGCACGGCCAGCACTGCGGCAAGGGCGAACAGCCCGGAGAGCTTCAGGCCCAGGTACAGCAGGAAGGGCTTGTTATCGAACAGCAGCCGGGCCTGTTCCCGCCAGGGCAGTTGCGTGCGCACCGGTTCACTAAAGCGCGCGTGGCGGGTGCCGTAGAAAGACACCACCATCGCAGCAGTCATCAATATGCCGATGGTAATGCCCATGGCCCGGTAGGCCTGCGACGGCGTATAGCCGAGGCTCTCCTGCAGAAATGCCACCAGCGCCGGTGCCCCGGAGATTCCGATGAAGGTACCGATGGCAATCAGGAACACGCGGTAGGACATCATCACCGAGCGCTCGTGGTAGTCGTCCACCATTTCCGCCGGCATGGCGAGATACGGCACATTGAAGATGGTGTAGCCGGTGGACAGCAGCAGGAGCGCACCTCCCACGGTCAGGTATAACAGCGTGGTATCGGCCATTGGCGGTATCGCAAAGACCAGCGCGAAGGTCAGCCCGCAGGTCAGGCCACCGAGCATCAGGTAGGGCCGCCGGCGACCCCAGCGCGTGCGCGTGCGGTCGCTGATCATTCCCATCAGCGGGTCGGTGAACGCGTCGTAGAGCTTCGAGCCGGTAATCAGCGCCCCGGCAATCACCGGCTCGATCTTCAGCACCGTCACCATGAAAAACAGCGCCGCAATGGCAAAGGTGTTGAGCTGCAGCGACACACCGAGCGTGCCGATCGCCCACCCCAGATGCGTGGGTTCGATGCGTTTCAGGGACAGCCAGTTCGCCAGGGCCAAGATGTGGTCTCAGCGTTTACGGGGCTGGGGCCGCGCGGCCAAATGGGCCTGGGCGGGGCATGTGCCAGGCGGGTCGAGCCGCTGCCTGCCAGGTTTCAGCCGCCCGTCTTGCAGGGCTTTGCGCCAGTCCGCCATGCCTGCCTTCCCCTCAGAATCGTAATTTGCTCAGAATTCCGCGTGACGTTTAAGATCTTAGCATCGGAGCATTCCCAACTGGCTGCGCGGTGCCGGCCAGGCAAAACAGAAATTGGAGCAATCAATGAACAAACGGACTCGAGCAATAGGCGTAACGGTCACGCTGGCCGTGCTGGCGCTCTTGTCAGGCAGCCTGATTCAGGCCGGCATGCACAAAGACAGCGGCACGAAGGCCAAAGGCGTGGATGTCGGCCCGGGCGAAATGGGCTTCAGCGCAACCATCATTCCCGGCCCGCCGCTCAGCGGCGAACAGATGAGGCCCGATGGGCATCTTGACTACCAGCGCGGCATGACCTGCGCAGAGTGCCACGATGTGGCCTTCGACGGTATTACGTCGGCCACGATGCAGTTCGTCAACAACTTCGGCGAACTGGAGCAGGCAGAAATCTGGGATCGCATCGTCGAGTTCCTGCCCGGACGCGAGCGCTTTGCCATCGCAACGGTGCAGGACGGCATGCCCATTGCCACCACCGTTGACATGGTCCTGGATCCGGAAGAACGGGTGCTGTTTGTCGTGTCGGAGAAAGGCACCGAAAAGCTGATGCAACTGCGCAAGAACCCGAACATCAGCGCGGTGCGTTTCAAGGGCTGGACCGTGGCGGACGGCGGCAAGAAAGAATGGATCAGCGTGCAGATTCGCGGCACTGCGGAAATCATTGAGTCTGACGACGACCGCTTCATGGGATTCCTGGAGAAGTACAACCTGGTGCGGATGACTCCCGAACGGGCCGTGCGCCGCTTCGACCTGATTCGCGTGACGCCAGAACAAATTTACTACTTCAACACCAATCTCGGCGCCAGCAAGAAGAGCGTGTATCAGCTCTGGCAGCGTGCTGGCGCCTGAGTGCTGCCCGCAAACCGCAGGTCACAGCCTGAATCAGCGGGAGTAGGTCTCGAGGCTGGGGTCCAGCGCGTGAAACGTCTTGTTGAAGCAGTCCGGATTGTCAAGGCACTGCAGCGTCAGGTTCGCCAGGTCCAGGCGCGTGATATTGGCCATGACCGTATCGTCTTCGGTCAGCTCGCCGGTACCGGTTGCAGGCGTGCCGTCTTTCATTACCCGGCCGTTGCGAATGATCGTATAGTTGATTCCGCTGGCCTTCAGCATGTCTTCCGCTTCGCCCTTCGCTTGCAGCGTGTCCATCATCCGGCCGAAGGGGATGTCGGGAAAGTTTTTCACGTTGGCACCGGCGCCCACGGAGCCGTGCAAAATGAACTGGTGCACATCGCTGTCGGCAATCGCGGCCAGGATGTTGCGCATCGAGGTGTCGTAGAAGCGCTCCGGGCTGCGCCCTTTGCCTGAGGCGTCGATCACAAAGCGGAAGGGTTGCCCATTCACCGCCGCCGTGACCCTGTCGCCATCGAGCAAATCACCAGTGATGTAGTCCACGCCCAGGTCGGCCAGGCGCTCGCGGCTGGAAGTCGGCCGCGCAAAGACCGTCACCGGATAACCGGCATCAACCAGCAGCTCGACAATCGGCGCGCCGAGGCGGCCGGTGCCGCCGAACACTTCGGAACCCCGTCCCAATTGGCGTCCCGGCAAAAAGCTCTACACTCTGAACATGCGGAGAATTCTGGTATCGATTGCCCTGACGCTGGCCGGCTGCACGGCGGACGTCAATGCACCAACACCCGCGGCACCCATCGCCTTTCGCGACTGCGAAGCATGCCCGCTGATGGTCGAGATTCCCGCAGGCCAGTTCCTGATGGGCACGGCGCCGGAAGACCGGCTGATCGATCCGCGAACGGGCAAACCCGCGACGAACGACAGCCCCCAGCACCGGGTCACCTTTGCTCAGGGTTTCGCGCTGGGTCGTTACGAGGTCGCGGTGGGTGAGTATGCCGCCTTCGTTGCTGATACCGGTCGCGAACATGCCGGCAAGTGCATGGGCTTTGCCGCACCGAACCAGTTCAGGATGAGCCCGGACTTCAGCTGGCAGCAAATCGATGCGGAACAGTCCGACCGTCACCCCGTGGGCTGTGTGTCGTTTTATGACGCGCACGCCTATGCAGAGTGGTTACAGGAAAAGACCGGCAAGCCGTACCGCCTGCCCACCGAGGCAGAGTGGGAGTACGCAGCACGCGCTGGCGCGACCACGAGCTACCACTGGGGTTCGGCGGCGGCCGACGCCTGCGGGTATGCCAACGTGCGCAGCCCGGGCGCACAATCCATCAGCCAGCGCCAGATGGAGTCAGACGAGAATGACGGATTTCCGTGCGACGACGGTTTTCCGGCCGCCGCCCCAGTGGGCAGCTTCAGGCCCAATGCCTTCGGTCTGCACGACATGCAGGGCAACGCGTGGGAATGGGTGGCCGACTGCAATCACAAGGACTACAACGGCGCAGCGGCCGATGGTAGCGCATGGCTGGACGCGGAGGGCTGCCAGTTCGGGCTGATTCGCAGCGGTTCGTTTCTCAATCGCGTGGAGCGCTCGAGCACGACTGTGCGAGTGGGCCGGCCGCGGTCTGGCCGGGGTACGAACATGGGTTTTCGCGTCGCACTGGGAACTGTGGCGGCGCCAGCGACGGCGGCAACGAGCTCAGGCGCCAACGACACTTTGGCCGACGACGGCAGCCCCGGTGCCCTGCTCTTCAACGAACACTGCCAGGCGTGCCACCAGCAGAATACGAACTACCGCGGCATCTATGGCACCGATCAGGCCGCGGTCGAGGGCGTGATTCGGAACGGCGGTAACAACGTGATGAGCATGCCGACCTTCGCCCAGGTGCTGAGCGCCGAGGAGATCGCGACGCTAGCGGCCTACGTGCGTGAGACGAACGGCTGGTGAGGGGGCGCCGAAACCCATCACCGCTGTTCGCGGCGGCGGTTGGACGTCGCAAAATCATGACAAAGGTGTTGGGATTGCGGCTGAGAAGCGATAATCGACAGCCAAGTGGATCCTAACTCTTTTCCAGCCACTCCATCATGCTGGCCATGCGCTGCTTGAAGGCTTCGGGATCCTTGCTTCTCAGCAGCATCGCCTGCTTGGCTTCTTTGATGCTGATCACCACCTCGTCTTCACGGTTGATGATGGCGTCCACCACCCGCTCCGCGCAGGCTTCCGCCGTCATACCTGAATCGTTATTCCACGTGCTCTCCCCGTGTTCTGAACCATCGCCCGTCAGTGCATGCTCGAACACGTTGCTCTTGATGCCGGCAATCACCAGCAGTGTGCACGCGATGTTGTCCTTGAGGTGTTCGATGCGCAGCGTGTCGTAGTAACCGTGCAGTGCGTGCTTCGCCGCGCAGTAGGTCGTGTGATAAGGCACCGCGTGTTTGCCGGCCACTGACGAAGTCACGACGAAGTGACCGCTCTGCTGTTCGATCATTCGCGGCAGCACGAGCTTGGTCAGCGCCACCGGGGCAAAGTAGTCCACCTCCATGATCCGACGTTCCACTTCCAGCAGCGTGTCTTTCGCGAGGCTGCGCTGGCCGATGCCCGCATTATTCACCAGCACGTCCAGGCGCGGAAAGCGCTCGAGTACTTCGGCTGCCGCGGCCTGGCGGGCGCTTTCGGCGGTCACGTCGAAAGGCAGCACATGCAACGGCGCCCAACCGTCCTTGCAGTCCGCTTTAACGCGCTCCAGCTCCGCCTCGCGCCGGGCTGACAGGATCAGCTCCGCGCCCTCGCGGTGAAACACCGTCGCCATGCCCTCCCCGACCCCCGACGACGCGCCGGTGATCCAGATCGTTTGCCCTTGCAGCTTGTTTGTCATGTAGCTGATAAAAGAATCATCGATCTTGTCTGTCCAGCAGCCTTGCCGGGCGCGCGGTGTCAGACACCGCTAATTCTTCGGCGGCGCCGGCGTGCGCTCGGCAGCGAAGGTTTCCCACGTGGCCATATTCGGCTCCACCCATTCCGTTGGCGCCGTCAGCCACTTCGGATAGTGCTTTTCGGTGTAGGCCAGTACGTGGGGCGGCAGCTGTTCGACGCCGTCCAGGGAAAACACGTTGGTCACACCAAAAATGCCACCCGGGCGATTGTCCATCAGCATCCACGGGTGCCACGGCGCCACTTTCTGCCACGAGCCGGTGTACGGCACCTTCATCATGTCCGGGTTGTTCAGGTCTGCCAGGCTCGCGTGGATCTGGAAGTACTCGCTGGTGCGATACCACTCGCCGAAGTTCTCGCGCGGCCACTTGTCCGGCGGCAGCGGCGACGGCCAACGGGTATTGACGGAAAAGTTCACGACCGCGCGGTCGCCAAAGATGTCCCAAGGCAGGATGAACGGAAACTCGACAAGCTCGAAGCCTTCTTCCTCGGAGCCGAAGCGCTGCTGGAAAACCGGTGCGTAGTGGGAGTTCACCGGGTCATTGTGGGTATTAAAGACTTCTACCGTTTCGCCCGTCAGAGGGTTTTCCCACTCTTCGAGAATGCGGTCTTCCTTCAGCGGCAGGTAGTACACCACTTCGCGGTGCAGGTTCTGGTAGCGGCCGTCCTCCAGGCGCGTGACGCGACTCATGCCGAATCCCTGGATACGGAACAGCGGTTTGATGACCTCCTGCGGGCCCACATCGGCGTACTGCGTGCCGGTGAAGAACCCGCAGGTCTCCTTGCCGTCTTCCAGGCTCGACGCGAGCTTCACCCACGCGGTCAGGTTGTCTTCCGGTTTGGAGAAATCGAGGTTCAGGCTCTTGGCCGGACCGGGCGTTGGCTCAGCACAAGCTGTCATCGCTGAGGCCCCGGCCAGTGCGCCTATACCACCAAGCAGTGAACGCCTGCTGATCTTCCGGTCAGCACGCGGTTGCTGGAAATCCAGGTTCTGAAACATCGCTGCGCCCCCTTCATCGTTCTTCGTGGGATGCTAGCACGCGGACCCAGCGAGTCAGGCCAGCATGGCGGCGGGGACTGGCTCCAATTGCAAATTGGTGCCTGTCCCCTTACACAGTCGCAGGCATCACCCGGAATACGCCGGGGGCCGGCAATCGCATCAGTGTGACATGCACCACCGTCGTGCGGTGAGGCTGCACGAAGCGCCGCAGCCTGTTGCCGGATAGCGTAAGGCACAGCGGCAGGTAGCGTATGTCCCCGGTGCGCGGTTCCACCGGGGCGATTTCGAGCTGCACCCTGTCGATCTCGGCCAAGCGGTCCACCCAGGCCTGCGCGTCTTCACTGAAGCGCGACGTGCGCAGGTAGAAGACAATATTGCCGTCGGTGCGGCGATTCTTGTGCGTGTGTTCAAAGAGCTCGTTGATACACAGCGCGCAGCCGGGCGGCGAATGAAAGTAGATGTCGAAGTGCTTTACCGGCTTGCCGTATTGATCGCGTAACCGGAACACCAGTTGCGCGTGGGCGTCGTACTGCGCACGCGGATCGTTGGCGAGGCCCCGCACCACCCGCGGCCTGAGTTTCTCCACTACCCTCGCATAGGTCGTTTCCGTGCGGGACTGAAACTCGCCGGCAGCACGGCGGTACTGGGCCGCGGTGCGCACGTTGAGCGCTGAGTCGAGCAGCGCCATGATCTCGTTGCGCACGCCCTTGCCCGCCATCACGCCCTGGTCTTTACCCGTGTGCGCGCATTGGTAGGGAATCGCCAACGGCACCGGGAACTCGGCGTCATCCGCGAGCTGTTGTGCAGTCACCCGATAGTGCTGGTCCGGCTCGTCGCGCCGTGCCCCCGGGTCTTTGCCTATCAGCGCGCAGCTGGCCGCAATCTCTTCCCAGTCCAGGCTTTTCGCTCGCGCGGTGGGCGCCAGCGCCACGTAATTCCAGTTCGGGTTGCCGGCAGCCACCCGCACGACACCGTCGCTGCCGTCTTCATGTGCATAGCGCACCGGCACGGGTAGCCAAGAACTCAGCACCTGGCTGCCAATCACCGCAAACTCGCGCACGCGGTAGCGCCGATACAGATTGTGTTCCGGCGCCAGGAACGACCGGTGCAGATCGATGGTCTCACTGGCGCCCAGTTCCAGCGCGTCGAGCACCTGCACGCCGCGTTCCGTGCCGCCCTGGAACACCAGCCGCCCCCACTTCGCGAGCTGGCCGCGACCCACGTGGGCCCAGCCAGAACCGAAGTGCGCGCCGGCCAGGTAGATCAGCCGTTCAATCGGGCTCGGCCGCGACGAGAACAAACGCAGCCAGTTGCGCACCACCAGCGCGCCGATGCTGTGGATGACGACATCAAAGTGCCCGTCGAGCAGGTCAGCGGCGTCGTTGCGCAACGCCTGGTCCATCGCGCGCGCGAGATCGTCGAGGCGCAGCCCGTCTTCCAGCGTCACGTAGCGCGATACATTAAGTTCCCGCACCCGGCGCTTGCCGTAACGATCACGCAGCGCGGCCGGCAGTGCGCCGTAGCTCTGCGTGACCGTCTTCGCACTGGTGCGTCGCGATTCGCCGGAATAGCCGTGGATCAACAGGATCGGGTTCACCGATGCAGCTCCCTCATCGCTTGCGCAGTCGAGGATGAGCGACTGCCGGCCATCTTGGATACATAGTTGAAGCGATTAGACATAAAACTGCCCCGAAAGGCGAGCTTGTTTGCCGCAGAAACGTCCGATTACCGTATACGCGATGACGCGAAACCCCTGCAAAGGGGTGTCGCGTTGTTTCGTGCCCGGGGGACCCGGAAGAAAGTACGCTCTGATGACGAATAACAACAAAAATGGTGCAGGGGAAGATCTTGGCTAAGTTATTGAGAACGATTTTGCGGGTGGCATTCGTCATGCCGCTGGCGTCATACGGTCTGGCAGCCGGCGCGGCGACGACCACGGGCATGGATTTCGTCGACGGTTGCCCGGCGTCGAGTTCGTCGTATCTGTGTGACCAGGGTGGCAACGCAGACGTCGAAACGCTGGGTGAATCCGGGGAGCGCGAACAGACAATTGCGCGTATGCAGCTCCTTCCCTCCCTGGAGGCCGCCATCATAGAGCCCATCCCGGCCTTCGCGGACAAAGAACTCACCGCTGATTTCACCAGCCTCTTCGGACGTCGCGAGATAGAGAGGCACCAGCGCGCCCTCTTCGGGAGGGCGCATGCCCGGGCGCAGGCGCTCATAACCACCGTTCGCGAAAATCTGGTTGGTGTGAAAGAAGTTGGTGTCGATCAGGCCCGGGCATAGCGAATTGGACACCACGCCCGTGCCCGCCAGCTTCTCTGCAAGTAACGCGCTGAACAACACGTTCGCGAGCTTCGAGTTGGCATAGGCCCGCCAACCGTCAAAGTGGCGCTCCGCCTGCAGGTCGTCAAGATGAATCTGCCCGCCGCCCATAGCCGTGGAGGCCACGTTCACGATGCGCGCCGGCGCGCCCTGCTTAAGCAAGTGGAGCAAGCAATTGGTTAGCAGGAACGGGGCGAGGTAGTTAACCGCGAAGGTGAGTTCGAAGCCGTCCCGGCTCAGCTGCCGGTGATCGGTCAGCAGACCGGCATTGTTGATCAGCACGTTGAGTGTGCCGAAGTCGGTTTGAATTTCATCGGCTAGTGCAGCCACCTGGTCCAGTGACGCGAAATCCGCCAGCACCGTGTGCAGCTGCCTGTTGCCCGTGGCCGCACGCAGTTCGGCCAGGGCCCGCGAGGTCTTGGCCCGGTCCCGCCCGTGCAGGATCACTGTGGCGCCGGTCTTCGCCAGGGCCAGCGCCGTAGCCTTGCCGATGCCGTCTGTCGCGCCGGTGATGAGATAAGTGGCCGCGTCCATTACCGGAGGAATCCTGTCAGGAACTGGCGTCAGAAGAAACGGCCGCAAGCCCCGTTCAGTCGGTGCCCCTGACGTCGGAAATGCGAATCTGACCCCATTTCTCCCGGCAACCGGTGTGCTAGCTTCGACGGCTTCAGAGGAGGACCCGATATGCAGAATCTCTTGAAAGCACTGCTATTCCTCATGCTCGCGGCGCAGGTCACGATCGCCGCGGACGCCCCGCAACGCAGCTCCCGGACGCCGGCCCACAGCCCCGAGTGGACCAACGCGAATGACGCCGAGCCCGGCACCTCACCGCAGTCCCCCACTCAATTGCAGGCCGCCACGGTCAAGCCAACCAACAGCCGCGCGCAAGATTTACAGAAGATCGTCGTGCTCTGCGCGACCAAGCCGGAGTCCGAAGACTTCAAACGCGTGTGGGCCGCCTACGTGGAGAAGTACCACCAGCCCGATGCGAAGCTGGACCGGGCCATCGAAGACGTGCTGACGCGGGCCAGCGCGTATCGCCAGAGCCGGCATTCGTCCACCGGCCAGCTCACCTGGACCGCCGCCGAACGCCAGCAGGCACGCCAGCTCATGCAGGACACCGCAATGGCGGTGATCCGCAAGATGGGTGGTTAGCGCGTAATTGGACAATCGGTCAGCAACCGTTCCCCAAGAGAAGCGCCGCCCGGCGCAAGGTGTCTGATACGAATCAACTCGGCGCGGGGAGCCAGGCGCGCGCGGCATGGACGGATCGTCAGGGACCCCATTCGCTGGCACGGCTATGATGCTCCGATGCGGGCCGCTTTCACAGCAGTGCGGGTTGGCGTGAGCACACTCACGGCCCTCGTGTGCGCTGCGTGCGGGCAACCGCCAGTGCAAACGGCGGTGACCACGTCGGGCACGCAGTTCACCGTTGAGGGCCGTCACGGCCACGATCGCTTATATATAGACCTGCAGGGCATGCTGTGGAGGCTGCCGATAGCAGGCGGCGATGCGGTGGCGCTCAGCGGACCTGATGACGACATCCGCCGGCCGCGGCTGAGCCCTGACGGCACCCGTCTCGTGTACCAGACTTTCGAAAACGGCAGCTGGGACATCGGCATGATGAATGTCGATGGCAGCGGCCGGCGACTTTTGACGGACGGGCCACACGATCACCGCGCTCCCGAATGGGCCCCGGACGGCAGCGCGGTGTTTTTTGCCTCTGACCGCAGCGGCAACTACGACATCTGGGTCCTGTTCGCAGAGGCGAACGCGATGGCGCCGGTCACGAGTCACCCGGCCGACGACTACGCGCCGTCGTTTGCAGCCACCGGCCTCGCGTTCGTTTCCGAGCGCACGGGCAACCCGGGGCTTTACTGGTGGACGAACGACGCGGGAGGTGAGGAACCCGTGCTGCTGGCAAAGCCACCCGCGAGCCAGCTGCAGCCGCCGCGCGTCAGCCCGGACGGCACCCGCGTGGCCTACGTGCAGGCCGTCAAACGCAACCCGTTTCCCAGTGTCGCCGTCAGTGAACTCGTGGTGCGCAACATCGATACCGGCGACGAACAGGTGCTGGCTGCAGAAGGTGCCGACCTGTTCAGCGCGGCACCTGCCTGGCTCGACGACGACACGCTCGTCTACACGGCCAACGGTGGCATCAGGCAGACCAAAGTGGCCACCAGTGACACCACCACCATCAACTTTCGCGCCGAACTGCCGCTGCAGGCAGCCAGCGTC
>CAMYJV010000032.1 GCA_947258805.1 uncultured Gammaproteobacteria bacterium | reverse complement strand
GCCCACTTCGCGGGTGCGTTCGGTGACCGTCACCAGCATGATGTTCATGATGCCGATGCCACCCACGATCAGGCTGATGCTGGCGATGCCCGCCAGCAGCGCAGCGAAAATATTCGTGGCTGCTGCGCGCACGTTGAAGAACTGCGTCGGGTCGCCGATGCTGAAGTCGTTGTCTTTGCCGGGCAGGATCTTGTGCTCGCGGCGCATGATCCGTTCGAGGTCGATGATGGCCTGCTCCGGCGAGAAGCCCGGTGCCACCTGCGCGTTGATCCGGTCCAGCGACTCCGTGCCGAAGACCCGGAACTGGGCCGTTTCCAGCGGGATCCACAGCTGTTCGTCCACGTTGCGCCAGCCCACCTGGCCCACCGGCTCGAGGATGCCGATGACTTCGAAGGCAATGCCGTTCATGTACAGGGTCTCGCCGAGCAGACCGTCGGTCTCGGTGTCGAATTTCGCCGCGACCCCGTGGCCCGCGACTGCCACCCGGCGCTTGGCGCCACCATCTGCGTTGCTGTAGTTGCGGCCCGCGGACAGTTCGTAGCCGTTAACGGTCTGGAAGTTCGCCGTGGTACCCACCACTTGCAGGCTCTGATTCTTGTTGTCCAGTTTCACCTGCAGCCGGCTGGATTTCTCCGGGACCACGGCCGCTATCGTTTCGGCATCGGCCGCCACGGCCCGCGCATCGTCGCTGGTGAGCGTGCCAGCCTCCTGCGACACGCCGCGGTGCATCTGCCCACCGCTGCTGATGGAGAGGATATTCGCGCCCAGCTTGTCGATCTGGTCGTCGATAGCCTGTTGCGCACCGCTGCCCAGCGACACCATCGTGATGACGGAGCCCACGCCGATGATGATGCCGAGCATGGTCAGGAACCCGCGGAACAGGTTGGCGCGGATGGACTGCAGCGCCACCGCAATCATTTCACCGAATAGCATCGCAAGATCTCCTGGCTAGTTCGGGCGCCCGCGGTCGCCGCTGCTGCGTTCCCGGCTCGCGTTGTTGTTACGGTTGCCGGACATGCCCGGCAGGCCGGTAAACTGGCGCATCCGCTGCTGCAGACGTTGCTGTGACTGCACGAGCCCGGAACTCGGCAGCAGGATGACGGTGTCGCCGGTATCGAGCCCCGAATTCACCTCACTATAGTCCAGGTCAGTGAGGCCGGTCTCGACATTCACGGCCGCCAGCGTGTCGCCCTTCTGCACAAAGACCCAGTAGCGGTTCGCGAAGCTGTAGCCGTCGGCCGGCGCGGCGCCCGGGCGCGCATCGGGCTGCGAAGCGCCCTCACCCAACTGCTGGCGGACAGTGTCCGATGACAGGCCCACGAGCTGGGATGCCACCGGGATATCGCGCGCGGTGCGCAGCGCCGCAGTGGGCACCGCGATCGCATCGATACTCTCCGCCACGCGAATCTCCACGTCGGCGTTCATGCCAGGGCGGAGCAAACCGGTCGCGTTGTCCAGGATCATCAGCACGGAGAAGGTTGTCACCGTCTGCTCGGCCATGGCCTGCGGTTCCACCTTCAGCACCTCGCCGTCGAAGGGCTGGTTGGGATAGGAGGTCACGGTGACCTTGACCGGCAGGCCGGGCTGAATCTTGCCGATGTCGGTTTCGTCCACCAGGGCTTTCACCTGCACGCGGCTGAGATCCGCCATCTTCATCAGTAGCGTGCCGCCGCCGACGTCCATGGTGGGGGACGAGATCACCTGGCCGGTTTCCACCAGCTTTTCGATAATCGTGCCCTGGATCGGCGCCCGCACGTCTGTGTCTTCCAGCGCGATGCGGGCATTTTCCACCTCGACCTGGGCGCCGACCACCTCGGCTTTCGCATTGGCCAGTTCCAGGACGGTCTGCTCGTAGTCCACCTCGTTGATGGTCTTCGACTCGAACAGCGTTCGCGCACGCTTGGACTGCGCCTGGGCAATAGACCGGCGGGCCTGGGCGGCTTCCAGCCGGGCTTCGGCCTGTGCCATCTGGTTGCGCGGCGTGCGCTTGTCGATCTTTACTAACCGGGCGCCCTGCTCGACGAAGTCGCCGGTTTCTCCCGGGATATCGAGAATTTCACCGGAAGCTTTCGACTTCACTTCCACCGTCAGGAAGGGCTCGATCACGCCGGCCGCTTCCACGCTGACGAGGATGTCGCGCTGGACCACCTCGCCGGTTCGGTAGGTCGTCACTTCGACCGGTTCTTCGCAGCCCTGCAGCAGCAGACTCATGCCGAAGAGAGGGAGCAGTTTTTTCACGTTCTTGAATTCCTGGTGTCGGATTCCACGCGGCCGTCGAGCATGCGGACGATGCGTTCCGCGTGTTCACCGACTTGCCGGTCGTGCGTGACCAGCACGATGGTGTTGCCTGCGCGGTGCAGGGCGTCAAAAAGTTCGAGGATCTCGCGTGCCGTGGTGGAGTCGAGATTCCCGGTGGGTTCGTCGGCCAGCAGGATGCTGGGCTCCGTGACCAGCGCCCTGGCCACCGCAACCCGCTGGCGCTGGCCGCCGGACAGTTCGTTCGGGCGGTGATCGAGGCGGGTTTCCAGGCCCACCTGCTCCATGGCCTGCACGGCCCGGGCATGGCGTTCTTTGCGGCTGATGCCGGAGTAGATCAGCGGCACTTCCACGTTGTGCAGCGCGGTGGCCCGCTGCAGCAGGTTGAAAGTCTGGAACACGAAGCCGATTTCCCGGTTGCGAATCCGGGCGAGCTCGCGGTCGTTCATGTTCGAGGCCAGCTGACCGTTCAGCCAGTACTCGCCGCCGTCCGGCGAATCGAGGCAGCCGATCACGTTCATCAGCGTGGACTTGCCCGAGCCGGACGGGCCCATGATGGCCACGTATTCGCCGGGCCGGATGCTCAGATCGAGTCCGTCCAGCGCGTTGATCACCGTGTCGCCCATCTGGTACTGGCGGCGCAGGCCGCGGGTATAGATGACGGCGTCGTCAATACCGGCCGCCGTGGCTGCAGAATCCGTTGAGCTGTCGGGCGGGATAATCGCGGTCGCTTCCATGCCTTAAGTCTAAGGGTTGCGCGATCCCAGCAGGCTCGGCACCGGTAACATCTTGTAACGATGCAATTGCCGGGGCGGGGTTGAGTCGCTTACGGTGCCTCCCGGCTCTTATCAGAATAAATATTAATAGAAACATATATATATAGTTCTTTTCTAGAATGCTTAGAGATAAGGATTGGGGGATCCTCTGTGGGAGCGGCTTCAGCCGCGATCTTTATTTGGTCACCACCTCTCGCTAAACCGAGTTTGGGGCGTTGAAGAGATCGCGGCTGAAGCCGCTCCTACGAAGGTTTCTTATGCCCCCGGGGCTTGAGGTCGGGCCGCGGCAAGGCTGCCCTTAGCCGCGGCGCCAGCGGTGGAAGCGTTCCGCAATTTTTAGCGCCAGGGGCGAGATCCTCGCCTTCTGCCAGTTGCCCGCGGCGTAGCGATTCGCCTCGGCCAGCGTGGGGTAGATGTGAATCGTATTCAGGATCTTGCGCAGGCCCATGCCGTACTTCATTGCGGTGACGTACTCGGTGATCAGTTCCGCGGCGTGGTGGCCGACCACCGTGGCGCCAAGGATCCGGTCGCTACCTTTTTTCGTCACGATCTTCACGAAACCGTGGGCCTCGCTGTCGGCGATGGCACGGTCCAGGTCGTCGATGCCGTACTCGGTGATCTCGTACGGGATGCCCTGCGCCTCGGCTTCGGCGGCCGTCATCCCCACGTGGCCGATTTCCGGGTCCGTGAACACGGCCCACGGCATCACCGAGTAGTTCACCTTGAAGCGCTTGATGGCGCCGAACAGCGCGTTCATCGCGCAGAACCAGCCCTGGAACCCGGCAGCGTGTGTCAGTTGATAAGGCCCCGTCACGTCGCCACACGCGAGAATATGGGGCTGAGATGTCTGCAGGTACTCGTTGACTGGAATGGTCCCGTTCTGATTTAGTCCAATTTCTGCGTTGCCGATTTCCAGCCCGTCGGTGTTGGCACGCCGGCCGACGGCGACCAGCACCTGGTCGAAGCTGATCTGTTGTTGCCCATCGGCGCCGGTGCAGACCGCCACTTTCTCGCCGTTCCGCTGCTCAAAACGCTCGGCCGTGTAGCCGGTCATCACGCGAATGCCCGCGGCCGTGAAGCGCGCGGCCAGGGTCTCGGATACCGCCGCATCTTCCCGGGTCAGCAGTCGCGGGCCCTTTTCCACCTGCGTGACCTCGCTGCCCAGTTGCGCGAAGGCCTGGGCCAGCTCGCAGCCGATGGGCCCGCCGCCGATCACCAGCAATCGGCGCGGCAGCTCGTTGAGCTGCCAGATCGTGTCCGAAGTCAGGTACGGGATATCTGCCAGGCCCGGTACGGGCGGGACGAAGGGCCGGCCCCCGGTGGCAATCACGATGCTGCGAGTGGCGATCGATCGGCCGTCCACTTCTACGGTCCATGGCGAGCTAATGCGTGCAGATCCGCTGATGCAATCCACGCCGAGGCTCGTATAACGCTCCACCGAGTCATGGGGCTCCACCGTCGCGATCACGTCACGGACGCGTTGCATGACCTGGGGAAAGTTCACCTGCAACTGGCCGGCCTCCAGGCCGAATTCACTGGCGCGCCTGATGTACGACGCGATCCGCGCAGAGCGGATAATCGCCTTGCTGGGCACGCAGCCGGTGTTCAGGCAGTCGCCGCCCATCTGCTCGCGCTCGATCAATGTGACTTTGGCCTTCGCGGCGGCGGCCACGTAGGCCGTCACCAGGCCGGCTGAACCCGCGCCGATCACAACGAGGTTGGTATCGAATTTGCGGGGCGGGGTGCTAGCTGGTTCTGACACGACGAATTAACTCCACGGAATTCTTGGCGAGCAGGGGGAATACGCCGAGCAGTACAAACGAACCGATGAGCGCCGGCGACAGGATGTCGCTGGTGCTTTCGAGTTGCGCGAGCTGCGTCCCGGCATTCACGTACACTACGGTGCCGGCCAGCATGCCGAGCTGGCTGACCCAGTAGAAGGTCAGGGCCCTGAGCCGGGTCACACCCATCACCAGGTTGACCACGAAAAAGGGAAACAGCGGCACCAGGCGCAGTGTAAACAGGTAATACGCACCTTCTTTCTCGATGCCGCTGTTGATCTTCTCACTGGTGCCGGCGAATTTCTGTTCCACGTAGTCGCGTAATAGAAAACGCGACAACAGGAAGGCCAGCGTGGCGCCGAGGCTGCTCGCGAAAGACACGAGTATGGTGCCGATAATCAGGCCGAAAACCGCCCCGGCGGCCAGGGTCATGATGGCGGCACCGGGAATGCTCAGGCCGGTGATCAGGACGTACAGGACGAAAAAGCCGCCGATCGCCAGCACCGCATTGTCGGTCACGAAGGTGGCAATGTCCTGCTGGCTAGCGCGCAGCACCTCCAGGGACAGAAAGCGCCCCAGGTCGAACCAGAAGAACAGCCCCACGGCGATCGCAAGGACCGCAATCAGGAGCAGTTTTTTCTTGTCCACCCGGTGCCTCCTGGCAGCCATTGCGGAAGTTCGACCACGGCCGTGCGCCTGGGTTCACCGGGCTTTTCCCGGATCGTGAAACGCGGGTAACCTGTTGCCGGGAACAAGCATCCCGTTGCGGAGACCATAATGTATGAGTTTCAGGATTTCCTGATCGCCGGACGCTGGACACCACCTTTGCGCGGTCGGCCCCTCGACGTGGTGAACCCGGCCACCGAGTCGGTGGTGGGCCGGATCAGCCTGGGCGACGCCGAAGACGCGGATCGGGCAGTGCGCGCGGCCCGGGCGGCTTTCCCAGCCTACGCGGCCAGTGAGCCCACTGAGCGCATCGCCCTGATGCGCCGTTTCATCGCGATTTACGAGCGCCGCTACGAGGAAATTGCGCAGGCGATCACCGCGGAGCTGGGCGCGCCCATCAGTTTGTCGCGCCAGTCCCAGGCGGCGCTGGGGGTCGGGCACATGCAAGCGGCGGTGAAAGTGCTCGAGTCTTTTGCATTTCGTGAGCCCCGCGGGAGAAACGTGGTCGTGCACGAGCCGGTCGGCGTGTGCGCGTTCATCACGCCGTGGAACTGGCCGATGAACCAGATTGCGTGCAAAGTGGCGCCGGCCCTGGCCGCGGGCTGCACGGTGGTGCTGAAACCCAGCGAAATCGCGCCGCTCAGTGCGCGCCTGTTTGCCGAGGTGCTGCACGAGGCGGAAGTGCCGCCGGGGGTTTTCAACCTGGTCAACGGTGACGGTCCCGGGGTAGGCCAGGCCCTAACCGGCCATCCGGAAGTCGATATGGTGTCCTTCACCGGCTCCACTCGCGGCGGCATCGCCGTGGCGAAGACGGCTGCCGACAGCGTGAAGCGCGTGCACCAGGAACTGGGTGGCAAGTCGCCAAACATCATTCTCGACGGCGACGTGCTGGACAAGGCTGTGACCGATGGCGTGCTCGACTGTTTCCAGAACACCGGACAGTCGTGCAACGCGCCGACGCGGATGCTGGTGCCGCGGGACATGCATGCCCGCGCCGTCGAGTGCGCGCGTGCAACGGCCGCCGACGTCGTCGTGGGCGACCCGCTCGATGAGGCCACCGACCTCGGACCGGTGGTCAGCCAGCTTCAGTTCGACAAGATCCAGGCCATGATCCGGGTCGGGATCGACGAAGGTGCCAAGCTGGTCACGGGCGGGCTCGGGCGTCCGGCCGGGCTGCGGCGCGGTTACTTTGTGCGGCCAACGATTTTCGCTGACGTCGACAACGCAATGCGGATTGCGCAGGAGGAGATCTTTGGGCCGGTGCTGACCATGATTCCGTACGACGGCGAAGTTGAGGCCGTGCGAATTGCGAACGACACGCCATACGGCCTGGCGGCCTACGTGCAGGGCAGTGACATGGACGCGGTGCGGCGGGTCGCGGGCCGGCTGCGGGCGGGCATGGTGCACTGTAACGGCGCGCCCATGACCCTGGACTCGCCTTTCGGCGGTTACAAGCAATCGGGCAACGGCCGGGAATGGGGCCGCTACGGCTTCGAGGAGTTTCTCGAGACCAAGGTGATGCTGGGTGTCGCTGCGAGTTGACGCGCCCCGGGAACTGGTGCGCTAACGATCGGCGGATGCAGCCACCGCTGCCGCTTTCCCGCCCGGACACATGGGCACCGTATCGAGCACCCAGCCCCTGTGTTCACTGCGAGCCGGGCACGGAATCGCATACGCGACGCGCTTGCTGTCCCGCTCGACGCGGGCGCTATCGATACGCCACCCCCGCGCTTCCCAGTCTTTCAGATATTCGCGGTAGCGCGCGATCGGCGTATCGGCGCCCACAAGGAATTCGTGGTTGTTGGTGTCCGGTGTCTGCACCGGCTGGATGGCCTCTAACACGTCGCGATCCTGCAGCGCGACGGCCTCGTTGCGGCCCATAATGCGCTCGTCGTCCGCCGCATCGGTCAGGAAATTGCGGAGATTCACCAGGTACAGGCGCGTGTTGCTCTCGTCCACCGGCGTTTCAAACAGGTACTGGTGAATCTGGATTTCGGGCGTCGGGTGTATGTAGGTCCAGATGCTGCACGGGCCGAAGTGGCCGGTACCGGCGCGGATAATCGCGTCTTCTTCGCGGCCCGATGCTTCGCGCATCTTTTTCTCGGCGAGGGGTGGCGCCAGGCGCTCGGACCAGAACCCTGTGCCCCATTCGGTGTCTTCCAGCGCGGGTGCCGGGACCTGGTAGTCGTCGTTCGCACCGGAGAAGCCGTGGGTCGGGTGCACGTACTCGTTGTGTGCAGGGTCGATACCGTTTTCCATCGAGCGCTTGTAGTCGAAGGCCCATTCGAAATGCTGGATGGTGGCGGCCCAGCCGTCGCGCGGCCCGTCCGGCCCGTACTCGTGGTCGGGTATCTCGAGGATCGGCGGACGCTCGGCTGCCGGCAGCTCGCCGAGAAACGCGAACACCAGTCCATAGCGTTCTTCGGTGGGGTAGGGGATGTTCGGATTCGGCCCCAGCGATGGGATCCGCTGACAGTTGCCGTCACCGTCGAATTCCCAGCCGTGGTACGGGCACTGCAAGCAGTCGCCGCGCACCTTGCCGCCGGCGAGCGAGCCGCCGCGGTGGACGCAGGTATTGCTGAGACAGCGTGCCCGGCCCTGGCTGTCGCGAAACAGCACGAAGTCGAGGCCGAGCATGCGACGTTTGAGGGGCTGATCGGTGAACTCGCCGGCGACGCCGGCCGGGTACCAGAAATTGATGAACATGCGCCTGCCCTCGTGGTGTTGGCAGGGCGCCGGCGGATCGAGAGAACGAGGCCGGCACCTGGCCGGCCTCTACGCTCAGGTACAGCCGAAGGCTTGTACCAGTCACCCCACCTGTTGCGTCTCGGCAACGTCGCTACCGGACACTTGAAAACCACATTAGCAGACATTCGCCGCCGCGCGACCCGCTGGAGCTAAATGGTCCGCGCAGTGGTGCTGGCCACCTGCGCCGGCGCAGCGCAGTGGTGCCTGTTGCGTGGCTCCATCAGCCCGGATATGTTCGATCAACGGTCGGGGCCTCGGGTGCTGACCGCGGGGCTTGGCTTGCCAAAGGCAAAATGTCATATTCCTATGACCTTTTAGGGAGTGCAGCGCGGGGGCGCCGTCACGTAGGGGGGAACGCTTGATGGGACGTTTTGCAGCGCCGCGGCAGCGAGCCGTGGCGTATACCTTGGTCGGAATGGCCCTTGCTGGACTGTGCCTGCCGGCCTGGGGGCAGATGGAAGAGGTGGTGGTCACGGCGCGCAAGAAGGAGGAAAGCCTCCAGGACGTGCCCATGAGCATCTCTGCTTTTACCGCGCAAGATATCGAGCGCAAGGGCATCACCAACATTGCCGATGTGGCCAAGTTCACGCCGAGCGTGCAGTTCGACGAGTCGTTCACCCAGAGCGACACTCGCATCACGATCCGCGGCTTGGCCCCGACTCGCGGCCGGCAGAACGTGGCCGTGCTCGTGGACGGCATCGACGTGTCCAGCGAAGCTGTTACCAGTTCCGGCGGATCGCTGCTGATCAACACGCGGCTGCTGGACCTGGAGCGCATCGAGGTCTTGAAAGCGCCGCAGACGGCCCTGTATGGGCGCGCTGCCTTTGCGGGTGCCATTCAGTACATCACCAAGAAGCCATCGGACGCTCTCGAGTGGGACGTATCGGTAGACGGCAATGACAAGGAACAGTACAGCCTGAATGCGGGCATCAGCTTTCCGATTTTCGACGAGAAGCTCGGCGTGCGCCTGAATGCATCCGCCTGGGACGAGGGTGGCTACTACAACAACCAGCTGACGACGGATACGCTGGCCGACGATGAAGGCTACGGCTTTTCGTTCAGCACGCGTTCGGCTTTCGACAGCGGACTGATTTTAAATTTTCGGGCGGAATACACCCACGACGAGGGCAAGCCGTCGGCCCAGACTTTCCTGAACTTCAATACGGTGGCCACCGTGCCGGATGAGGCGGCCCCAACCTATACCAATGCCCAGGGGCAGGTGGTGCCGGGCGCTGACATCACGCAGTGCTACCCGAGTTTTATCCAGGCGATTTCGAGCCAGGCAACGACGCCCAGCGACCGGACCATCGTCGAGCGGGCACGGCGCATCGTGGCGCCGGAACTGGCCAGCTCGCTGGGCTTCCCTGACCCGGCTACCGCCACCGATGCCGACTATGCGGCAGTGATCGCGGCGAACCCTTTTCTATATCCCTACTGCGAGGACCAGGTTTTTTCGACCACGGGCAAAATTCCGGACGGTGACGAGTTGACGCAACCGTTCATTGGCACGGATCCAAGAAAACCCGGACAGGACTACGAGGGTTTCGACAGGGATTACTGGCGGGTTGCATTGAACGCGGAGTGGGCGCTGGAGAAGGGCAGCTTCAACATGTGGCTCGGCTATCTGCGCGACCAGAACGACGAGACGCAGGATACGAACTCCTTCGGCGTGCCGTCCACGAACGAGTTTCGCGACGGCAACGTGAATACCTTTTCTTTCAATAACGAAAAGAAAACGGAACAATTCAACTTCGAACTGCGCTACGCCACGGATTTTGAAGGCCCACTGAACCTGTCCGTGGGCGGTCAGTACTGGCATGAGGACGTAGACAACGACAGCAAGTCCATCACCGGGCAGGGTTCCGGCAGTCACTGCTTCTGGAACAGTGCCGCAGGCATCCCCCTTCCCGGCATCGACGATAGCTGCCCAGGCTACACCGAGACCAGCATCCTGCCCTACCAGCAGGCCGCCAGCGATTTTCGCAGCGGCGTGGCGAGTCCGGCGAATCGAGAAACCGATCACTACTCGTTCTACGGGGTGGTGGACTTCGAATTCGCCCCGACGTGGACGCTATCCCTGGAGGGCCGCTTTAGCTGGGAGGAAATCGATGTCGCCGGCCCGCTGCCTTACGATCCGGGGGCGTCGGGCGGGCCGGGTGGCCTGAATCCCTGCGGTATCTTCTTCCGTGCGTGCGAGCCCTTTGATCAGTGGCTGGCAGACGGCAACTTTTTCGCCGACTCTTTCGATGCCCAGGATCCTGAAGACGGGCCCGGTCTGATCGCCAATATCCCGGAGATTTGCATAGAGCAGGATCCGGCCCGCGTGCAGCGCTCCATCGATTTTGGCCCATCGGACGACGTGAACGGCGACGGTTTCGCCGATGGCATCGACACTTTCAACCCCTGGTGCGTTGCGGGCCTGAACGACCAGGAAAGCTGGTGGTCGCCGAAAGTGGCGATCGACTGGGCTGCCACCGACAATATCAATCTGTTTGCGTCATGGTCCAAGGCCCGCAAGCCGGGCGGGTTCAGCACGCTGACCATCGGGTCGTCGTTTCTCGACCGCGAAATCGCAGAATTCGACCCGGAGAAAATGGACGCGTGGGAGCTCGGTGCGAAGAGCGATTTGTTCGACCGCACGCTGCGTGTGAACGGTGCGTTGTTCTTCCAGGACTTCACGGACAAGCAGGTGCTGACCTCGGCGCTGGGTAACGATGGCCGCCTGGTATCGAAAATTGAGAACGCGAGTGCGGCGCAGGTCTGGGGCGCCGAGATCGATGTCGTATGGGCCCCAGTCGCACCCTTTATCGGGGGTAACTGGACCTTGTCTGCCGGCTACCAGATGCTCGACTCCAAGTACAAGGACTTCCGCGTGCGCACCGGTAGTTCGGTGCGCACGGCGGCAGCCGGTAACTGCATACCGGTTGCGTCCGAGCCGGGTGGTCAGCCGGACCTTTGCGAGATCGATTTCAGCGATAATGACCTGGAGAACGCGCCGGATGGTTCCTTCTCCGGGCAGGTCCGATTTCAGCGCGGCCTGTTCGGGGAGGTGGAACTATTCGTCGAAACGGACCTGCAGTGGGTGGACAAGCGCTACACGGACGAGACCAATATCTCCTTCACCGACGATGTGTGGAACACCGATTTCCGTATCGGCGTGCAGGGCGACAACTGGGATGCGCTGCTGTACATCAACAACGTGTTCGACGACGACACGACACAATCCACCGGAGGAGGGCCCGGCCTCGGCTGCTGTTTCGTGCTGGGCAGCGGCATCGATATCCTGGAGCAGACCCCGCCGCCGGCAGATATCGTGATGGTTGACCTGCCGCTGTATCGCTCGGCCTTCCTGCGCCCGCCGCGCGTGATCGGCGTGCGCGGCAGTTATCGCTTCGGCAGTAACTGAGGTCACGGCGCGGCTCATCTCGCTGAGGACGGCCTGTCGAGGAGCCGGTCCCGGGCTTAGACTTGGCCGGGGCGGCACGTATTATTCTTGTCAGTGACGGCTCGGCTGTTGGAGGACTCACCGTAGTGCGCGATCTCGTCAAGCAGTTCGTCGATCAACGCCTGTCGCGGCGCGATTTCGGCGCCGGGCTCGCGGCGCTGGGGTTTAGCGCCGCCGCGGTGCAGTCGGTGGTGGGCACCCTGGCCCAGGCAGCTGACCGCAAAGCGGCTGCAGGTGTGCGCATGGAAGGCACGGGTTCGGAGGTCATGCTGGCCACGCTGCAGGCGGGCGGCGTGCGCAATATCTTCGGCACCACGGCCACGGGCATGTCGCCGTTCTTCGACGCGCTGGCCCTGCAGTCAGACACCCGCATGATTCTGTCCATTGCGGAATCCCAGGCTACCAGCATGGCCCACGGCTACGAGCTCGCCAGCGGCGAGACCGCGGTGCTGTTCGTGCCCGGCGTCGCGATTCCGAGCACGATGAACAACCTGTACAACGCGTGGAAAGACCGCTCGGCCATCGCGGTGTTTTCCGACGGGCCGAGTAACGAGTTGCCTGGCCGCGATGCGTTTCAGCAGATGCAGGACTGGCTGGAGCCCATGAACCAGTTCACCAAGTGGGTGTGGCAGGTGAATAACACCCGCCAGATCGGCGAGATGACGCGCCGGGCGATGAAAGTGGCCGGCACGCCACCCGGTGGACCGGTGCACGTGCGCTTTCCGCTGAACATGCTCGGCGCGCCGGGTGTGCGGACCAGGGTCTATCCCCAGTCGAGCTTCCACGTGCCGGTAGAAATGCGCCCGAAGCCGGAGCTGATCGAAGCCACAGCCAGGGCACTGCTGGAAGCAAAACAGCCCATGATCTGTGCCGGTGCCGAAGTCACGCGCGCCGGCGCCAACGACGAACTGGTGGCCCTGGCCGAGCTGCTCGGGGCGTCGGTGGCGCAGGGTTTCAGCGTGTATGGTGATTTTCCGTTCCGCAATCCGCTGTTTGCGGGTTACTACGGCCTTGGCCTGCCGCGCGGGCTGGGCAAGACCGATGTGTTTCTGAATCTCGGTGCACCCGCGCCGGATCCCGGCTTGTTTACCGCGCCGGTACCCGGTCGCGCGATGAACATTCATGCGCGCATCGAGTACGAAACCATTGCGAATACGTACCCGACGGACATCGCTATCGCAGCCGGCATGGGCGAGACTATCAGCGAACTCACTGATGCGCTGAAGTCCATGGCGACCGCATCGCGCCTGCGCAGCCTCGCCGAACCGCGTTTCGAGGCCGCGCGGGCGGCCCAGAAGAAGGCGGACGACAAGCGCCTTGCGGAGAGCCGCGAGTACTGGAATGCCAGCCCGCTGTCCTGGGAACGCGTGTCCTTCGAGCTGGAGGAGGCGCTGGAAGACGACGCAATTATCATTGCGGAACTCGATTACCGCACGCCGTTCGAATGGCTGGACCTCGGTCCGAAACGCAAGTGGCTGATCGGTCAAACCACCGGCTTCGCGCTGGGCTGGGGGCTCGGCGCAGCGATGGGCGCGAAGGTGGCCCAGCCGGACCGGCAAGTGGTCTGCCTGGTGGGCGACGGTGCGCTGTTGTTCGGCCAGATCGAGGCCCTGTGGACGGCGGCGCGTTACGACATTCCAACCCTGATCGTGGTATTCAACAATCGCAGTTACGACAACGAACGCAATCGCATCCAGGATCGCTCGCCGCTCATGCGCAACAAGGAAACGCGCGAGCTCTGGAAAGACATCACCTGCTGGCTCGGCGACCCGGTGGTGGACTTCGCCGGCCTTGCCAACAGTTTCGGCATCGAAGCAGCCACGGTGTCTGCACCGGATGAACTGCGCCGGGCCCTGGACCGCGCCCGCGGGGTCATGCGAGAGGGTCGGCCCTTCGTGCTGGATGCGGTCATCACGCAGCTGGACCGCAAGGGCCGGCGCACAGAGCAGACCTGGTTTCCCGATATTTCCATTGCGGCCGAGCGCACCCGCAAGGTCTGACAGCGTTGGAATTTTCATCTTTCGGCAAGCGCTACACGCGCTACACGGGCGCGCGCGAGCTCATGGACGACCTCGGCGAGGCCATGGCCAGCGACACCCCGGTGATGATGCTCGGCGGCGGAAATCCTGCGCATATTCCCGCCGTGCTGGATCTACTGGCAGCGCGCTTGCACGCGGTGGCCGACCAGCCCCGCGAGCTGCGCCGCATGCTGGCAGACTATCCGGCACCAGGGGGCGAAATGCGCTTTCGCACGTCGCTGGCAGCTTTGCTCCAGCGCGAGTATGGCTGGCCCGTCGGTCCGGAACAGGTGGCGCTGACCGGCGGCAGCCAGAGTGGCTTCTTTCTGCTGTTCAACCTGCTGGCCGGTGAATTCGACGACGGTTCGCGGCGGCGCGTGATGTTGCCGCTGACGCCGGAGTACGTGGGCTACTCGGACCTGGGTTTGCGGGATGATTTGTTCGTCGCCCGCCGGCCGACCATCGAGCATCTCGACCACCGGCAGTTCAAGTACCACGTGGACTTCGACGGCCTGCAGATCGGCGACGATGTGGCCGCGCTGTGCGTGTCACGCCCCACCAACCCCACCGGTAACGTACTGACGGATGTGGAGGTCGAACGCCTGGCGGGGCTGGCCCGCGATCGGGACATTCCGCTGATTCTCGACAACGCCTACGGGC
This sequence comes from uncultured Gammaproteobacteria bacterium, assembly GCA_947258805.1. The sequence continues at coordinate 17,413 of CAMYJV010000032.1, read as the reverse complement.
TGCCATTTCCGCAGATCGTGTTCTCGGACGTTACGCCGTACTGGGACGAAAACGTGATTCTGTGCATGAGCCTGTCGAAGCTCGGCCTGCCTGCCGCGCGCACCGGCATCGTGGTGGCGCGCCCGGAGATCATCGAAGCGCTGACCGGTCTGAACGCCGTGCTGAGCCTTGCTGTCAGCAGCGTTGGCGCGGTGCTGGCCCGGGAACTGGTGGAGAGCGGGGAGATCATGGCGCTGAGCCGCGACGTGATCCGGCCTTTCTACCAGGCGCGCATGGAGAAGGCGCTGGGCTGGCTGCACGATGCGCTGGCCCGATCACCAGTGCCGAGCTCTATACCCGCCTGAAGGCGCGCGGCGTGTATGTGCTGCCGGGCCAGCATTTTTTTCCAGGCCTGGGTGATGACTGGGAGCACAAACACCAGTGTTTGCGTCTCAGCTATGCGCAGGATCCCGACGCCGTGCGTCGCGGCATCGGCATTATCGGTACAGAGATTCGCGGGCTGCTCGGCTAAGTTAGCCCGGCGCGGTCGGGGCGGCCAGTTCGCGGATCCGCTCTCCCAGTTCCCGGAATTCGTCCTCCCGCGACGAGTTGTGCCGCCACGCCAGCGCAATCTCCCGATGCCCGCCGCGTTTTAGCGGCCACGTGCGAATGCGTGTTTGCCTCAACAGCGCTGAACCCACCGCCATCTCCGGCAGGAAGGTGACGCCGAGATCGCCGTCCACCATTGCCAGCAGGGTCAGCAGGCTGGAAGCCGCAAAGCTGTTCACCGCCTCCAGTTTCTGCACCCGGCAGGCGGCCATGGCCTGATCGCGCAGACAGTGGCCATCCTGCAACAGCAGGATGCTGCCCGCTGTCACCCGGTTGACGGCAAAGGTTTCGGGATCCACCAGCTCGGTGCCTTCGCGACAGGCGAGCAGGAAGTGGTCTTCGAACAGCGGCATCGTGGTGAGGCGTGGCAGCGGGTAGGGCAGGGCCAGCAGCACAAGATCCAGTTCGCCGGAGTCCAGTGCCTTGACCAGTTCATCCGTCTGGGCCTCGCGAATGAACAGGCGCAGGGCCGGGTACAGCCGCCGCAGCTTCGCCAGGTATTTCGGCAGCACAAACGGGGCGATCGTCGGGATAACCCCGAGGGTCAGTGGGCCAGTCATCGGCCCCTGCCGGCGCGCTGCCAGGTCGGCAATCTGCCCGAGATCACGCAGGCACAGGCGTGCCTGGGAGGCCACGTCGCGGCCGGTGGTGGTGATGGTCACCGAGCGATTGCTGCGGTCGACCAGGGACACGCCCAGCAAGGTCTCCAGGTCGCGGATGGCCACGCTGAAAGCCGACTGGGACACGTTGCAGGCCTCCGCAGCCCGGCCAAAATGGCCGGCCTCCTCGAGGGCCACGAAATAGCGCAGCTGGCGCACCGATGGCAGCTGGGAGGGTTTCCAGCTGCCCAGCTCGTGGCCGGGGCGGTTCTGGTAATCATTCATAAAAACGAATATTACATTAGAAACATTCGATTTTAAAAGAGATATGGACTGACTATAGTCAGGCCCTGAAAACACAAGTGGGCAATGTGTGCCTCGCAGACAAGAGGAGGGAGCAGAACATGAGCATCGATATAGGCATCGCCGAACAGGACCGCAAGGCCATCGCTGACGGGCTGTCACGAGTGCTGGCGGACAGTTACACCTTGTACCTGAAAACCCACAACTACCACTGGAACGTCACCGGGCCGATGTTCAACACGCTGCACCTGATGTTTGAGCAGCAGTACACGGAACTGGCCCTGGCAGTCGACGAGATTGCCGAGCGCATCCGCGCACTGGGATTCCCGGCACCGGGCACCTACAAGGCCTACGCGGCACTGACCGAGATTCCGGAGGAAGACTCGGTGCCGAGCGCAGAGGAAATGTTGCAGAACCTGGTCCACGCACAGGAGACGGTCGTGCGCACCGCGCGCTCGGTGTTTCCCCTGGTCGACGAGGCCAACGACGAACCGTCGGCCGACTTGCTGACGCAACGCATGCAGATTCATGAGAAGAATGCGTGGATGTTGCGCAGCATGCTGGCCAGTTAAATCGCTTGGTTAACCCCACACTACCCACACTAAAGGAGTCAGAAATGTCTGAGAGTCGCGAAGGGCAACGAGTGCCCGCAACCACCTTCCGCACCCGCCTGGGCAGCCAGTGGGTGGATGTCAGCACGGATGAGCTGTTCAAAGGGCGCACGGTGATCGTGTTTTCACTGCCCGGTGCCTTTACGCCGACTTGTTCGTCGAGCCACGTGCCGCGCTACGACGAGCTTGCGCCGTCATTTCGGCAGCTCGGCGTAGACGAGGTGATCTGTGTGTCGGTGAATGATGCCTTCGTGATGAACGAGTGGCAGCAACAGCAGGGCGCAGAAAACATTCGCTTTATCCCGGACGGATCGGGACACTTCACTCGCGGTATGGGCATGCTGGTAGACCGCGACGACCTGGGCTTCGGACCGCGGTCGTGGCGCTATTCCATGCTGGTTCGCGACGGCGTGATCGAAAAGCAGTTTATCGAACCGCAGGAGCCCGGTGACCCGTTCCACGTATCGGATGCCGACACCATGCTGAGTTACCTGGCGCCGAATGCGGCCAGGCCCCTCGATATTGCGATTCTCGCTCGCGAGGGCTGCCCGCATTGCGAGCGGGCAATGGCTCAGCTCGATGGGCGAGGTATCAGCTATGTAAGCCTGGATCTGCATCGGCATCTTCCGCATCGTGCGCTCCGGGCACTGGCCGGCGCCGACACGTTCCCGCAGGTCTTCGTCAACGGCGAGCACATCGGCGGCGCCGATGACCTGGAGCAGTGGCTCGGCGCCCGCGAGGCTGCGTAGTCCCTTGTACCGCCTCAGTGCGGGCCTTATGCTCGGCTCCCTTTGATCGGGGAGCCGAGCCATGTCCGCGCGACGGGTCATGTTTGTTTTTCCGGGGCAGGGTTCCCAGTACCGCGGCATGGGGAGCGATCTGTATGCGGCCCATGCCGAGGCGCGGGAAGTGTACGAACGCGCTTCCGCCGCCCTCGGCTTCGATGTCCAGCAACTGTCCTTCGAAGACCCGCAGGATGAAATCGGCCTGACCCGGAATACCCAGCCGGCATTGCTGGCGCACGAGATCGCCTGCCTGCGCGTCCTCGAGAAACTCACCGGTGGTGCCGTGCAGCCGACCCTTGCGGCCGGGCACAGCCTCGGCGAGTACACTGCGTTGGTGGCCGCCGGCAGCCTGAGCCTGGAAGACGGACTGAAGCTCGTGCGAACCCGCGGCGAGTTGATGGGGCAGCATGGCGAGGGCGGCATGGTGGCCCTGACGGTGAACCAGGCAACGGCAAAAGAGGTGGCCGACCGCTTCTACTGCCAGGTGGCCAGTTGCAACCTGCCCGAACAGACGGTGGTGGGTGGCCGCGATGCCGACCTTGAAGCCCTCGTCGCATGGTCGGTGGCGCACATGCCGCGCAAGCGCGCCGTGCCGCTGGCAACGGAAGGGGCCTTTCACACTTAGCTCATGGTGGCCGCCGCGCGGGAATTCCGCGGCGTGCTGGAACAGACCGAGTTCCGAAAGCCTGGCTACCCGGTGCTGTCAAATTACAGCGCCCAGCCCCATGACAGTGATGCGGATGCCGTTCGGACCCGTTTGTTCTTCCAGTTGTTTAACCCGGTGAACTGGGTAGGTTGCCTGCAGACGGCAATGAGCCGGGGTGTCGAGGTGTTCGTCGAATTCGGTGGCGGGCTCGGCAAGGGCGAGGGCCCGGCCGAGAAGCGGCCCAATCTCGAAGGCATTATCAAAAAGACAATGAAGTCAGGGGACTATGACGCCGAATACCTGGGCGCCATCAACCTGGCGACCCTGGACACGACGGCGGCGCGCTTCACCGCCTGAGCGCGGCCGGCGGGAATGGAACCCGCTTACCGGCCGTTCTTCGGCGCTTGAGTTGTGGGAGACCTGCGCTGCGGCGCCCGGCTCTGGAGCCGGCCCCGGATCAGCTGCCTTCTTCGCTGAAGACGTGTTCGGCGAATCGTTCGTCCAGGTCCTCCAGGCGCAGCATGCCCGTGGCGCTGGTGTCTTCGGGATCCATCTCGGGTACGCCGGCGAGGCCCATGCCTGGGATGGGTGATTCAAACTTGGGTGCCTCTGCCGCCGGTTTGGCTTCGGGAGGTGCCACGGCCATATCCAGCGTTGTGACAAGATCCGCAAACGGTTCGCTGGCGGGTTCCGACGCTTTCGCTGCGGCGGCGCTCTGTTCGGCCACAGGCTTCGGTGAATCGGATTCTGACTTGGCCGGGCTTGGCGCCGCAGGGGCCGCAGCTGGCATGGCCGCAGCCGCTTTGGCTGCCGTTGGGCGCGGCGTTGGCGCTTTGCCGCCGAGGGTTCGCCAGCCAAGGGCCTGGGCCACCTGGCTGACCGCGTCGGCAGTGACTCGCGGGAGTTCCCGGAGCGCGGTTTCTGCCAGCGCCATGTCCATCATGGTGTTGATCAGGCGCGGTACGCCGGCCACATAGCGATAGACCAGCCCAGGGACGTCGTCGCCGAGCAATGCGCCCGGATCGCCGTCAACCCGGCCAAGCCCCTCGCCGATGTACTTGCGGGTCTCATCTTCCGTCAGCGGCCGCACCCGGTGGCGGATGCAGACCCGCTGCCGCAGGTGAATCATGCCTGGGACATCCAGCACCTTGTGCAGGGTATGGGGGCCCATCAGCACCAGGCTCAGACCCGTGGACCCATCGCCCATCAGGTGTGCAAGGCGCAGCAGGCGCTTCGCCCGCTCGGCCGTGACGGTGCCGACATCTACTGCCGCCGTGACACTGTGGCCGGCTCGATTCTGTTCGCTAACGGCCAGTCGCAGGCGGTGTGCCGACAGCGCTCCGCTGCCGTCTCCGGCTTCCTTGCCGAGGCTGAGCAACAGCTGGTCGAACAAACTTTCCGGTTCCAGCTGCCGAAGGTCGGCCCAGGCAACGACGGCGTTATCGCCGGCCTGGCTGGCAGCGTGGGAAACGAGGGCAGTCTTGCCGACACCCGGGCCGCCAGAGACCACGGCCACCGAGCCGCGGCCGGTCATGACTTCGGCGAGCCGCGTGGCGATGGTGCCGACCGCCGGGTTCGGTACGAAAAACTGGGGTTCCGGACCCGGTGCATAGGGCCGTCCCTTCAGCCTGAAGTGCTTGATATACATGGCTTGTACGCAGCTCCTGAGACAGGGCGCAGTTTGGCCTTGCGGGCGGTGTGCCGCGATGAACGGGGTCACATAATTCAGCGTTCTGACGCAACGTGCTGTTGCGCAGCAAGGCGCTGCACACCGCGCTTCAGCGAGTTCTGAACAGCAGCCGCAGGCCGATGGTCCGGGGCTGCGGCAGATAGGCGTAGTACGCCACCGGGTAGGCAAAATTGATGAAGGGAACGAAGCCCTTTTCCTGGTCGATGAATTCCTGGGCGTAGCGCACCGTGTCGTCGTCGAACAGGTTCTCTGCATAACCGATCAGCGTCCAGGTATCGTCGCCGATACCCAGCTGCAGATTTGCCAGCCAGTAGCTGTCCAGCGTGACCAGGTTGGCAACATCCGCTTTACGTTCGCCCTGGTAGTTGCCCGTCAGCTGCGCGAACCAGTTCAAGTCTGTGCCGAAGGGCGCCTGGCGATCGTAGCGGGTGAGGAAAGCGAAGGCGTGGTCCGGAATGCCGGCAATGTCATTGCCGGAGAAATCCGCATCGATGTTGCCGGCCTTGACCTGGTTGCTGGTGGAGACTGGATTGTCAGGGCCCTGGATTTCCGCCAGGTTGAAGTCATCGTACTCGCCGTCTGTGTAAGCGTAGCTCGCCGACACGGTCCAGAATTCGTCAGGTCGCCACAGCGCCTCCACTTCGCCGCCCCAGATGTCGGTTTCCGCAGCGTTGACCGAACCGGAGCGTGGAATCGGGATGATTGCGCCAGCGGGCGCGGCGAATTGCACCAATACCTGCTGGTCCTGGTAGTCATTGTAGAAGGCGGCGCCATTCACGGTCAGCCGACCGTTTAACCAGCTGGTCTTCGCGCCGACCTCGTAGGTCCACAGGTCTTCCTTGCCGATCTGGTTGATATCAGGTTCCGTCAGGTCTGTGACGTTGTAGGTGGGGGGTTTAATGCCCTTGGACGCGGATACGTAGGCCAGCGTGGTGTCACCAAAGGAGTAGTCCACCGTGAATCGCGGCACGAAGTTCGTGTCGTCTACATCGTCGTTCGGCGGCGGCCCGAGCGGCGGCAGGAAATTGGGCGGGGTCAGCGTATTGGCAAGGCTTGCTGCGGTGTCGGCGGACACTTTGACTTTGTCGTAGATCAGGCGCGCTTCGGCAGTCACCGTCAGCTGTTCGGTGACATCGAAACCCAGCAGGCCGAAGCCCGAGTAGCTGTCGGTATCACGCTTGATGGTCTTGCCGAAGGGGCTGGTTTCGGCATATGAACACGGCGAGCCGAGGGCGCAATTGGCGTTGTCCGGATCGCGAAACCATATCCGGCTGTCATTGCGGTCCGACGCATCTTCCGAGAACACCTGCGCGCCCAGCAGCCAGTTGAGACGCCCCGGTTCCGTGGGCCTCAGGAGCAGTTCCTGTTGCCACTGCTCATACTTGAACCTGTAGTTGCCGTCGGTGTCATTGCCTGCCGAAGGTGCGGTGAAACCAAACTGCTGTGTCGTGTCGAGCCGGAGCTTCTGGTCGCTGTCGAGATAGCCGGTTCGGGACTCCAGCGTCCATCCACCCAGTTCCCAGTTGACAATCAGGTTGGCGCGCCAGGTTTCGTCGTCGGTGCCCTGGTAGTCGCGGAATGGATTTGCCGGATCGGGAGATGCGTTAATTTCGCGTTCACGGGCCGAGATTTTGCCGACCACGGCTTCGAGGCGGTTGACACCCACCGGGCCGAGTACGGCATTGGATTTGACTGCGGCGATGGCCGGGGGATCGTACTCATCATCACTGTAGGTGACGTTCAGGTAGGCATCGAGGCCGTCGGCCGGTGTCCACAACAGGCCGAAGCCGCCGCCGTAGCTGTCGCCGCCGCCCACGCCGTCGCCGGTGTTCGGGTTCTCGTAGTAACCGTCGAGGCCGTAGGCGGAGCCCAGGACCCGCAGGGCGAGCGTGTCTTCAATGATTGGTCCCGAGAACGACGCGCGGATTTCCTGGCGGCCGTCCTTCGGTGAGATATCGGCGCTGCCGTTGGCGCTCCAGCCCATGGTCGGTCGCCGCGTGACGTAATTGATGGCGCCGGCAAAAGCCGCGCGGCCGTACAGGGCCACCTGCGGGCCTTTCGCAATTTCCACGCGCTCGACGTCCAGCAAACGCTGGTTCAGGAGCGCCGAGCCGCCGGCACTCTCCAGCTGTTCGCTACCCGCATCGATGCCGTCGACCAGTATGGCGGCGCTTGGCCGGCCGGCGCGATTAAATAATCCGCGGAGCGACACCCGTGTGTCGTTTGGCCAGAACCCCTGGTCGAACTGCAGGCTCGGAGTCAGGTCGGCAATATTGGCAAGGTCGCGTATGGCTTCAATTTCGATTCGCTGCGTGTCGATGACGGAAACCGCGACCGGGATTTCCTGCAGGCTTTCGTCCAACCGGCGGGCGCTGACTACGATGTCTTCGAAGACCTCCTGTGCAAACGCACCGCCGGGCACCAGGCTGAAGGTAGCCGAATAAAGACCGAAGCCGGCTAATCGCATGGCCCGTGCAAGAAATGGTTCCATCCTGTTGTCCCCCCGGTCCGGGCGTTCCCACGCAGCCCGATGCACCGTATTGTAAGCCCCGTTCGGTAACAGCCAATTATGATTGGCGGGGAGGCCGCGTGACGGTAATTCATAAAATGCTGGCTCTGGCCCTGCTCGGTCTAGTGGCCAGCCACACGGAGAGGGCTTGGACAATGGACGACGCACCCACGGCTGACAGCACGGTGCTGATCACCGGCTCGAATCGCGGTATCGGGCTGGAATTCGCCAGGCAGTACGCTGCGGCAGGCTGGCGTGTCATTGCCACCTGCAGGCGCCCGTCGCGGGCGGAAGCACTGCTGGAGATCGCTGCTGAACACCCGAAAGTGGTGGTTGAGACCCTGGATATTGCCGCGGCGGACAGCGTGGCGGCGCTGGCTGACAAGTACCGTGGCCAGCCGATTGACGTGTTGCTCAACAATGCCGCGTTGCTGGGCGATCCCGGGCCGCAGGAATATCCGGCCATCGACTTCGAGCTGTTCGAGCGCATCTTGCTGACGAACACGATGGGGACGACCCGCGTGGTCGTTGCGTTCCGGAACAACGTTGCCGCCAGTCAGCAGAAAAAAGTCGTGATACTGGGTAGTGCCGCCGGCTCTATCAGCCAGGTTAGCGCCGCCCCGAACAGCTATCTGCCGTATCGGGCGAGCAAGGCAGGTCTGCACCTGATTGCGAGGAACCTGTCCCTGCACCTGGCAGGCGACGGCATCGCGGTTGGTTTGATTAACCCGGGGCTCGTGGATACGCGCGGCATCCTCGATCTGAAGCCCGGCGACCCGGTGCCAGAGCAGTTCAAGCCGGTGATGCCGCTGATCGAGCAGGGCATCATTCAGCTGCAGACCACGACGGACGCGGTGGCGGACCTCCGCGTACGCATTGACGATTTGTCGCCGGACAATCCCGGACAGTTTCTGAACTACGACGGGCGGGAGATGCCCTGGTAGGGTTGGTGAGGGTTGGCGTGGCAGCTTGCGGGCCTGTGAAAACCTCGCGTCGCCGAGTTGAATCGGAGTTCAAATCTCTTCGATTTCCAGCAGCGTGCCGCAGAAGTCTTTTGGGTGCAGGAACAACACGGGCTTGCCGTGAGCCCCCGTTCGCGGTTGACCGTTGCCCAGCACCCGGGCGCCCTGGGCGATCAGATGATCCCGCGCCGCCAGGATGTCGGCCACTTCATAACAGAGATGATGAATGCCACCGGCGGGATTCCGGTCGAGGAACTTCGCGATGGGTGAGCCCTCGCCGAACGGGTGCAGCAGTTCGATCTTGGTATTGGGCAGGTTCACGAATACGGTGGTAACGCCATGCTCGGGCAGGTCTTCCGGCGCCGACACGTCAGCGCCCAGCGTGTCCCGATAGATAGCGCTGGCGGCCGCCAGGTCGGGGACGACGATGGCCACATGATTCAGTTTGCCAATCATTGCTTGCCTTTCTCCTGCCAGAATTGTTCGACCAGCGCGTGGGCAGCCACCCGCGGCGAGGTGCGGCCGGCGGTTACCGCGTCTTCCAGTTCGCCTATTCGCTGGCGCACGGCGGCGTCGCCTTTCAAGGTTTCCAGTAGTTGCTCCGCGGTCTCGTCCCACAGCCATGCGAGGGCCTGGGCGGCGCGCGACCGCGATAGTTCGCCATTATCGGTCATCGTGGCGCGGAATCGTTCTATCGTTGCCCACACGTCTTCGATGCCCCGATTCTCCAGGGCCGAACAGGTATTCACAGGGACCTCCCAGTCCGGATGCCGGGGATGCAGAAAGCCCAGCGCATTGCGATAGTCTGCTGCCGCGCGGTTAGCCGCCGCTGCCAGATCGCCGTCGGCCTTGTTTACGACAATCAGGTCGGCAAGTTCGACGATACCGCGCTTGATTCCCTGGAGCTCATCGCCGCCGCCGGGCAGCAGCAGCAACATGAACAAGTCCGTCATTTCCGCCACGGCCGTTTCTGACTGGCCCACACCGACGGTTTCCACCAGCACGACGTTAAAGCCGGCCGCTTCCACGAGCAGCATTGTCTCGCGCGTGTGCCTGGCCACGCCGCCGAGGGTGCGTCCGGCGGGCGAGGGCCGGATAAAGGCCTCTTCCCGGCGCGACAGGATTTCCATCCGCGTTTTGTCGCCGAGGATGGACCCGCCGCTGAGTGCAGATGACGGGTCTACTGCCAGCACGGCCAGCCGTTCGCCCCGGTCGATCAGGTAGTTACCGAAGCTCTCGATGAACGTGGACTTGCCCACGCCCGGAACGCCGGAAATGCCGATGCGAATGCTGTCGCCTGCTTGCGCCGCCAGCTTTTCCAGCAAGCGGTCGCCCGGTTCGCGATCTTCCGGCCGTGCGGATTCCACCAGTGTGATGGCCTGGGCGAGGGCCCGGCGGTCGCCCTGCAACAGCGCATCTGCAAGCCGAGCCGGGTCGGGTTTAGCCATGCCCCCGACTGCTACTCGAACTCGAGAATCGGCTGGTCGACGATCAGGCTCTGGCCTTCGTCGGCCAGCACCTTGGCGATTACCACGTCTTCGTCGGCGCGCAGGCTGTTTTCCATTTTCATCGCCTCCACGACGGCCAGTTCTTCGCCAGCCTTCACTTCTTCACCTGCAGTCACGGCCATGCGCACCAGCAGGCCCGGCATGGGTGACAGCAGGAACTTGGACAGGTCCGGCGGCTGTTTCTCCGGCATCAGCGCGGCCAGTTCCGCGACCCTGGGCGACACCACGAGGGCCTGGACCTGGCCGCCGCGATGAGACAGCCGGTAGTGGAGCCCGACCCGGTCGAGCTGAAAGCAGACGGGCTTGCCGTTTACTACCGCTTTGACCAGCGCCTGCCCGGGCTGCCAGCGCGTGATGATCCGGTAGACGGAGTCGCCACGAGTGACTTCGAAGCCGCCTTCTATGGGGATCACGTTCACGGGACAGGGTTCGCGCTCGATGATGACCACAAACTCAGGACTGACTGTCTTTTCGCGGCTGGGCAGCTGGCCTTCCAGTCGCGCTGCCCGGTCCATCAGCGTGCGGTGCACCATCGCAGCCATGGCTACCGGCAGGCTGGGATCGTCGTGGGGTACGTCGGCGGCGTGAAATCCGTCCGGGTATTCCTCGGCGATAAAATTTGTAGACAGCCTGCCTTCGCGGAAGCGCGGATGCGCCAGCAGCGCGTTCAGGAAACTTATGTTGTGCGATACGCCGCGGATCAGGTACGCATCCAGCGCGTCGTTCATGTTGTCGATGGCCTGGTCGCGATCGTCGCCATAGGTAATGACTTTTGCGATCATCGGGTCGTAGTACATCGAGACTTCGCTGCCTTCCCGGATGCCGGTGTCGATGCGGACCGTGTCGCTTTCCACCGGCGGCTGGTAGTGCGACAGGCGGCCGATGGAAGGCAGAAAGTTCCGGAACGGGTCCTCGGCGTAAACGCGGGCCTCGATGGCCCACCCCTTCAGCGTAACGTCGGCCTGGCTGAGGGGAAGTTTCTCGCCTGCCGCTACCCGGATCATCAGCTCGACAAGATCCTGGCGGGTGACCAGTTCGGTGACCGGGTGTTCCACCTGCAGCCGGGTGTTCATTTCCAGGAAGTAGAAATTTCGCTCTGCGTCGACAATGAACTCGACGGTGCCGGCGGAGCGGTAGTCCACGGCTTGCGCCAGCGCGACCGCCTGTTCACCCATGGCCCGGCGGGTCTTTCTGTCCAGGAACGGGGACGGGGCTTCCTCTATGACCTTTTGGTGGCGGCGCTGAATCGAGCATTCGCGCTCGCCGAGATAGATCACGTTGCCGTGGGTATCGGCAAGCACCTGGATTTCGATGTGCCGCGGTTCTTCGATGAATTTCTCCGCAAAGACCCGGCCGTCGCCAAAGCTCGAAACCGCCTCGTTCGTGGCCCGCTCAAAGCCGTCCCGGCACTCTTCGTCGTTCCAGACCACACGCATGCCTTTGCCACCGCCGCCGGCGCTGGCCTTTAGCATCACCGGGTAGCCGATGTCACGGGCGATCTCTACCGCATGGTCCGGGCCGTCGATGACCCCGGTGTAGCCGGGCACGGTGCTGACGCCGGCCTCCGCCGCCAGCTTCTTCGACGTGATCTTGTCGCCCATGCTCGTGATGGCTTTCACGGCGGGGCCGATAAAGGCAATACCGGCGGCGTCCAGCGCCTCGGTGAACGCGGCGTTCTCGGACAAAAAGCCGTAACCCGGGTGTACGGCCTGGGCGCCGGTTTCCTTGCAGGCTGCAACGATCCGGTCGATGACCAGGTAGCTCTTCGCCGACGGCGCCGGACCGATGTGCACGGCCTCGTCTGCCATCAGCACGTGCAGCGCATCGCGGTCGGCGTCCGAATACACGGCCACGGTCGCTATTCCCATGCGGCGGGCCGTTTTCATTACGCGGCAGGCAATTTCGCCGCGGTTGGCAATCAGGATCTTGTCGAACATGCTCGGCGCCTTTCTACAGGGGGATGTTGCCGTGCTTGCGCCACGGATTTTCCAGTTTCTTCTCGCGCAACATGGCGAAGGAACGACAGACCCTTACCCGCGTATCGCGCGGCATGATGACATCGTCGATGTAACCGCGGCTGCCAGCGATGAAGGGGTTGGCAAATTTCTGCCGGTACTCTTCCGTGCGCGCCGCAATCTTGTCCGCGTCGCCGAGATCCTTGCGGAAAATGATCTCCACTGCACCCTTTGGGCCCATCACCGCAATCTCGGCGCTGGGCCAGGCCAGGTTGACGTCGCCGCGCAGGTGTTTCGACGCCATCACATCGTAAGCGCCGCCGTAAGCCTTGCGGGTAATCAGCGTGACCTTCGGCACCGTGGCCTCGGCATAGGCATACAGCAGCTTCGCACCGTGTTTGATGATGCCGCCGTATTCCTGGGCCGTGCCGGGCATGAAGCCGGGCACGTCGACCAGGGTCAGTATCGGTATGTTGAACGCGTCGCAGAAGCGCACGAAGCGCCCGCCTTTTTTTGCCGAGTCGATATCCAGGCAGCCCGCCAGCACCATGGGCTGGTTCGCCACCACGCCCACCACGTGGCCTTCCAGGCGAATGAAGCCCACGACAATGTTTTGCGCGTAGCCCGGCTGGGTCTCAAAAAAGTCGCCTTCGTCAGCCACTTTCAGAATGACTTCGCGGATGTCATAGGGCTTGGCCGGATCGTCCGGCACCAGGGTGTCCAGCGACACCTCTACGCGCGAGCCGAGGTCGGTCGTCGGCCAGACCGGCGCCTTCTCGCGATTGTTGGCCGGCAGGAAGTTGAAGAAACGCCGGGTGGCCAGCAGCGCTTCCACGTCGTTTTCCAGGGCCAGGTCCGCGACGCCCGATTTGGTCGTGTGGGTCACGGCGCCGCCCAGCTCTTCGGCTGTCACCACTTCGTGGGTCACGGTCTTCACCACGTCGGGCCCGGTCACGAACATGTACGAGGTGTCCTGCACCATGAAAATGAAGTCCGTCATGGCCGGTGAATACACGGCGCCCCCCGCGCACGGGCCCATGATCACTGAAATTTGCGGGACCACGCCGGACGCCAGCACGTTCTTCTGGAATACGTCGGCGTAGCCGCCGAGGGATGCGACGCCTTCCTGGATGCGCGCGCCGCCGGAATCGTTCAGGCCAATGACCGGCGCGCCCACCTTCATGGCCTGGTCCATGATCTTGCAGATCTTCTCGGCGTGGGGCTCGGACAGTGAGCCGCCGAACACCGTGAAGTCCTGGCTGAATACGAATACCAGCCGGCCGTTGATGGTGCCGTAGCCGGTCACTACGCCGTCGCCGGGAATCTTCTGGTCGGCCATGCCGAAGTCCGTGCAGCGGTGCTCCACGAACAGGTCCCATTCCTCGAAGCTGCCCTCGTCCAGCAGCAATTCGATGCGTTCCCGTGCCGTCAGTTTGCCCTTGGCATGCTGAGCGTCGATACGCCGCTGACCACCGCCGAGTTGCGCCGCCTCGCGCTTTTCGGCGAGTCGCTGGATGATGTCCTGCATGAATGGCTCCGTCGTTATTGTTGCTCGTGCCCGGCGGGCCCGCGTCAGGCGGCCATGCGCCGCTGCCGGATCAGGCCCAGCACTTCATGAGCCGCGGCCGGAATGTTCGTGCCCGGTCCAAATATGGCCGACACGCCGGCAGCTTTCAGCTCGTCGTAGTCTTTCGGCGGAATCACGCCGCCGCACACGACGATGATGTCGCCGGCGCCCTGGGCTTTCAACGCGTCGATGAGCTGGGGCACCAGCGTTTTGTGCCCGGCGGCCTGGGACGAAATTCCCACCACGTGCACGTCGTTTTCGATCGCGTGGCGGGCGCCTTCGTCCGGCGTCTGGAACAGCGGCCCGATATCGACATCGAAACCGAGGTCCGCGAAAGCCGTCGTGATGACCTTGGCGCCGCGGTCGTGACCGTCCTGGCCGAGCTTCACCACCAGCATGCGCGGGCGCCGGGCGTCTTCCGTCGCAAAGCGCTCCACGTCGCGCTGGATGCCGGCGAAGGCTTCGTCGCCCTCGTAGGCCGACCCGTAAACTCCGCTGATAGACTGGATCACGGCACGATGCCTCCCAAAGCTGGCTTCCATGGCGTCTGAAATCTCGCCGACGCTGGCGCGGGCGCGGGCGGCGGTGACCGCCAGCTCCAGCAGGTTGCCGGTGCCGCTGTTCGCGGCGGCCGTCAGCGCGTCGAGAGCCTGCTGACACGCGTTGGTGTCCCGGCCAGCGCGCACCGCCTGCAGGTTTGCGACCTGGGATTCCCGGACCGCTGAGTTGTCGATGTCCAGCACGTCGATTTCCGGTTCGTCTTCGCGCCGGTACTTGTTCACCCCGACGATCACTTCTTCGCCGCGGTCGATGCGCGCCTGGCGCAGCGCTGCCGCCTGCTCGATACGCAACTTGGGCATGCCCGATTCCACTGCTTTGGTCATGCCGCCCATGGCTTCGACTTCGTCAATCAGCTTGCGGGCTTCTGCCGCCAGTGATGCGGTCAGGCTTTCTACGTAGTAAGACCCGGCCAGCGGATCCACGACACGGGTAATGCCCGTTTCTTCCTGCAGCACGAGCTGAGTGTTGCGCGCAATATGGGCGGAGAAGGGCGTTGGCAGCGCCAGCGCTTCGTCAAATGAGTTGGTGTGCAGCGACTGCGTACCGCCCAGCACTGCCGCCAGGGCTTCCACCGTGGTCCGAATCACATTGTTGTAAGGGTCCTGGCTCGTCAGGCTGACGCCGGAGGTCTGGCAGTGGGTGCGCAGCATCAGCGAGCGAGGGTCTTCCGGCGCAAACATCTCTTGCATCAACTCGGCCCACAGCAGGCGCGCGGCGCGCAGCTTGGCCGCTTCCATGAAGAAGTTCATGCCAATGCCGAAGAAGAAGGACAGCCGCGGGGCAAACTTGTCCACTTTGAGGCCGCTGGCCAGCGCCGCCCGCACGTACTCGATGCCGTCGGCAATGGTGAAGCCGAGTTCCTGCACGCACGTCGCCCCGGCTTCCAGCATGTGATAACCGGAAATGGAGACGGAGTTGAAGCGCGGCATGTGGTTCGCCGTATAGCCGATGATGTCCGCCACGATCCGCATGGATGGGGCCGGCGGATAGATGTAGGTGTTGCGGACCATGAATTCTTTCAGAATGTCGTTTTGCAGGGTCCCGGCCAGTTGCTCGGGCGACACGCCCTGTTCCTCCGCCGCGACGATGTACATGGCCATGACGGGGATCACCGCGCCGTTCATGGTCATGGACACAGACATCTTGTCGAGCGGGATGCCGTCGAAGAGTGTCTTCATGTCTTCAACGGTGTCGATGGCCACGCCGGCCTTGCCTACGTCGCCCACCACGCGCGGGTGGTCGGAGTCGTAGCCGCGATGGGTAGCCAGGTCGAAAGCCACCGACAGGCCCGTCTGGCCGGCCGCGAGGTTGTTGCGATAGAACGCGTTGGATTCTTCCGCCGTGGAGAAGCCGGCGTACTGGCGCACTGTCCACGGCCGTCCCGCGTACATCGTAGCCCGGGGCCCGCGCGTGAACGGGGCAAAGCCCGGCAGGCCGTCCAGGTGCGCCAGCTTGTCGAGATCTGCCGCCGTGTACACCGGATTTACCGGGATGCCTTCCGGGGTCTCCCAGACCAGTTCTTCAGGGTCCCGGCCCTTGCGCTCCTTGCGGGCCAGCTCCTGCCAGTCTGCCATCGATGGATTGTTCTTTTTTGCCATCCAGTCTCAGTCCTCTGAGCGCGCGCAGATTGCTGCATGCAGCGTCAGCACCCGGCGGGCGGACTCCGCGTGCAGCGCTTCGATCATTTGCCCATCGAGCACCGCGACGCCCCTGCCGGCCGCGGCGGCTGTCTCCCAGGCCGCAACGATTGCCTCGGACCGGGCCACGTCTTCGCCAGTGACGCCGAAGATCTCGTTGGCCGGGTCGATCTGCCCGGGGTGAATGAGTGTCTTGCCGTCGAAACCCAGGGCCTTGCCCTGGCCGCATTCGAGAGCGAAGCCGGCCCGGTCAACCAGGTCCCCAAACACGCCGTCAAGTATATCAAGCCCATGCGCACGCGCCGCGAGAATGCAGGCGCTCATGGCGTGCAGCAGCCCGGTGCGCGCCGGGTCGGGCGGCAGGCGCAGGGCCTTGGCGAGATCGTTGTTGCCCATCACGATGGCCTGCAGCGCCGGCTCCGCCGTGGCGATGCGGTCGATCAGCCGGATGGCGTCCGGAGTTTCCGCCATGATCCAGAGGCCCAGCCCCGGAGCTGCCCCGGCCGTGCGCAGGCGGCGGCCGGCAGCGGCCACGTCTTCCGGGCCGTGGACTTTTGGCAGCAGTACGGCATGGGCACCGCTGCGTGCCGCAGCCTCCAGGTCGTCTGCGCCCCACGGGGTGTCAGCCGCGTTGATCCGGATCACGAGTTCGCGGGTGCCATAGTTGCCTTCGCTGATTGCCTCTAAGACGGCGGTCCTCGCCGCGGTTTTCGACTGCGGGGCCACGGCGTCTTCAAGATCAAAGATCAGCGTATCCGCGGGCAGCGTGCGCGCCTTCACCAAGGCGCGTTCGTTGCTCCCCGGCATGTACAGCACGGAGCGGCGGGGTTTCACAGGGTTGTTCATGACAAGAGCATAACCCGCCGCGCCTACCGAGAGGCCGCCATTGGCAAGGCCTGATCGCGGCTGAAGCCGCTCCTACTGCGGGGTGCGAGCCTGGGCGGGGCCGGCGTAGGCCGGGTCCGGCTTGTCCGGGCGGATGCTCCAGGCTCTTGCGCAATCCTTCAGCTCTTCCGTCTTGACCACGCCAGTTTCCGCCAGCGATGCCATCGCGGCGTAAGCAATGTACTGGGCGCTGACTTCGAACCAGTCGCGCAGATCCGGCCGCGACTCGCTTAGCCCGTAACCGTCCGTGCCCAGCGTGACGTAAGGGCCGGGTACCCAGCGCGCGATACTCGTCGGCAAGGCCTTCATATAGTCGGATGCGGCCACGAACACTCCGCTTTCCCCGGCCAGCGTGCGCCGCACGTAGGGTTCCTTATTTTCGCCACGCAGCAGGTTGTGGCGCTCCACGCGCAGCGCCTCGCGGCTCAACTCGTTGTAGCTGGTCACGCTCCAGACGTCCGCCGCGACGCCCGCAGCGGCGAGCAATTCCTGCGCGCGCAATACCTCGTTCATGATTGCCCCGCTGCCGAACAGGTGCGCGCGGCGGCCTTTCTTTGCTTCAGTGTCACTCGGCTTGTAGCGGTAGAGCCCGCGAACGACGCCTTCT
>CAMYJV010000031.1 GCA_947258805.1 uncultured Gammaproteobacteria bacterium | reverse complement strand
GCCGTGGCTCATCCGTCTGGTCGTCATTTTGTTGCTGTGCAGTGCCGTGTCGGGATTAGCGACGGCGGCCGAGCCCGTATTCCGGTTGCCGGCGGGCTTTGAACTCGATGTGCTGGCCGATGACGTTGCGGGTGCGCGTTCCATGGCGTGGGGCGAGGCGGGCACGCTATTCATTGGCACGCGGCGCGACAAGCGCGTCTACGCCTTGCGTGGCGCGCTGTCCGGGGATCCCGAACGCTTCGTGGTGGCCGACGGGCTGAAGACGCCGAACGGCGTCGCATTTCGCGACGGCACGCTTTACATCGCCGAACCGCGCCGCGTGCTGGCCGTGCGCAACGTTGGGGCCAATCTTGCACAACCGCCGCCAGTCGAGGTCGTGATCGACGACCTGCCGTTTAAGAATGGCTTGCATGCGTGGAAGTACATTGCCTTCGGCCCGGATGGCCGGCTCTACGTGCCGTTCGGAGCACCGTGCAATGTGTGCGACCAGGACGGCTTCGCACGGATTCTGAGCATGCGGGCCGACGGCACGGATCGTCGTGTCGAAGCCCGGGGCGTGCGCAACAGTGTGGGCTTTGACTGGCACCCGGACACCGGTGAGCTGTGGTTTACCGACAATGGTCGTGACATGCTCGGTGACGAAGTGCCGCCGTGTGAACTGAATCGCGTCGCGTCCAGGGGCGAGGATTTCGGCTTTCCTTACTGCCACGGCGGGACGATTGCGGACCCGAAGTTTGGCGAACAGGGCAGCTGTGATGCCGCGGCGGCACCGGTGCAGAATCTCGCGCCCCATTCTGCCCCCCTTGGCATGGCCTTCTACACGGGTGACGCGTTTCCTGCAAGTTACCGCGGGCAGATCTTCATCGCTGAACACGGTTCCTGGAATCGCAGCAAAGAGGCCGGCAAAACCGGTTACCGCGTGACACTCGTGCGCGTTGAAGGCAATCGGGCCGTCAGTTATGAGCCGTTCCTGGAGGGATTTCTCGACGGCGACGACGTGCTGGGCCGACCGGTGGACGTGCTACCGGCACCTGACGGCTCACTGCTGGTGAGCGACGATCAACGCGGAGCGATTTACAGGATCCGCTACACGGGCACAAAGCTGGCCGCCAGCCACTAAGACTGCAGGACTCTGTGATGGACAAACCGAATATCTTCGTGCGTTTCTTCCGCTTCATCTGGCGGCTGTTTGGTGTGCTGCGCGCGCTCGTGCAGATACTGCTCGTGCTGCTGATCGTTGGCCTGATCGTGATCGCCTTCCGCGGTGCGGTCGTCAAGGTGCCTGAAACGGCTGCCCTGGTGATTGCGCCGAGCGGGCAACTCGTGGATCAGCTTGCGGACGATCCGTTCGTACGGGCGGTTGCCGATGCGCAAGGTGTCCCGCCACGACAAACCCTGACGCGTGATGTGGTGGATGCGCTGCAGATGGCGACTGAAGACGAGCGCATCGAAGCCGTCGTGCTGTCTCTCGGCGCGTTGGAAGGTGGCGGGCTCACGAAGCTCCGGGAGATTGGCGAGGCTATTTTAGCCTTCCGCGAGTCGGGCAAGCCGGTCATCGCGATGGGCGATGCCTACAGCCAGGCGCAGTATTATCTTGCGGCCCACGCCGATACCGTGTTCCTGCATGAACTCGGCGCTGTGTACCTGGACGGTTTCGGCTATTTCCGAGCCTACTTCCGCGAGGCACTGGAAAAGCTGCGCATTGACATGAACGTGTTTCGGGTCGGCGAATACAAGTCGTTCGTGGAGCCTTTCACCCGGGACGACATGTCTGCAGCAGACAAGGAAGCAGCCAGCCGCTGGCTGGAAGCCCTCTGGGCAGCCTATCGCGGCGACGTGGCGCAGGCGCGGGGGCTGGATGCCGGCGCGCTGAACGCCTATGCCAACGAGCTGGCCGACCGGGTCGACGCAGCCGACGGCAATCTTGCCACGGTTGCCATGGAGTCAGGTCTGGTCAACGGCCTCACCGGCAGGCTTGAATTCGACAATTACATGGTGGAGCTCGTGGGCGAGGCCGACAACGGGTACGCCGGTTTCAGTGCCATCGGTCACGCTGATTACCTGCGTTCGATGCGCGTCGGCAAGGCCTCCAGAAAGGAGGCTAATGTCGGCGTGATCGTGGCCAGCGGGCAGATCGTCGACGGCAAGGGGCCGCCGGGCACCGTCGGCGGTGACACGCTGGCAGCCCTGGTTCGCAAGGCTGCCGCAGATGACGCAGTGGACGCGGTGGTGCTGCGCGTAGACAGCCCGGGCGGCAGCATGTTTGCTTCCGAAGTCGTGTTCGAAGCCCTGAACGGGCTCAAGGACACCGGCAAGCCGCTGGTGGCGTCCATGAGCAGCGTCGCAGCATCGGGCGGTTACTACATTGCGATGCCCGCCGATGAAATCTGGGCGGATGGAGCCACCATCACCGGGTCTATCGGCGTGGGCGCGTTGCTACCCACTTTTCAACGCAGCCTGGCGGAACTGGGCGTGCGGACGGACGGGTTTGGCACGACTCGCCTGAGCGGCCAGGCGGAAGCGGCGCGCGATCTGGGCCCCGATGCGCGCCGCATTCTCCAGTCGAGCGTGGAAGATGCCTACCGCCAGTTTGTCCAGCGGGTGGCCGCCAGCCGGGAGATGTCCTTCGAGCGAGCCGACGGGCTGGCGCGGGGCCGGGTCTGGGTGGGCGACGATGCGCTGGAACTGGGCCTGGTCGATGCGCTTGGCGGCCTGGATGGGGCGATCACGGCCGCCGCGGAGCGGGCCGGAATTGAAGAAGAGGACTTTGGTGTCCGTTACCTCCAGGAGGAAATGGGTTTTCGGGAGCGCCTGTCAGTGGGCATGGCGTCGGCTGGTCGGGCGATCCTGGAGTGGGCCGACGTGCGACGGTCGGGATCGGCGGGCGGCAACAGTCTGGCGAGAATCGCCGAGCGGATCGATGCTGAATTGGAGGCCCTGGCGCACTTCAACGACCCGCGAAATCTCTATTACCACTGTTTCTGCGGGATGCTCTGACACAGGCCGGCAACCTTGCCCCGACCGCGGGAGTGCAGCGGGGCGGCAGACTCACCGTTGATCGCGGCTAAAGCCGCCCCTACAGGTTCTTGGAGCGTGGCAATGCTGCCACTGGCTGGTAGCTTGTCGAGCTCTCTCTGCTTGGCAACATTGGCTGGTCATGATCAAGCAGGCCGATCCCGCATTGGGGATGTTTGCGGCCTGGCAGCTTTACGTGGTGGGAGCGGCTTCAGCCGCGATTCCCCGCATCTGAAACGGCAGTCCGTTTCGGGTAATCGAAATAGTCCAGGTGGCAGTTTTTGTCGCTGAGTTCGGCCCAGGTCTCGATGTCAGCTTCCAGCGCCACGATGCCACAGGTCGGCACATTGTCGATTCGCACGCCGCCGAGGCGATTGGCAAGATCGGTCATGCCGGGGTTATGGCCACACACGAACACGTCGTTAAAGCTTTCGCCTTCGCGGGCCAGGACCTTGAGAATGGTGTCGGGCTCCGCGAGATACAGATCCGCCTCGCGTTGCAGGAATTCCACGGGATAACCGATGGCCTCGGCAATCAGCCGGGCCGTGCGCTGGGCGCGCTGCGCCGGGCTGGTCAGGATTAGTGAGGGGCGGACGCCGCGGGCCTGCAGGCGGCGGCCCATGACCGGGGCGTCGCGTTCGCCGCGTTGATTCAGGGGCCGGTCAAAGTCATCGAGCCCGGGATCTTTCCAGCTCGACTTTGCGTGGCGCACGAGGGTCAGTCGCTTCATCGCGACGGAGCTTACATCATCCCGGCTTCCAGGCGCGCGGCCTCGGACATCATCTCCATGTTCCATGGCGGGTCGTAGACCAGTTCTACGTCGACCTTGCTGACGGTCGGGATGATGCCGACCTTTTCGCGGACGTCTGCCACCAGGAACTCGCCCATACCGCAGCCGGGGGCCGTGACTGTCATCTCGACGTAGACATAGCGCTGGCCGTTGTCCAGTTTCGAAATCCGACAATCGTAGATCAGGCCAAGCTCTACGATGTTAATAGGGATCTCCGGGTCATAGATGGTGCGCATCTGATCCCAGACGAGCGCCTGGAATTCGTCATCGGACGCATCGTCGGGAAGTTCCGGTGGCTGCAGTGGCTCTTTGCCCAGTGCGTCGGCGTCTTTGCCGCCCACCCGGTACAGGTTGCCCTCGAAATAGATCGTGAAGCTGCCACCCATGGCTTGCGTGATGTAGACCAGCGCGCCTTTTTCCAGGGTCACCGGGATACCGTCGGGCACGACAATGACTTCGACTTCGCGCTTCAGGGTCAGTGGTTCGCTGTCTTGTCCAAACATGGTTCAGTGGCTGGTTTCAGTGGTAACGGTGGTGGGCAAACCGGCCAGGCTGGCCTGCAGGGTCTTCCACGGCAAAGTCGCACAACGAATGCGGGTGGGGAAGCCCCGCACCGCACCCAGCGCGGCCATATCGCCATGGAGCGTGGCCTGCTTCGCGGTTTGCTGGTCGCGGTCGAAGGCGCCGAGGACCTTCGCAGCCGCAGTCTGTGCCTCGTCAAGGCGGCGACCATGCACAGCGTCGGTCATGATGGACGCTGACGCCATGCAAATGGCGCAGCCCGCGCCCTCGAAGGAAATGTCCGCGATGCTGTCGTCGTCGATGCGCAGGTAAACGGTGCATTTGTCGCCGCACAGCGGGTTGTGCCCGGTAGCACTCTGATCGGCGGCCTTCAGCCGGCCGAAACGATGCGGGTCCCGGCTGTGCTCCAGCACCGTGCGCCGGTAGAGCTCCTTGAGACTCGCTGCGTCAGCCATCAGCGCAACATTTCCCGCGCAAGCTGCAGCGCATCGACCAGCTGGTCGATGTCTGCTCGCGTGTTGTAGAAGGCCAGTGATGCCCTGGCAGTGCCGGCGATGCCGAAGTGCTCCATCACCGGCATCGCGCAGTGATGACCGGTGCGAATGGCAACGCCCTGGTGATCCAGGATGGTCCCCAGGTCGTGGGCGTGGATTCCGTCCAGGTTGAACGACAGCACGCCGGCCTTGTGGGATGCGGTGCCGACCAGTTCCAGATCCTGCACTGCGGACAATCTGGCCGTCGCGTAGGCGAGCAGTTCGGCTTCGTAATTTTCAATGGCCGCCATCCCGATACCGTCCAGGTAGTCGATGGCGGCGCCCAGACCGATGGCGCCGGCAATGTTCGGCGTACCGGCTTCGAAGCGGTAGGGTAGTTCGTTGAAGGTGGTGCCGCTGAAGCTGACGGTAAGAATCATGTCGCCGCCGCCCTGCCACGGCGGCAGTTCTGCCAGCACGGTTTCGCGGGCGTATAGCGCACCGATGCCCGTCGGGGCACACATCTTGTGGCCTGAGAACGCATAGAAGTCGCAACCCAGGGCCCGCACGTCTATCGGCATGTGCGGGATGGCCTGGGCGCCGTCTAACAGGGTCAGGATCCCGCGTTCCCGGGCCGGCGCCAGGATCGCTTCGACCGGGTTGATCGTGCCCAGCGCATTTGACACGTGCGCAACGCTCACGAGTCGAGTGCGCCCATTGAGCATGTCCGGGTAGTCGTCCAGGACAAGTTCGCCCGCATCGTTGATCGGGATGACTCGCAGCACTACGCCAGTGCGTTCTGCCAGTAGCTGCCACGGCACGATATTGGCGTGGTGTTCGAGTTCCGTCAGCACGATCTCGTCGCCCTTGCCGAGGGACGCGCCGAGAGAGTTTGCGACCAGGTTGACGGCCTCGGTCGTGCCGCGGGTGAACACGATTTCGCGCGTAGATTCGGCGTTGATAAAAGCCCGCAATTTTTCCCGGGCGCCTTCGTAGGCATCGGTCGCGCGATGGCTCAGGGTGTGCACGCCCCGGTGCACGTTGG
This sequence comes from uncultured Gammaproteobacteria bacterium, assembly GCA_947258805.1. The sequence continues at coordinate 27,038 of CAMYJV010000031.1, read as the reverse complement.
CGTGGTCGTGGGTGTAGTAGTAATCGATGGCATCGATCACCGCCCGCGGTCGTTGGGACGACGCCGCGCTGTCCAGGTAGGCCAGCCGGTGTCCGTTCACCTGCTGCTGCAGGATCGGAAAATCCGCCCGGATTTCGTCGGCATCCAGGCTCGCAGCCACCGCTTCGCTCTGAAGTGCACTCATGCTAAAGCCTCCGCATCGCGAGCCAAGCGCACTTCCAGGCCCTGCTGGACGGTGCTGCGCAGCCGGGGCAGGGGAATGCGTTCGAGAATTTCACTGGCAAAGGCATTAACCAGCGCGCTGCGGGCCTGCGCCGCGTCGAGTCCGCGCGAGCGCAGGTAAAACAGCGCATTGGCATCCAGCTGGCCGGTTGTTGCCCCATGGGCACACTTGACGTCGTCGGCGTAGATTTCCAGTTCCGGTTTGGTGTCGATCTCTGCCGCCTTGCTCAGCAGCAGGTTGCGATTATTCAATTTTGCATCCGTGCCGTCGGCGCCGACATGCACGATGATCTTGCCGTTGAAAACGCCCTGTCCCTCGTTGGCCGCAATGCCCCGATAGGTCTCCGCGCTAAACGTATGGGGTGCCCGGTGATCAACCCGCGTGTGGTTGTCGATGTGGGCACTGCCATCGGCTACGAACAGGCCGTAGATCGTCGCGGCGGCGCCGGGTGCATTCAGTTCCACCTGCAGGTCGTTCCGCGACAGGCTGGCGCCCAGGTCAAGGTGCAAGACTTCCAGCCGGCTGTCGCGCTCCAGTACCAGTCGCTGTAAACCAACATGGTGCGTGTCCGGCGATTCGGCCTGCAGTTTCGCGTAGCTGACTTCAGCGCCCGGACCGCAGTGCAGGTCGGTGACGGCGTTGGTCAGGCCGGCGCCGAGCCCCGCGTATTGCTCGATCAGCGTGAAGCTGCTGTTGGCGCCGGCAGAAACCACCAGTCGAGGCTGTGCGGCTACTGGCTGGCCGTCCCCCTGGAAGAGGATCTCCAGCGGGCGTTCGATGCGTGCATCAGCGGCAATTTCAATGAGCAACCCACCGCTCATGAAGGCAGCATTCAGTGCCGCAAGGTCCGCAGCGGGGTTGGCGTGCAGGGCCTGCAGCCGTTCCATAATCCGTGCCTGGCTCGCAGAGTCGGCATCGGCCAGTGCCACCAGGCTCAGGCCTGCTGGTGTCGGCAGCTGCTGGCCTGGGGCGAGGCGGCCATTCACGAACAGCACCTGCCAGCTGTCACCGTGGTCCGTTGGCAGTTGCGCCACATCCGGTGCGGCGGGCTGGTGGTCGGCGAGGTAGGCGAGGCTGCGTTCGGCAACGGGGGTCAGATCCGTGTACTTCCAGTCTTCGTGGCGGGTGGTGGGAAAGCCGCGGGCCGCGAATTGCTCGATGCCATGGTTTCTGGCCGGCCGCAGCCAGTCCTCCGGCAGGGCAGCGCAGGCCTGTTCGATGCGGGCAATGTTCACGAGATGGCCGCCTCCGCCAGCACGCCCTCGTAGCCAGTGGACTCGAGCTCTTTTGCGAGGCCCTTGTCGCCGGTGCGCGCGATGCGACCTTTCGCCAGCACGTGAACGTAGTCGGGCTGGATATAGTCAAGCAGGCGCTGGTAATGGGTGACGAGGACGAAAGACCGCTCCGGGCTGCGCATGCCGTTGACGCCGTCTGCAACGACCTTCAGCGCGTCGATGTCGAGGCCCGAATCGGTTTCATCCAGCACCGCGAGTTCCGGTTCGAGTACCGTCATCTGGAAGATTTCGTTGCGCTTCTTTTCACCGCCCGAGAAGCCCTCGTTGACGCCGCGGTTCATGAAACTTTCGTCCATCTGCATCAGCGCAGCTTTCTCGCGGACCAGTTTCAGGAATCGGATCGCGTCGATTTCTTCTTCGCCCCGATGGCGCCGCCGGGCGTTCAATGCGGCTTTCAGCAGGTAAACATTGTTCACACCAGGGATTTCCACCGGGTACTGGAAGCCCAGGAACAGGCCGGCCCAGGCCCGTTCTTCCGGCTCCATGTCGAGCAGGTCCTGGCCGTGGAACAGCACGCGGCCGCCGGTGACCTTGTAGCCTGGGCGGCCCGCGAGCACGTGCGCCAGCGTACTCTTGCCGGAACCGTTGGGCCCCATGATCGCGTGCACTTCGCCAGCCTGAACACTCAGGCTCAAGCCATTCAGTATGGGTTTGTCATCTACGCTCACGCGCAGGTCGTCGACAATAAGCATGTGTTTGTCCGCTATTTCTAACCGTGCTCCGGGGGTCAACCCACGGCGCCTTCCAGGCTGACATTCAGCAGGTTCTGCGCTTCCACCGCGAACTCCATCGGCAACTCCCGAAAGACTTCTTTGCAGAAGCCGTTCACGATGGTATTGACGGCATCTTCTTCCGTCAGGCCCCGCTGGCGGCAGTAGAAGAGTTGGTCGTCCGCGATCTTCGACGTGGTCGCTTCGTGTTCTACGATGGCGCTCGGATTGCGGATTTCCATGTATGGAAAGGTGTGAGCGCCGCAGTCTTTGCCCATCAGCAGCGAGTCACACTGGGTGTAGTTCCGTGCGTTCTCGGCCGTTGGGAATACCTTTACCAGGCCTCGATAAGACTGTTGGGCTCTACCGGCAGAAATACCTTTAGAAACAACGGTGCTGCGGGTATTCTTGCCAATGTGGATCATCTTCGTGCCGGTGTCCGCCTGCTGCAGATTGTTCGTCACCGCCACCGAGTAGAACTCGCCCACCGAGTTTTCGCCGCGCAGGATGCAGCTGGGATATTTCCAGGTGATGGCCGACCCGGCTTCCACCTGGGTCCAGGAAATCTTCGAATTCGCGCCGCGGCAGTCGCCTCGCTTGGTCACGAAATTGTAGATTCCGCCTTTGCCGTCTTCGTCTCCCGGGTACCAGTTCTGCACGGTGGAATACTTGATCTCGGCGTTTTCCATGGCCACCAGTTCAACGACCGCGGCGTGCAGCTGATTCTCATCGCGCATGGGTGCCGTGCAGCCTTCCAGGTAGCTCACGTGGCTGCCTGGCTCCGCTACGATCAAGGTCCGTTCGAACTGCCCCGTCTTGGCTTCGTTGATGCGGAAGTAAGTAGACAGTTCCATCGGACAGCGGACGCCTTCCGGGATGTATACGAAAGAACCGTCGCTGAATACGGCCGAGTTCAGGGCCGCAAAGTAGTTATCGCGGTAGGGCACCACGCTGCCGAGGTGGCGTTCAACGAGTTCCGGGTAGTCGCGCACGGCTTCGGAGAAGGGGCAAAAAATGACCCCGGCTTCAGCCAGTTTCGACTTGAAGGTCGTCGCCACGGATACACTGTCGAATACTGCGTCTACGGCCACGCCCGCCAGCGCGGCGCGCTCATGCAGCGGGATACCCAGCTTTTCGTAGGTTTCCAGCAGCTTCGGATCAACTTCGTCGAGGCTCTTTGGCCCGTCCTTCTTCTGACCGGGCGCCGAGTAGTAGGAAATCTCCTGGTAGTTGATCGGCGGATGATGGAGTTTCGCCCAGTTTGGTTCCTGCAGGCCCTGCCAGTGGCGGAAGGCTTTGAGGCGCCAGTCCAGCATGAACTGTGGCTCTTCTTTCTTGTGCGAAATCAGCCGGACCACGTCCTCGTCCAGGCCTGGCGGTACCGTGTCGGACTCGATGTCCGTAATAAAGCCATGCTTGTATTTGCGCTCGACGAGTTCGGTGACTTCTTTGCTCTTGGTGCTCATTCCTGCTCTCTAACTATTGTCTGCCGCGGCTGCTGCACCAGCGGCAATGCGCCGTGTGCCCATGCTGCCTTTGTCCTGCGTGGCCACGGGACCCCGGAGATCGGCCAGCGTGACGCCTTCCAGCGCATCGAGAATGGCCTGGTTGATCTTTTGCCAGGCCCCGCCCACCAGGCACAGGGTCTCCAACTCGCATTCGCTGCTCTCGGCGCTGCATTCGGTAACGGCGATGGGTCCTTCCAGCACGCCGATGACTTCCGCGGCCGTGATCGTGGTGGCAGGCCGGGCGAGGGAGTAGCCGCCGTCTGCCCCCCGCACGGAATCCACCAGGCCGGATCGCGCCAGTACTTTCAAAAGCTTCTGCACCGTAGGCAGCGCAATATGCGTGGCGGCGGCGACATCACTGGCCGAGCAGCACCGGGCCGCGTCCTGGGCCAGGTAGGCGAGAATCATGGTGCCGTAATCTGTCAGGCGGCTGATACGTAGCATTTTGGGGTGCCTCGAATATGGGACTATTTTAGTCCAATTTAGTATCCTTGCAAAGCCGAGTGGGCGTCAGGAGGGGACTCCGGCTGTTATCCTTGCCGGCGTTTTCTGGCCCCAGTTCAAACGACACGGACCTACAGACGATGGCAACAGGACTATTTTCGGCTTTACTGGTTGGCACTGGAGGGCAGGCGACGCTGCAGCCGCTAACCCGGCGAGCCTGGCCTTCCGTTCGAGGCAGCTTGCTGGTAACGGCCGCCGTGTTGCTGTGGACACCGGCCGTCGCTCAAGAGGCGGGGCCGCGGGATGTGATCGTCAGCACCGCCAACCGGGCGGCGGACAGCCTGGACGGCAAGCGGGCCTACTTCCGTCAGCACCCGGAAGAGCTTTACGCGGTCATCGATGAAATCCTGAAACCGAACTTCGACGTCCGTTACGCCGCCTACAAGGTGATGGGCGAGGCCAACTGGAAGGCCGCGTCCAAGGAAAAGCGCGCACTTTTTGTCGAGACCTTCTATCAGTTCATGTTACGCAGTTATTCGACCGGGTTGCTGCGCCTGGATCCGAATTCCCTGGAGGTTCTGCCCGATTACCAGGCGAATGAACGCTTTGCCGCGGTTGACACTACGATCATGCAGGACACCGGGCAGCTGATTCCCGTGAACTACCGATTGCGGCTGTCGAAAGCCGGCTGGCGGGTCTATGACGTGCGTATCGAGGGTGTGTCGTACGTCGAGAACTACGGTAACCAGTTTGCCGCGGAGATCGATGCGCTGGGGCTCGATGCGGTCATTGAACGCCTGCAGGGCGAAATTGATGCAATGATCAAGGCCCCGGCCAAGGAATCCGTCGAGGCGACCTGAGCGTCTCAGTTAACTATATGTCTTCGTCTTCTGCGAATCCCTCATCGCCGGTGTCTTCCGCAGGCAGGCGTTGCTTCAGGTTAGGCGGGCGGCCATCAAAGCGCAGGAAACGCTGGCGCTGCAGGATCGCATCACGGACGAACACGTACGGGTCATAAGCGCGGTCCAGCTGCTTGTTCAGGAACCGCAGGTTGGCCCTGATACGTATGATGTTGAGCGCCAGCAATGTCTGACGCCTTCGCGTGTTCTTGTCGTAACGCAATACCCGTGCCTGCCGGTCAACGGTGAACAATCCGACCGTGCTGCGCACGGTCTGCGGGCCGAGCAACGGCAGCATCAGGTAGGGCCCTTGCGGAAAGCCCCAGACTCCCAGGGTCTGGCCGAAGTCTTCATTATGCTTGGCGAGACCGGCGTCGGTGGCGGGATCGAACAAACCAAACCACCCCAAGCTCGTATTCAGAGCGATCCTTGCCGCGTCGGACAGTCCAAGCCTTGGCTTGCCTTGCAGGAAATTGTTGACCATGTCGCCAACCGTGCCGGCGTTGTTGAAGAAATTGTTCACGCCCTGGCGGGCAAAATTGGGCACGGCGAATTCGTAGCCGGCCGCCGCCGGCCGAAACAAGATTCGATCGACAACATCATTGACTTTGAATATGACCCGGTTAACCGGTTCCAAGGGGTCCCGTTCGTCGTAGGTTGCCGAATCTTTTGACGCGCAGGCGACGAGCAGGGCGCAAATTGCCGCCAGGGCTGCGCAGCGGGCTGCCAACCTGTTGGTTGTCTGCCTCATCAACCGTTCGGGCGGTTCTGGCCGCGGTTTGAACCTGGCGTCGGCATCGCATTCTGTACCTGCTTCAACCGCGACTCCAGGCGCGCCCGCTGCACGTCGTCGAGGTCCATGCTCAGGGCGACGCGCAACTGATCGGCGGCCATATCGAGTTGACCATTCAGCAAGTGGTACTCGGCCATGTAGTAGTGGGCATCGGCGATATCACCGGCCTCGCCGGCAGCCAGGGCAATCTGCCGCACCTGCTCTGGCGTCGGCGGCACCTGGTTGTACAGGTCAAGCAGGATCTTGTGGGCCTTTTTCGGCTCGCCCGCGCTGATCAGGCCTTCGGCGTAGCGGATTGTCAGTGGCACGTTGCGCGGAAACAGGCTCATCGCATTTTCGAAGGTCGTGTTAGCCGCCGGCCAGTCCCCGTTGGCCTGTTGTGCCGCGGCCAGTCCGCTGTGAAAAGAAATGACGCCCGGGTTGTTGGCCAGAAGCACCTTGAATTGGTTCAGGGCTTCCCGGCTGTTCCCGAGTTTCAGGTTAGCCAGTGCAATGCCGTATTCCAGGCCGATTTCGCCCACGCGTTCCGGATTTTCCCGCTCGCCGATGAAGCGTTCCTTGGCAGCCTCGGGCGTCTTGCTTGCCAGCAGGACTAACCTTGCTTTGGCCAGGCTGTAACCCCTCGCGTCCTCCACATCTGCGACGGTATAAGCTTCAGCGCGCTCTCGCGTTTCCGCAATACGGTTCACCGTAACCGGGTGGGTGCGCATAAATTCCGGCGCTGCCGCGGCCATCGGGCCAGACCCCTGGTTCATGGTTTCGAAGAAGTCAGGCATGCCTTGCGGATCGAAGCCGGCCTGGGCCAGCACGCCCACGCCGACACGGTCGGCCTCGTACTCGTTCGAACGCGTAAAGTTGATCTGCTGCTGGATGGCCATGGACTGGGCGCCCGCGATGCCGCCCATGATCGCGTCGCTGCTGCCCGAAGCTGCTCCCAGCAGGATCGCCCCGAGCATCGCGGCCATGGTGATCACGCTCTGGCGCTGGTTAGCGTACACCGCGGGCGAGATGTGACGTTGCGTGACGTGGGAGATTTCGTGGGCGAGCACACCGGCCAGTTCGCTCTCATTTTGCGTGGCCAGGATCAGACCGGAATGCACGCCGATGTAGCCACCGGGCAGGGCGAATGCGTTGATCGTGGGCTCGTTCACGACAAAGAACTGGAACCGAAAATTCCCGTCCTGCGCGTGTACCGCCAGTTTTTGGCCTACGTCCTGGATATATTCCTGCACCTCGGGATCCGTGACCATGGTGCCGGATGCCTGTATCTGGCGGAAGATCGACCGCCCTATCTGGCGTTCTTTTTCTTTCGACAGGACCGAGTCGGATGGGCTGCCGATGTCAGGCAAGTCATTGTCATCCATGGCCACCGTTGGCGCGGCGAGAAAAGGCAGCAGCGCGCACCCCATCACGAGGGCGATGCGGGTCAGAACGCTGTGCGGCCGGCGATTCATCTGCTACGGGGCCTTACAGGGCCTTTACGGCTGCCAGCACTTCTTCTGCGTGCCCGGCGACCTTGACCTTGCGCCACTCCTTGCGGAGTTTGCCTTTCTCGTCAATCAGGAAGGTGCTGCGCTCTATGCCCATGACCTTGCGGCCGTACATGTTTTTTTCCTTGATCACGTCGTACAGCGAGCACGCTTTTTCATCCGTATCCGACACCAGGTGAAACGGCAGTTTGAATTTGGCCCGGAACTTGTCATGGGAGGCCATGCTGTCGCGGGAAATGCCGATGATCACGGCCCCGGCCCGCTTGAACCTGGCGTTCGCGGCAGCGAAATCCTTGCTCTCGTTCGTGCAGCCCGGGGTATTGTCCTTCGGGTAGAAATACAGCACTACCTTCTGGCCACGCAGGGACTTCAGCTCCAGCTGCTGTTCGCCCGTGGCGGGCAGCTTGAAGTTCGGGGCTAGTTTGCCGATGTCGGGCGCGCTCATAACTCTTATTATCTCCTCTTGCCGGCCGCTATTCAGGGTTCGGCATATTGTTAACGCTGGGCCGAAAACATGGCCGCCCCGGTGTGCGGCGCATTGTACCGGCGGGTGTTGAGTTCGGCGATCACAAGGCCGCGCTTGGCGAAGAAGCCCGACAGGCCCAGCACGATGCCCTCGTGGTCCAGCGTGACGACATCCACGAGGTAGGGCGCGGCTGGGTCGGCGTTGCGCTGCTCCGCGTCGCGCAGCGTGACGGTCAGGCCCGACTCCTCCTGCAGCCGGGTAAGACGTTCGCGCGCCTTGCCAACCGCGTGCCAGTTGCCGCTGATAAGCATCAGGATGGCGAACTCGGAGCCAAGCGCGGCCATCCGGCTTTCCTGGATATTGCACCCGGCCCCGGTGACCGCTTCACTGAGGTCCCGGACCAGGCCCGCACGATCGTGACCGATCGCGGTTACCGCCAGCAGCTTTTCCATGTCGGGTAACTGGGAGGTCCGGCAGGACCGACCCCATTATGATAGCGCATCGCCTGCGCCATCCACCCCGGACAGGTGACGCCTTGCGCGTGTCAGGGGCCGCCAGTACCATCGCCACGCTCTACGAGAGGGACGGACCATGTACGAGGGCAGCCTGGTCGCGCTAGTCACGCCGATGAGCGATGGCGGCGACGTGGATTTCGCGGCCGTCGAGCGCCTGATCGACTGGCATGTCGGTCAGGGCACGGCGGCCCTGGTCATTGCCGGGACCACCGGCGAGTCGGCCACCCTCACTAAAGACGAGCACCTGCAGGTGATTCGCCACTCGGCGGAATATGCGGATGGCCGCCTGCCTGTGATTGCCGGCACGGGGTCCAACTCCACGGCGCAGACGGTCGACCTGTCGATTGCCGCCGGCGAGGCGCCCATCGACGGCTACCTGGTCGTCACGCCTTATTATAACAAGCCGACCCAGGAAGGCCTGGTGCGGCACTTCACAGCCATCGCCGATGCGGTAGACAAGCCGGTCATGCTCTACAACGTGCCTGGGCGCACGGCCGTTGACCTGCAGCCGGAAACTGTTGCGCGACTGGCCGGTCACCCGCAGATCTTCGGCATCAAGGAGGCCACGGGTGAAGTGGCGCGCGTGGCGGTTCTGCGCGAACTCTGCGGTGATGACTTCGGGCTGTACAGCGGTGACGATCCGTCGGCGCGGGAATTCATGCTGGCCGGCGGGCGAGGGGTCGTGTCGGTTACCGCCAACGTCGCGCCGCTGAGAATGGCCGCCATGTGCGAGGCCGCAATTGCGGGTGACGCGGACGAGGCCGCCAACCAGGACGAAGCGTTGCTTGCGCTGCACAACGACCTGTTCGTCGAAGCCAACCCGATTCCGGTGAAGTGGGCATTGCAACGCATGGGAATGATCCCGCCGGGTATCCGGTTGCCGTTGACCCCGCTGTCCGAGGAATATCGTGCGCGCGTCGAATCGGCCCTGCGCCAGGCGGGCTGCCTGTGATTCCAGGGCGTTTGCCAGGCGCGCGTCTGTTCCTGGCGGGCCTGCTGTGCCTCGGTCTGTCTGCCTGTCTCTTCAAGAAGTCGCCGGAAGAGAAGTGCGCCAAGCCTGAGGAATACCAGGCCAGCAACTCCATCGGCGAACTGCAAGTCCCGGCCGGGATGGACCGGCCCAACCAGGGCGACACCATGGAGATCCCCGAAGAAGGCCAACAGGGCTACCCTGAAGGGCGACCTTGCCTGGAGATGCCCCCCGACTACTTCGGCCGCCCGGTCGATTGATTGCCAACGGAGCATGGTTTAGCCTTCCGGCGCGTTCGGAGAGGTGGCCGAGTGGTCGAAGGCGCCAGATTGGAATTCTGGTATACGGTTACACCGTATCGTGGGTTCGAATCCCACCCTCTCCGCCATCTTTAAACGAAGTCGCGAGATTAAGTTCGCTGCGATCCTCCACACTGGTGCAATTCGAACCCACGAAATAGACAACAAGGGTTCGATTCGGGTCCAGCAGGCGGCGCGCGTAGCGCGCCTTATTGATCTTCGTCCTCTGCCTGTGCCTGTTGCACAAACGCTGCCAGGTCGCGGTTAAATTGTTCTGGCCGTTCCGCAAAAGGCGAATGCCCGGCCCCGGCATACACCGTCACCGACGCGTTCTGCAGCGCTGCCGCAGCCTGTTCCATGACTGCGGGCGGTAAGATCGGATCCAGGGCGCCACCTGCCAGGTGTACCGGAAGATCCGTGCGCGCAGCTAGGTCTGAGTTGTCACCCGGCGCCGCGCCGATGGCTCGCTTGGCGTAGGCGGGCATCATCAGGTAGGCAGCCAGGGTTTGTTCAACCCAGTCCGCCGGCATCGGTTCTGCTGTCATCTGGCGAACCGACCGGTGCGCCGCGCGCAGGTTGGCCCGGATGTCGTCCGCCAGCATGTCGCGCACCCACGCCGGGTCGAGGGGCACCGCGGGCGGTGGTTGCGACACCAGCTGACCGACGCTGCCGACAAGCTGCAGACCCGACAGCTCGCACGTAGTGCATGGCCACCAGGCCGCCGAAGGACCATGCCACGATCACCGGCTTGTCCAGCCCGGTCGCCGCCAGCACCGCAGCTACGTCGCCGGCCCAGGTCTCGCTGCTGTAGTCCTCTGCCCGCCAGGGCTTGGCTGAATTGCCGTGCCCGCGAAGATCGACGGCCACAAGGTGGAAGGCCTGTTGCAGTTGCGGGTCGTTCAGCTGGGCCTGCCAGCTCAGTGCCGACTGGGAAAAGCCGTGCAGCAACAGGATTCCCGGACCGCTGTCGAGCCCCGCCTGGACGACGTTCAGCGGCGTACCCGCGCTGCCGCTGACGGTGCTCCAGCGCAGGGTATCTTCTGCGTGGAGAGGACTGACTATAGCCATAAGCAACAGTATCCAACGGTTCATCAAGTCTAGCGCTCCGCTGCGGCGAACGGCATCCGGGACAAAGCTGCGACCGCCCGTGCCCGTAACAATTTTCAGGCGATTGCCACGACAGGTAGACTGACCTATGCGGAAGCCCGAACGCAATCGGGCGGTGAACGCACTGATTTGTTCCCTCATTGGCGATGAGAATATCTATGAAGTGGTTGCTGTTTACCCTTCTCATCCTTGCCATCGTCGCAGCCCTGGCGTTCTGGATCCTGGACTCCGGGCGTCTGGACCTGCCGCTGGCCGAACTGGAAAAACGCTACGCCACGCCCGACTCGCGCTTCGCGGACATTGACGGCGTGCGGGTCCATTACATGGATCAGGGCGACGGGCCCGCGGTTCTGTTGCTGCACGCGTCGTTTATGAACCTGCGCACCTGGGACTCCATGGCCCGCAGCCTGCAGGACAGCTTCCGCGTCATCCGCCCGGATCTGCTGATTGCCGGGCTCACGGGGCCGGAGCCCAACGACAACTATTCCTTCGACCGCAACCTGGAGTTGGTCGACGGCCTGATGAACCAGCTGGGTATCGAGCGATTTGCCGTCGTGGCCACCTCGTCCGGCGGGATCGTCGGCTTCAACTACGCGGCCAGGCAACCCGATCGGGTGAGCCGGCTCGTGTTGATCAACTCCGCCGGTATGCCTCGCACGCGCGCCACGGACCCCAATCGGGCCCGGCGACAGGGCGGCATCGGCCGCTGGATTGCTAACCGCTACCAGACGCCGGAAAAAGTCCGCTCGCTGCTGGCGCTGAACTTTGTCCCGCCCAATCAGCCGCCGGACTGGCTGGTGGCCATGAACTACGACATGTGGCGACGGGCTGGCCGCCGCCGGGAAGGGGCGCTGCAGATGCAGGCCTTCCGCACCGGTAACCCGCAGGCGGTACTGGCCACTATCACGGCGCCGACGCTGATCCTGTGGGGCCTGGATAACGCCACGGTCATGCACCTCGAGGCCGACGTCTTTCAGCACTGGCTGGTAAACGCGCCGACGCTGCTGCAGAAATACCCGGGTGTTGGCCACTACCTGTACCTGGAAACACCCGAGGTCGTGGAAGCCGACATCAAGCGCTTCCTGGCGGGCGAACTCGACGATCAGCTGTGGCAGGTCAGGAAGGTTCCCTATACGGGCGGTGAACCGCTTGCGGCACCGTCATCTGCAACTGACTAAGATCCGGTCACCCCGGTCGCCGTTTCCGGTATCGACTGACATGAAGCGCCAGAGCTCGAACAAAGTGACGTCCCACGAGGTTGCGGCACTCGCAGGCGTATCGCGGTCCGCGGTGTCACGAACCTTCACGCAGGGCGCGAGCGTGTCCGCGAAGACCCGGGAGAAGGTCCTCAACGCGGCCGCTGAACTTGGCTATCGGCCTAATGCGCTGGCCCGCAGTCTGATTGTCCGCAGTACCCAGATGATCGGGCTGGTGATGGCGGAGTGGAAGAACCCGTTCTGCACTCGGATGCTGCGCCAGTTCAGTGAACGCTTCCAGGCGGAGGGCTACCAGCTGCTGTTGCTGACCTCGAACACCGAGACCGACGTCGATGACGCGGTTCGGCGGCTTTTGCAGTACCAGGTGGACGGGTTGCTGGTCGTGTCCGCGAAGCCTTCGGAGGCCCTGGCCCGGGAATGTGCCAACACCGGGACGCCGGTGGTACTGGTGAACCGACTCGCGGAAAAGCTTCAGGCGTCGAGTGTCACCTGCGACAACGCTCGGATTGGTCGGGAGACCGTGGAACATTTAGTCGCTGCGGGTTACCAGCGCCTGGCCCTGGTGCGGGGCGCCTCGGGGGTGTTGACCAACATCGAACGCAGCGACGCAATTCGCGCTGCACTGGCCGCCGCAACCGGCGCAGAGCTGGTGGCCGACGTGACCGGTTATCCTGGCTACGATGCCGGGCGGCGGGTTGCGGCGGAGCTGTGGAATTCAGCGGCGCGGCCAGACGCGATTATTTGTTCGTCTGATCCCACCGCGCTCGGCGTGCTTGACGGCGCGCGGATCGAGCTGGGTATCGATGTGCCTGGGCAGCTGGCCGTGGTTGGGATGGGTGACATTCCCCAGTCCGGCTGGGGTGCTTACCGGCTCACCACCGTGCACCTGCCGGTAGATGAAATGATCGACCTTGCCGTGGCAGATATGCTGGCTCGCCTGGCCGATCCGGAGTTGCCGCCCAGGCCCATGGTCGCGCACGCCACCCTCGTCAACCGCGATACCGTTCGTTCGTCGCATAGCTGAGAAGAATTGGCGCGTTCCGACAGGGGCCGACCGCCCTGCGCGGTTGCGCCTCTTGCAAACGTGCGCAAAACTGCGGTTCACGTTCCGGCCTCGCAGGCACCCAGCGCCCCATGTCCGAGCCTCTGCCCCAAGGCGCCCGCGGCCCGCTGTCTACCGGCACCTGGACGGCCCTCGAGAACCAGGTCTTTCGGAACTTCTGGCTGTTCTCATTCTTCGCCTTTGTCGGCGCGTCCATGCAGACCGTGGGCGCCGGCTGGTTGATGACGGAACTGGACCCGTCGCCGTCGAAGGTCGCCCTGGTGCAGGCTGCTTTCAGCCTGTCGGCCTTTGCGATGGGGCTGCCGGCAGGCGTCATTGCGGACCTGGTGGATCGTCGCTGGATCATGCTGCTGTCCCTCGCCAGCCTGATGTTCTTTGCTGGGATTCTCGGCCTCGTCACGGTAGCCGGCTGGATTACGCCGAACCTGTTGGTCCTGATGACCTTCCTGTTCGGGCTTGCGGCCGCCAGCCTGACTCCGGCCATGCAAGCCACCATGCCGGACCTGGTGCCGCGCGAACAACTGCCCAGCGCCCTGACGCTGAACGGCATGAACAACAGCATCGCCCGCGCCGTCGGCCCAGGCCTGGCCGGGCTGATACTGGGCCTGTGGGGGGCCGGCTGGATGTTCGTGCTGAACGTGGTCACGTTCATCGGACTGTTTTTGGTGATCCTGCTCTGGCGCAACCGGCCGGCGCCGGAGCGCGACGCAGAGACACGTTTTCGTCACGCACTGCGTGAAGGCATGAGCTTCATGATCAGGCAGCGGCCTTTGCGCCAGCTGCTGATCAAGATTACCCTGAACTTCCTGATGATCAGCATCCTGCTGGCGCTGGTCCCGTCTGTGGCGGCCACGCTGCTCGATGGTCGACCACAGACGCTCGGCCTGCTGCTGGCATTTTTCGGCGTGGGCTCCGTCGTCGGTTCCTTCCTGCTGGGCGCCCTGTACAGGCGGCTGTCGCGCAGCCAGGTCATCGACCTGGCCACCATCACGCATGCTATCGCCGTGCTGATTATTGGTTTGTCGTCGCAGAAATACCTGTCGGCGCTTGCGACCTTCCTGGCCGGCTTGTCATGGACGGCGATCATGACGTCGATAAACATCGTTGCGCAGATGCTGCTGCCAGCGCGACTGCGCGCCCGCGGCCTGTCCATCAACATGGTGGCCACGATGGGTTCGCTGGCGCTGGGGGCCGCCATCTGGGGCCAGGTTGCCGAAATCTATGGGCTGCGGAACGCTTTCCTGATAGCGGCGGCCGCCGGCTTCATGATGCCGGTATTGACCAGCCGCTTCAGGTTGGTGGAAGAACTGGCCGACAGCGATGATTCAGCCGCGACCAGCGAAGTTGCCAAAGACAGCGTCTGACGGCTTCCACCGGCGATCATCGATCGCGGTTGCGTCCTGGAACCTGTCTCTTGCTGCAATTCCAGCCCGGCGCAGCTCGGCAATTGTTCAGGGCGTCGACTCGATCCCCAGCCGGGCTCGAGCTTCCTTCAGATAGGCCTTGATCGCATCGCCCAGGGTCTTGCGGTCATAGGCCGCGGTCGGAAATGGCAGTCGGCAACGCCGCTCACCGCAGCGAAAGTCCATGCCTTCCGGGTCCAGGCCGGTCAGTAACCATTCCCCATCTGCCTGACCGAGGATCTGGGTGCACAGTTGCTGGCTGATATCCAGGTGGTCGGCATTCTGATGCGCCAGGTTGGCCTGTTCGTTGTCCGTTAGTTCCGGTGCGTCGCCGGTCTCAAGCAGAAATTCTTGCGGTTCGAGGCTGGTGCGCTGGCGGCGGGCGTCAACAACTGCACTTGCCGCAGCCTTGCGTGCCGCAGTACGAGACTGCCGTCTGTCAGACCGGCCGCACTGTCCGGGCAAGGCGTGTCAGCCAGGGGACACGATCACTGTCGGGGATCGTCACGCTCATTGGTTGACCTGGGACCAGCTGCGAATTGGGGCCAGGTGCAGATCGCCCTAGCGTAGGGCGGTGGCGTTTTGCAAACGTGTGCATCCCGGCGCGTGGCAGTGCTGCGCCGGCAGGGCCTGCGCGGTGTCGGCGGCCCCGACTGATATACTCCGCCACCGGTTGCCGGTCCCGTCCGGCAACCTCAAACCCACCAACGAAATAGCAGGCGGTTCTCGATGTCAGTTTTCCAAGAGCAGCTCGACAAAGTCAAAAACGATCCAGGTTTCATCGCTGCGCTCGATCAGAGCGGCGGCAGCACGCCGAAGGCGCTGCGGATCTACGGCATCCAGGAAGATGCCTACAGTAACGAAGAGGAAATGTTCAGGCTGGTTCACGAGATGCGCACGCGCATCATCACCAGCCCGGCTTTCGACGGCAAGCGCATTCTCTGCGCGATCCTGTTCGAGAATACCCTCGACCGGGAAATTGCAGGCAAGGCCACATCGCATTTCCTGTGGCAGGACAAGAACGTCGTGCCGATCCTGAAAGTGGACAAGGGCCTGGCCGACGAGGTGAACGGGGTGCAGCTGATGAAGCCCATCCCGAATCTCGACGAGCTGTTGCAGAAAGCGACCGCGAAAGACGTTTTCGGTACCAAGATGCGCTCCGTCATCAAGTCTGCCAACCCGGGCGGCATCGAAGAAAATGTCGCACAGCAATTCGAGATTGGCCGGCAAATCGTCGCCGCAGGTTTGGTGCCGATCATCGAGCCAGAAATCGACATCAATGCGCCGGACAAGGCGGAAGCCGAGGCGCTGCTCAGAGAGCAGTTGCTGGCGCACCTGAACAAGCTCGATGCCAGTGAACTGGTGATGTTCAAGCTGACGCTGCCGGAAGAGCCAAACTTCTACAAGGCCTGCCAGGAACACCCGAACATGCTGAAGGTGGTGGCGCTGTCGGGCGGTTACTCTCGTGAAGAGGCCAACCGCCGGCTCGCGCAGAACAACGGGATGATCGCGAGCTTCTCGAGGGCGCTGACCGAGGGTCTGTCAGCCCAGCAGACCGACGAGGAGTTCAACGCCATGCTGGACGCGTCGATTCAATCGATTTTCGACGCCTCCTGTACCTGAAGGCAAAGGTCGGACCGAAGCGCCGCAGAGGGCCCCGGATTCGGGGCCCTTTCGTATTCGTAGGGTGCACTCCGTGCACCATCTGGCATTCGGCGTTTCAACGACGGTGCGGTGAGCGCGGCGCCGGCGACTACCGGCGCAGAATGACCAGCCAGCGGCCAAGATTCAGCAGACTGGCCAGGGACCCGGCAACGTAGGTGAGGGCAGCTGCTTTCAGAATTCGCCGGGCATGGGGCAGGTCGCCGGACTGCAGGTAGTTCCCGGTTTCAAGAATTGGCAAGGCCTTGTTGAAACTGGCATCCAGTTCCACCGGCAGCGTGACCAGGTGCACCAGCGT
This sequence comes from uncultured Gammaproteobacteria bacterium, assembly GCA_947258805.1. Next base: position 10,676 of record CAMYJV010000031.1, on the reverse strand, counting down.
GCCCAGGGCCATGGTGCCGACCGCCAGCAGCAGCATCACCAACCCGGCCTGCGGTACTTTCGTCAGCAACACGATGACCGGCGCGGCCAGCAGCAGGAATCCACCTACCCGTTCGCCCGCCATGGCCGTGCGCACCAGTCGCTGGCGGTAGTCGAATAGCGCCTCGCCCCGAGCGTGCTGAATGGCGTGCCCCACTTCATGGGTAGCCACAGTGACCGCTGTCAGGGAGTAGCCGTTGTAGTTGTCCGGCGACAACCGCACCTTACGGGCCTGTGGATCGTAGTGATCGCCCATCTCCGTTGCTTCGACCTCCACTTCGCTCAACTCGAAGCGGTCGAGCAGGTGTCTTGCCAGCGCGGCGCCGGTGCCCTGTTCACGGTAGCGATCCGCGGGCTGACTGTATGTCTGCAGCACGCGACGGACCCAGAGACCCGGGCCGACAATGGCGATTAGCAGAATCAGGCCGATGACCACCCAGAACATGGTGAAGTCTCCTCTGAGATCGTGACGGAGTATTCGCTGGCGCCGCTGGTGCCGTATTCAACGACCGGTGAATTCTGTGCGTCGTCCGACACGCTAGCACGGCTGGCAGGTAGCACCTGTGCCACAGGCCACGGGTAGTCGTGAGAAGGGCAAGAGAATCCCCGGCCGCCGCGAGGGCGGCCGGGTGAGGCCATCGGACCGGGGGAGCCCTGCCTCGGGGGAAGAAAAACAATGATCGGCGACTTGGGGGCCTCATCACAGCCGGGCATGCCCGTAACACGGTCCGGAAGTTTACGTATTGCCCGACGCCAGTGGTCTGACGAGCGAGTAAATCCACGCGGTCAACGGGCGCGGGCGGCAAGGCTCATGCCAGGAACGAGCTTGAAGTAACGGATAAAATTTCGAGGAAGCTGACGTAAGTAATTAAATACGTGAGGAATAATACGTTCTTACGTCAGCCCTCGCTGCAGACGCCCCCGGGTCTCGCCGCCCGCCGGGTCCGGGGTCCGCACGTCGGAGATCAGCGACACAGCGCGAATCGAGAACCAGATAACCACGATCAGTAGCAGTGTGATCACCACGGCGAGGAACCACCGATAGAGGCGCCTCAGGAATGCCCGGAGGCGTCCCAGCAGGCCGGCGCCCGGTGCCGGCGGCGTTCCGGCAAAGGCCCGGATGAATGCGCTAAGCGCCAATGCCCACAGCAGCATGGCGATGGCCGCGAGACCGAGGTACTGGCCGGTCTCGCCCTTGACCACGAACACGGCTGCGGGGAAGGCGAGCCCGGCACCCGCGACCAGGACCCAGCCCAGCCAGGCGTGCGGTTGCAGCGATTTTGCCAGGCGGGCATAGCGTTCAAGCATGGTGCTTGGCCACGGGCGACGGCGCGGCTGCTGCAGCGGCCGTTAACGGCGAAGCGCTGCCCGGTGGGCGAGGGATGCCGTTACGGCGAATGCGCCGCGTACTCCTCGATGGCACCCGAAGCATCGAAGGCGTAGACCTTGAAAGCTTGCGGGTTCGGCCCTTCCATGCCGGGCGAGCCGATGGGCATGCCCGGTACCGCAATGCCCTGTGTGTCCGGCCGCTCTCGCAGCAGGCGCAGCATGTCCTCGATGGGGACATGCCCTTCCACCACGTAGCCGTCGTCTACCGCCGTGTGGCAGGAGCCCAGCTGGGGCGGCACGCGATAGCGTTGCTTGATCGGGACCACGTCCCGCACGTTGATGGTTTCTACCGGAAAGCCGCTGGCCTTGAGCTGATCGGCCCACTTGACGCAGCACCCGCAGGTAGGCGACTTGTAGACCGTGACCTTCGGCAGATCGGCCGCGGGGGCAAGGCCGCCGGCGCCGAGCATCAAGGCTCCAACGGCGAGTAGGGCGGTCAAATTCCGCATTGCAGCGACTCCTGGATTGCAAAGGCCCATGGTTGGCGGAGCGGGCCGGTGGGGTCAAGAGCGGGGTCGTGCCATTTTGTCTTTGCGCAGGCGCTTGGCAATGGCAATGGTGACCTCATCCAGGACTTCCCATTCGGTCTGTTTCTGGTAGGTGATTGAATTCACGCTGTAAATGAGCCGGCCTTCAGTCGCCTCGTAGAGGTCCGTGTTGATCTCCACGGTGCTGGTCAGCAGCGTGTAGCTGGGCACTTCGACTTCATCGTAGTCATAGCGGAAGAAGTCGAAAATGTATTCGTCGCGGCGGCGCATTTTCGCTTCCTTGCGGGCATCGACGCCCCTGGCGGCGACATCCTGGCGGATCAGGCGACTCACCAGCACCGCGTCGGCGCCGGTTTTGCGCACCGCCACCACCACGTTGTCGCGATTCAGCGGCGTGTCATAGCCCATCTCCTTCACGCTGGCCCAGGCGGTGATGCCTCGATCTTCCAGGGTCGAGGCCATTAGCCTTTCCCAGCGCCAGCGCAGGCCCTCATTCGGCGTGACGCCGACGATCAGCACCTTGGAATAGGGCGCCTCGGCTGGTCTCTTTTCGTGGCTGACTTTGGTGATCTTCGTGCCTTTCGTGCAGGCGGCGAGGAGCAGCACCGATAGCAGCACCGTGTATGGAGCAATTCGAATGGACATGGATCGGCAGGAATTGATGAAGGCATCGATTATTCACCGTGCGCCGCGGCTGCGCAACAAGGCACGCTTGCCCGCTGCGCCGGCACCGCATAACCTTTACTTGGGTCCGCGCCGGTCCCCCCGCGGCGGCCAGCCGTGAACCCCGTCAGGCCCGGGAGGGAGCAGCGGTAGCGGTGATGCCGGGCGCCGGGGTGCGGCTGGCGCGGATCTTTTTTCCTAACGGTTGACCGAATGAGCTACCTAGTCCTCGCCCGCAAGTGGCGCCCCCGCCAGTTCGCCGATGTGATCGGCCAGGACCACGTGGTGCGCGCGTTGCAGAATGCCCTCGGTGCCGACCAGGTGCATCATGCGTACCTGTTCGCCGGCACGCGAGGTGTGGGCAAGACCACCCTGGCACGGATACTGGCAAAGGCGCTGAACTGCCTGGAAGGCGTCACGGCGGAGCCCTGCGGCAAGTGCAGTGCGTGTATCGCCGTCGACGAAGGCCGTTTCGTCGATCTGATCGAAGTAGACGCTGCGTCGCGCACTGGCGTTGACGATACCCGCGAGCTGCTGGAAAACGTGCAGTACACGCCCACCAGCGGGCGCTACAAGATCTATCTCGTGGACGAGGTGCACATGTTGTCGCGGCAGTCTTTCAATGCGCTGCTGAAGACCCTGGAAGAGCCGCCGCCGCATGTGAAGTTCCTGTTTGCAACCACAGATCCGCAGCGACTACCCGTTACCGTGCTGTCGCGCTGCCTGCAGTTCAACCTCAAGCGTCTGCCGGCGGCCCTGATCGAGGCGCGGCTGGCCCAGATTTGTGATTCGGAAGGCTTTCAAGCCGAAGCTGCCGCACTCGCGCGCCTGGCCCGCGCAGCGAGCGGCAGCGTTCGCGACGGTCTAAGTCTGCTCGACCAGGCGCTGGCCTATGGCAATAACTCGGTCGGCGACGCAGACGTGGCGACCATGCTGGGTTCTATGGGGCGAGATCGTGTGCTGGGATTGCTGGCACCGGTGGTGGCGGGCGACGCGGCGGCGTTGTTGGCGCAGATCGATGCCCTCGACGAAGACGTGCCTGACTACGAACGCGTGCTCGACGAGCTGGCGACTGCATTACAGCGCCTGGCGGTGCTTCAGCTGGCCGGCAGCGAAGCATTACCGGACGAAGACAGCCTGGATGCCATGCAGGCGTTGGCTGGCCGGCTCGAGCCGGCGCAAGTGCAGTTGTACTACCAGATTGCTGTCACCGGGCGACGTGATCTCAGCCTGGCGCCGGAACCACGACTGGGTTTTGAAATGGTCCTGTTGCGCATGCTGGCCTTTCAGCTGGATGCGCCCGTTGACATAGCTGAAAAACCGGCAACGACACCCGGACGCCGCGCCGCCGGCAGTGCGCCTCCCCAGCGGCTTGCACCCGCCGCGCCCGCGGCCTCTGCGCCGCCGGCTGCTGGTACCAGTCACGATCCGGAAAACTGGCCGGTTTTTGTCGCCGGCCTGTCGGTTTCCGGTGCGGCGCGCCAACTGGCAGAACACACGGCGCTGCAGTCGGCCACAGCTACTGAAATTCGCCTGCGGGTTGAGCCGCACAATGATCACCTGGTTACAGATAAGCTGGTGAGCAGGCTGCGCGCGTCGGTCCGGGAACGGCTCGGGAGTGACATGCAGGTCCGTGTCGAGGTCGCCAACGCCGCGGGGCGCACCCTGGCCGGCGACCATGCCAGGGCGGAACAAGCAGACGATGCCCGCGCGCGCGCCGCCATGGAGCAGGATCCAGACGTTCGTGAGATCGTTGACATGTTCCAGGGCGAGCTCATTCCGGAATCCATTAAACGAACGCCGGACAATCCCTAACACCCAGACGGAGATGCTTACCCATGAAGGCGGATATCGGCCAGCTGATGAAGCAGGCTCAGAAAATGCAGGCCGAGATGCAGAAAGCTCAGGAAGAGCTCGGCAATCTCGAAGTAGAGGGCGAGGCCGGTGGCGGGCTCGTCAAGCTGTCGATGACCTGTCGGCCCGAGGTGCGCGGCATCAAGATCGACCCCTCCCTGGTCGGCGATGACCGCGACATGCTCGAAGATGTGTTGGTAGCGGCCTTTAACGACGCCGTCCGCAAGGTCGAGCGCACGGTGCAGGACAAGTTCTCGGGCATGGCCGGGGGCATGGGGCTGCCCGGGGGCCTGCAGCTGCCGTTCTGACAGCGACGCGGCGTGAATTTTTCTCCCAGCCTGCAGGAATTGCTCGACGCCTTGCGCTGCTTGCCTGGCGTCGGGCCGAAGTCCGCCCAGCGAATGGCATTGCACCTGCTCGAGAAAGACCGTGAAGGTGCAGCGCGCCTCGTGGCCGCCCTTGGCATCGCGGCCGAGCGAGTCGGGCTATGCACTCGTTGCCGCATGCTGACGGAGTCAGATGTTTGCCCGGTGTGTGCTGACGCCCGCCGCGAACACGAACTGGTTTGTGTGGTGGAATCGCCGGCGGACCTGGTGGCGGTAGAGGAATCCGGTGGTTATCGCGGCCGCTACTTCGTGCTGCTCGGACGTCTGTCACCCCTGGATGGCGTCGGGCCGGCTGAGCTTGGTGTAGATCTGTTGCGCGAACAACTGGCGGGTGGTGCTATCAAGGAACTGGTGCTCGCTACCAGTGCGACCGTGGAAGGCGAGGCAACGGCGGCCTACCTGGGCGGCCTGGCGGCGGAATTTGGCGTCGCGGCCAGTCGCATTGCCCATGGCGTGCCCATGGGCGGCGAGCTCGAATATGTCGACAGCAGCACCCTGTATCGTGCTATTGCGTCGCGCACAGCAGTCGACTCAGCGTGATGCCGCCGACTGCGTGCTGCGCAGCAGGCGCCGGTAACTTTCGTATCGTCGCGCGCTGATCTCAGCTTTTTCCACCGCGGTCTTTACCGCACAACCTGGTTCACGCATATGCCGGCAATCCGTGAATCGGCAATGCGCAGCCGCAGCAAGAATCTCGGCAAAACCAACCTGCACCGCGCGGTCATCGTCGATGGCTGGCAGAAAGTCGCGCACGCCCGGCGCGTCAATCAGGCGCCCACCGCCAGGCAATGTGTGCATGACGGACGCGGTGGTCGTGTGCCGGCCTTCGGCACTCCCGCGGGTTAGCCCGCTGGTGCTGACAGCTACGCCCGGTACGAGTCGGTTGATCAGCGAGGATTTGCCGACCCCTGACTGCCCGACCAGGATGCCTGTCTCACCGTCGAAGGCCTTGGCCAGCTCGGGGAGCCCCTGGCCCGCATGCGCCGACACTTCCAGCACGCGATAGCCGGCCCGGCGATAGGTGTCCAGCTCCGCCGGATCGGGCCCGGCCAGATCGCACTTGTTGACCACAAGGATTGCGCGGGCGCCCATGTCGGCGGCGGCGCACAGGTAACGGTCAATCACAAACCAGTCGGGCTGGGGTTCGCTGGCGCAGACTACCCCCACGAGGCTGAGGTTTGCCGCCAGGACCTCGGCGCTGTTGCGCGCCGTGTCCAGTCTGCGCAGGGAGTTGGTGCGCGGTTGTATGGCCGTCACGGTGACTTCGTTGTGCTGCCCTGGTTCCCACTGCACGCGGTCACCGCACACGACCCGCAGCCTGCGGCCGCGGACCACGTAGGGGTGCTCGGCGCCATGCAAGTCTTTCAGGCGCCCCCGGCGCCCGTGGGCTGCAACAATCACTGCCGTACGCGCGTCGCCAGGCTCAGTCATGAGGCCGCGAGATGGCACCGCGCTTTGCTAGAATCGGGATTCCTCCCGCTGTCTCCCGCGCGTATATGGCGACCAATGAAAGCAGGTTGATCTGGATCGACCTTGAAATGACCGGTCTCGATACCAGCCGCGACCGCATCATCGAGATCGCGACCATCGTGACGGACGGGAACTTGAATGAGATTGCCGAAGGTCCGGTGCTCGCCATTCATCAGCCCGACCACGTGCTCGACGGCATGGATGAATGGAATACCCGCCAGCACGGCAAGTCGGGTCTGGTCCAACGTGTCAGGGACAGCAACATCACCGTGGAGCAGGCCGAGCAACAAACCCTGGACTTCCTCGGCCGGCACCTCGATGCGGGCATTTCGCCGATGTGCGGCAACAGCATTTGCCAGGACCGGCGGTTCATGGCCCGCGAAATGCCGCGGCTGGAAGCTTTTTTCCATTACCGCAATCTCGACGTCAGTACCTTGAAAATTCTGGCCGGCCTCTGGGCGCCCAATGTGCTGCAGGGCATTGGCAAGGCGGCCGAGCATCTCGCGCTGGCGGACATTCGTGATTCCATCAACGAATTGCGACACTATCGGGAACACCTGCTCCGCGTGGCGACCGACTGAATTGCAGCGTCACGCCGCGGCCACGAACAGGCCAATCATGCAGGCAAAGCCCGTGAGCCAGGCGAAGGAGCGTGGCATGCCCTTGTCGCTGACGTAGGCCAGGCCGTGGACGATGCGGGCAGCAATGAACACGCCCGCTAGCACGTTGATGGTCAGCTGCGCGGCGCCGCCTGTGAGATGCGCGATGATGACGCCCGCAGCAAAGGGCGGAAAGGCTTCCAGCGCGTTCTGCTCGGCCCAGTGGGCACGCTGCGCACGGCCCTCGGCGCGGGCCAGCGCGGCGCGCGGACGGTCATTGTCGTAGTCGGCGACCCCGCTCTTCGCGATACCAATCCATACCAGTGGCAAAATGGCGGCGGCCAGCACGCACCAATAGGCAAATGTCATCAGGAACCCCCGGGAGCCGAACGTCGAAAGGCCGAAAACGGCTATGCTAAAGTCTAGCATTCCCCGGCCCCGTGGCCGGGTTGTTGCGCAGGGGATACGGGTGTTAGCCAGCAGGGACAAACTTGCAGACGCGCGGGCGCGCGGGCGCGCCTTCGTGGCCATTGGGGTGCTGATTCTGGCGAGCGCTGCGTCATTCTCCGTAACTGCCCAGCAGGGGGACCGCTGGGTCTCCGATTCTTTCGAAGTCATGCTGCGCTCGGGCAAGGGCAACCGCCAGAGTATCGTGCGCATGCTGTCCAGCGGGTCTAGGGTTGAGCTGCTGGAGCTGGACGAGGCAGAGGGCTATGCACGGGTGCGCACGCCGGGCGGCGCCGAGGGTTGGATGCTGTCGCGCTACTTGCTGAACACGCCGCCCGCTCGGGTGCGCTTACCGAACGTGGAACAGCAGCTCGCCGCCAGTAATGGCAAGGCGAAGGAATTGCAGCAGCAGTTGGGCGAATTGCGCAAAGATCGCGATCAGCTGCAAAGACAAGTGGCGGAGCTGGAGCGTTCGGGCACGACCTTGCAGACGCAACTCGGCGACATTCGCCGCCTGTCATCGAACGTCATCCAGATCGATCAGGACAACCAGCAGCTGCGCGAGCGACTGGCCGCAGCCGAACAGACGGTCACAGAACTGCAACGAGAGAACGAGGACCTGGAAGGCCGCGCTGCCCGGGAATGGTTTGTCGTAGGCGCGGGCGTCGTGATCGTGGGCATTATCCTGGGGCTGATTCTGCCGCGTCTCCGGTGGCGTCGTAAGTCCAGCTGGAGCGACTTCTAGAAAAACTGGTATCAGATACCCATCGATCAAAATCCTTGGTGGGAGCGGCTTCAGCCGCGATCTTGTTCAACTATCTGCGGCACTTGGCTTTGTCGCGGCTAAAGCCGCTCCCACCGATTTAGGCATTTGCGGCCGCCATCAGCGGCTGCAACCTGCCGACAAGGCTAATTCTTCATGGTAGGAGCGGTTTCAGCCGCGATCTTGTTCAACTATCTGCGGTACTTGGCTTTGTCGCGGCTGAAGCCGCTCCCACCGAGTCAAGAATCGGCAGCTGCCATCGGTGCCTGCAGCGCGCCAAGGATCAGACGCTCTCGCCGGCCAGGAATAACCACGTGTCGAGCACGCTGTCCGGGTTGAGAGAAATGGTCTCAATGCCCTGATCGAGCAACCAGCGAGCAAAGTCGGGATGGTCTGAAGGACCCTGGCCACAGATACCGATGTACTTCTTCTGCCTGAGACATGCGGAGATAGCCATCTTCAACAGCGCCAGCACGGCCGGGTCGCGCTCGTCGAAGCGGTCAGCAATCAGTCCCGAATCTCGGTCCAGGCCCAGGGTCAGCTGCGTCATGTCGTTGGAGCCAATGGACATGCCGTCGAAATGCTCGAGATACTGGTCGGCCAGAAGGGCATTGGTCGGAACTTCGCACATCATGATGAGTTTCAGACCATTGTCCCCGCGTTTCAGGCCGTTCGCCGCCAGCAGCTCGACAACGCCACGACCTTCATCGACGGTGCGTATGAACGGGACCATGACCTGCACGTTGTCCAGGCCCATGTCTTCCCGGACTCGCTTCAGCGCCCGGCATTCGAGTTCGAAGCACGGTCTGAAGCTGTCGGCGAGATAACGCCCCGCGCCGCGAAAACCGATCATCGGGTTCTCTTCGTGGGGTTCGTACTGGCGTCCGCCCACCAGGTTCGCGTATTCGTTCGACTTGAAGTCTGACAGTCTCACGATCACGGGCTTGGGAGCGAAAGCCGCGGCAATGCTGGCGATGCCTTCACTCAGCTTGGCGACGAAGAACTCGACGGGATCGGGGTACCCTGCAATGTGGGTGTCGATCTCCCGTTGCAGGGCGGGGCGCAGATCCTTGTATTCAAGCAGCGCCTTCGGATGCACGCCGATCATCCGGTTGACGATGAACTCCAACCGCGCCAGGCCAACACCCTCGTTGGGAATACCCGCGAAGTCGAAGGCCCGTTCCGGATTACCGACGTTCATCATCAACTTCACCGGCAGCTCGGGTAGCCGCTCCAGCTCGATGTGCTGCTCTTCGAAGGACAGGGACCCGGCGTACACGAGGCCTTCATCGCCCTCGGCGCAGGACACCGTCACTTCCTGGCCATCCTGCAGGGTCTCGCTGGCGTCGCCGCAGCCTACGACGGCGGGAATGCCCAGTTCACGGGCAATGATGGCCGCGTGACAGGTGCGCCCGCCCCGATCGGTGACAATGGCCGCAGCGCGCTTCATCACCGGTTCCCAGTCCGGGTCCGTCATGTCTGCTACCAGCACGTCGCCCGGCTGCAGGCGGCTCATTTCACCAACGTCGCGAATATTGCGAATCTTGCCGGCACCGATCTTGTGACCGATGCTGCGTCCCCGTACCAGCACCTCGGCCGTGTCCTTCAGCGTAAAGCGCTGCAGCGCGTTGCCTCTGCGGCTCTGCACGGTTTCCGGGCGAGCCTGCAGCAGGTAGATCTGGCCGTCTTCGCCGTCTTTGGCCCACTCGATGTCCATCGGCCGGCCGTAGTGGTCCTCGACCGTCAGCGCATATCGCGCCAGTGTTTCAATCTCGTCGTCGGTGAGCGAGAAGCGTTGCTGGTCAGCGGGGTCGACATCGATGGTCTTGACGCTGTCGCTCCCGCCGGTTGCGTAGACCATCTTGATCGCCTTACCACCAAGCTGTTTGCGCACGATGGCTCGTTTTCCTGCCCGCAAAGCGGGTTTGAAGACGTAGAACTCATCCGGGTTGACCTGACCCTGCACGATGGTCTCGCCGAGCCCGTAGGCGGAGGTGATAAACACCGCATCTCGAAACCCGGTTTCGGTATCCAGCGTGAACAGCACGCCGCTCGCAGCAAGGTCGCTGCGCACCATCTGCTGGATGCCGGCCGACAGGGCCACCTGGTCGTGGGCGAAGCCCTGGTGCACCCGGTAGGCGATGGCGCGGTCCGTGTAGAGTGACGCAAATACGATGTGAATGGCCTGCAATAGGCCATCGATGCCGCGCACGTTCAGCAGGCTTTCCTGCTGACCGGCGAAAGAGGCATCGGGCAGGTCTTCGGCCGTGGCCGAAGAGCGAACTGCGACGGCCAGGTCCTGTCCGTGGCCCGCGGTGAGCTTGTCCCACTCGGCCCGGATTCCGGTCTCCAGCTCCTGGGGCAGCGGCGCCTTAAGCACCCAGTCTCGAATCCTGGCGCCGGTTTCCGCCAATGCCTCGACGTCGTCCACGTCGAGCCTGTTAAGCTCAACATTGATCCGGTCGGCGAGACCATCCCGGGCGAGGAAGCTGCGGTAGGCCTCGGCCGTGGTGGCAAAGCCACCCGGAACCTTGACGCCCAGGCTGCTGAGCTGGCTGATCATCTCGCCCAATGACGAG
>CAMYJV010000030.1 GCA_947258805.1 uncultured Gammaproteobacteria bacterium | reverse complement strand
CATGTCCACGCTGCGGTCGTGCGGCACCGGCTCCCTGCCGAGCGCCGAGACGTACAGGTCGCGTTTGCTGACCACTTCACCGCGGTTCTGCAACAGGGTGGCGAGAATGCTGAACTCGGTGCTGGTCAGTTCAACCGGATCGCCTGACTTCAACAGCGTGCGGCTGCCCTGGTTCAATTCGAGGTCGTCCACCGCTATCAGGTTCTGGTCCGCAGGGCCCTGGCCTCGCCGCATCGCCTGGCCGTCATCCGTGTGAATTTCGACGGCGCAACCGGCGCAGCCGCCGACGGCGCAGGCCATGTACTCTTCCAGGCAAAGCTGCGACGGCAGGTCGAAGTCGCTGGCCAACTGTTGCGTGGCGCGGAGCATCGGTTCAGGCCCACAGCCATAGACGGCGCAAGCATCTCGGGCATCGTTGTCCAGGCTCTTAAGCCACTCGCGCGCCAGCTCCGTCACGTATCCCGGGTAGCAACCCGGCAGGCCCCCGTTACTGGCGAGCCTCCCCGGCACGCCCCATTCCTCCAGCAGTGCGAGATTGTGACGGGCACTGGCGGGGGCCGGGAGTTCAATTTCGCTGTCACGCGTAACGAACGGGAAGGGCAGTTCCGAGCCGAAGAAAACTACAGGTGACTGAGAGGAATCAGCCAGGCGTTCGGCGAGGAACAATAAAGGCGGAATGCCGACGCCGCCGCCGATCAGCACGCAGCAGGGTCGGGATGCATCGATTTGAAACCCGCGGCCGATAGGGCCGAGGAGGCTCAACTGGTTGCCTTCGCGCACGCGGGTCAGGGCCTCAAGGCCCGGACCAACGGGTTTGTACAACACTTCCAGCCAGCCGGCCTGGGAATCCGTACGCTGAATCGACAGCGGCCGGCGCATCGGAATATCTGCGTCACAGCGCAGGTGCACGAACTGGCCCGGCGCGGCCCGCACGGCGCATTGCGGCGCGGCGATTCGCAGCACGTGCTGATCGCCGGGAAAGCTCAGGTGACTGAGTACCTGTCCGTCTTCGAGGAAAATGCTGCCACGGTGTTCGCGGGTCAACGGTCGCGCCTCGATTCCATCACCATGGCAAGTATCGCCATGCGCATGGCGAGACCGTTGGTAACCTGCTGCACGATGACCGACTGGGGCCCGTCCGCCACGTCGCCCGCTATCTCCACGTCGCGATTCATCGGGCCGGGGTGCATCACGATGGCGTCCGGTTTAGCGTGCGCCAGGCGCTCGGCCGTGAGACCGAAGCAGGCGTGATATTCGTGGGTCGTCATCAGCTTCGCCTTCTCGGTCATACGCTCGCGCTGAATGCGCAGGGCCATCACGACGTCGGCACCGGCCAGCGCGCTGTCGAGGTCAGAAGTGATTGTGGCGCCGGGATAGTGCGCCGCGTCCGGCATCATGCCGGCCGGGGCTACGAGTCGAATGTCACGCGTGCCCATGATTCGCAGGCCATCCACGGCCGAGCGAGCCACTCGGCTGCGCGCGATATCGCCGACGATGGTCACCGCCAGACGACTGAAGCGGCCCTTGTGCTGGTGAATGGTCATCAGGTCAAGCAACCCCTGAGTGGGGTGGGACACGGCGGCCTCGCCGGCGTTCAGTACGCTGACGTGCGGTTCCACCGATGCCGCGATCAGTTCCGGGATTCCCGCCGACGCGTCGCGAACGACAAACACGTCTACCTGCATGGCCTGCAGCGTATAGATCGTATCCAAAATGCTCTCGCCCTTTTTGCGTGAGGACATGTTGACATCCAGGTTCAGAACGTCGGCGCCGAGTCGTTTTGCGGCCAGTTCGAACGACGCGCGGGTGCGGGTGCTGGGTTCGAAGAACAGGTTGGCGACGGTACGCCCGGTCAGTACCGGGTCACGGGCAGGTGGCTCGCCCGGCGGCCGGAGGTAAGACTCGGCCCGCTCCAGCAGTTCTTCAATAAGGTCGCGACTCAGGTCAGTCAGAGTCAGCAAATGCCGCAGCCGCCCCGTCGGGGTCAGCTGGGTGCAATGCGCCAGTTCACTTGCCATTGTTGTTTCTTTCGGCTCCCGGCTTTTCTCGCAACCAGGTCTGGGCAATCAGCACGGCGGCGACGCGGTCGACGTCGGTCTTGCGGACCCGTCGGCGCCTTAACCCTGTCTGGCGCTGTTCGCGCAGAATCATCTCCGCTTCTGCCGAAGTCAGGCGTTCGTCGACGGTATGCACTGCAAGACCGTAACGCTGAGCCAGCTGATCGACGAAGGCTCGCACCTCGGTTGTCATATCTGATTCGCTGCCGTCGGAATTATAGGGCAAGCCGCTGACCAGCATGTCGGGGCCCCAGTCGCTGACCAGCTTATCCAGCGCAGCCCAGTCCGGCTGCCCGTCGCGGGCCTGGATTACCGTCAGGCCGCTGGCAGTGCCGGTCAGTCGGTTGGCCACGGCGACCCCGATGCGGCGGCGCCCGAAATCGAAAACCAGCGCAGTATTCAGGCGTGTCCGGCTTCGCTGCTGAGCGTGGCGATGTCGATGCCCAGCAAGCCCGCCGCCTGGCGCCAGCGTTTTTCGAAGGGTGTCGAGAAGATGATGCCCGGGTCGGCCGGAACGCTGAGCCACGCGTTGGCAGAAATTTCTTCTTCCAGCTGTCCGGCGCCCCAGCCTGCATAACCCAGCGCAAGCAGCGCCTGATCCGGCCCGTCACCGGCCGCGATGGCGCCGAGTATGTCCTGGGACGTGGTCACGAAGATGTTATCTGCCACGGCGACGGTGGAATCCCAGCCGTGGGGTGACTGATGAATCACGAAACCGCGCTGCAGTTCCACCGGTCCACCGCGGATGATCGGCGTGCTGGCAATGGCTGGAGTGGCCGGCTCCAGCGACAGCTGCTCCAGAACCTCGGCGATGTCCATGTCCAGGGGCTGGTTCACCACGATGCCAAGCGCGCCCTGGTCGCTGTGCTCGCAGATGTAGGTCACCGTGCGTTCGAAGTTCGGGTCGAGCATGGACGGCATGGCGATCAGCAGATGCCCGGTCAGATTCTCGACAATATCCATGCTCACAGTATCAGCGCGAGGCGGCACTCACACAAGCAGCTGGCCGTGTCACGGCCGGTTCTGGGCGGTTAAGCTGCCGATACCGCCGTCGGGGCCGAAACGCCATTCATAGGCGAAGCGCAGCACGTCGTATTCGGCGCGCAGAAATTCGGGGAAAGGTTCGAAGGGTGCTGCGATGCGAAGGATCTCCATTGCCGCTTCGTCCAGTGCGAGTTGTCCGGACGATTGCAGGATCACCGCCTCGGTGAGCTGGCCGTTGGCGCTGATGGCGACCTCCAGCGTCGGTGCCGCGTCTCCCTGGCCGGCCTGCGCCTGGCGCGGGAAGTTCAGCGTGCCGACACGTTCCACTTTGCGTTTCCAGTTGCTCAGGTAGGCGGCGATGCGCGACTCCCGGGTCGTTGCGCTGATGACGAGTTCCCGCGGGTCGGGATGACTGATGCGGGTTTCTTCCGCCGCTTCATCGATGACTTCAACCGCCGTGGCTGCACCCGGCAGCGCAACGCGCTGCATCGCCGCCTGGGCGGCTGGCAGACCCTGTTCTTCCTGCTGCGGTGCTGCGCTGCCTGGTGCGGTCGTCAGCACCAGCGTGTCGGGCGCCTGCCTGCCCGGCCGTGTCGGGATGGGTTCGCCAGCCTGGTCCGGACCGGCCGGCAGGGGTTCCGTCGATCCCCGGGCTGCAGTCGACAAGGTGGCCGTATCTTCGACATTGCCGGCACCGTCCAGGCTGCGCTGCGCGATGGCCTGCGCGTTTTCCGGCGGAGTCTGCTGCTCGGCGGTGTCCAGTACCAGGACCACGTCGAGGGAAGTCACGGGCCGAAAACCGCTGTCGATGCTGCCGAAAGTCACGCCGAGTATCACGATGCCGTGAATCAGCGCGGCCAGGAACAGGGTGGAAGAGAAGCGGTCTCGGGCGGCGGCAGTCGTCCAGGTGCCCGGGATCTCGCCCGGGTGCGCCTCGGTGTGCCTTCCTGTTGCCATGAGCGAGCTCCTGCTCGGGCGATCGAAGCCTTGCGGCATCAGGGATGATTATACGCCCGTGGCTCCGGGTCGGCGGCACTGGGTCACACTTTCCATGGGCTCAGACTCGCTCTGCCAGCCGCCGTTCCAGCGCGTCCATCAGGCTTGCCGCGAGGTCCTCATCGCCGAGCTTGGCAATTTCGCGGATCCCGGTCGGGCTCGTGACATTGATCTCCGTCAGGTAGTCGCCGATCACGTCCAGCCCTGCGAAAATCACGCCGCGCTCGCGCAGGACCGGCGCCACCTCGCCACAGATCCACCGGTCGCGCGCCGAGAGTTCCCGAACCTCTGGCTGCGCGCCCATTACCAGGTTGCCGCGGTTGTCATCCGGTGGCGGAATTCGGGCCAGGGACACGCCGGCCGGCTCGCCGTCCACGATCAGGATGCGCTTGTCTCCTTGCGTAATCTCCGGGATGAAACGTTGCGCAATGGCGAACGCGTTGCCTTCCTCGGTGAGCGTTTCGAAAATGACATTGGCGTTGTTGTCACCTCGGCGCACGACGAAGATAGAGCGACCGCCCATGCCGTGCAGCGGTTTGACGACGATTTCGCCGTGATCTTTCAGAAAACTGCGCATTTGCGGAATGGAGCGGGTGATCAGGCTGTCAGGGCAGCACTGCGGAAACCACGCCGTGAAGGCTTTCTCGTTGATGTCCCGCAAGGCAGCCGGCTCGTTGACCACCAGCGCACCGTGCTGCTGGGCGCGTTCGAGGATGTAGGTGGTATAGATGTACTCGGTGTCGAAGGGCGGATCCTTGCGCATCAGGATCAAATCGAGACCGCCCAGGCGCAAATCTTCCGGCGCGTCCAGCTCGAACCACGCGTGCCGGTCGTCCTGCACCCGGAGCCTGCGCCCGGCACCGATGGCTTCGCCGTTCGTCAACCGCAGGTCCTTCTGCTCGAAGTAATACAGGTCCCAGTCGCGGGCCTGGCCGGCAAGCAGCATCGCCAGGGTGCTGTCCTTGGCCGGCGTGATGTCGGCAATGGGGTCCATCACGACCCCCAGGCTTACTTGACTCATGGAAACCTCGCCAGTGCGCCGGGCCTTGCTGCTCCGGCCAGGCTTTTGGAACTGAGTCCCAATTCTGTCCCAGCCCTGCTGAAATATCACCTGCCGCGCAGTATGATCGCCGCGTTGCCGGTGGCATGCCGATGGGGTTCGGCGTGGCGCGGCCCGGCCGCTTGAGGCGGCAGATTGTTGTGTTGCGAGACTTTATTTTGGCGCGCTCTGCTCTGTCCGCGACCCGGCAGGCCCGCTCTGCGCGGCCATGGATGTCCCAACACCCTTATGTTAAAAGAGTCTCGTAGGGTCCGATGATGGAAATGCCCGTGGAAGAAGCGGCCGCGCGGAAGCTCGATGGCCTGAAAGTGCTCGTCATAGACGACAGCAAGACCATCCGCCGAACCGCGGAAACACTTCTGTCCAAAGAAGGCTGCACGGTCTACACGGCGGTAGACGGCTTCGACGCACTGGCCAAGATCGCCGACCATCATCCTGACGTGATCTTCGTGGATATCATGATGCCGCGGCTGGACGGGTATCAGACCTGCTCGTTGATCAAGCACAACAAGACATTCCGGGATACGCCGGTGATCATGCTGTCCAGCAAGGATGGTCTGTTCGACCGGGCGCGGGGGCGTATCGTGGGTTCCGAACAGTATCTCACCAAACCGTTTACCAAAGACGAGCTGCTGGACGCCATTGCCAGCCAGGTATCTTCGGCCTGACCACGGAGGCTTGTGTCATGTCACTGGTGCTGATTGTCGACGATTCACCCACGGAGCAGCATGTGCTGACCCAGGTGCTGGAGAAAAACGGTTTCGAGACGCTGGTCGCCAGCGACGGTGAAGAGGCCATCAGCATGGCCGCCACCAGCCAGCCGGACCTGATCCTGATGGACGTGGTAATGCCGGGCATGAACGGCTTTCAGGCCACCCGGCAACTGTCCCGCAATCCTGATACGTCGGCGATTCCCGTGGTGATGGTCACCTCCAAGGATCAGGAGACGGATCGTATCTGGGGTTTGCGGCAAGGGGCGGTGGATTACCTGATGAAACCGGTGAAACAGGACGACCTGCTGGCCGCGGTCCGGGCGCGTATCGGCTGATGCCAGCCGCTGCCGGAAGCCCGCTGCGGTCGCTGCGCGAACACCCGTTCGAGTTGTTGCAGGAGCTCGAGCGGCGCGGCAAAGTGGCGCTGGCCGGGGGTTCCATTGCTGGCTCCGACGTGACGGAGTGGGTCGGCATTGGTTTCAGGCTTGGCGCCGAGCAGTTTTTGATGGCGCGACAGGAAGTCCGGGAAGTGTTGATGGTGCCGTCGTCGATGACGCGGGTGCCGGGTTCCAAGAACTGGATTCGCGGTCTGGCTAACGTGCGCGGTCACCTGTTGCCCATCGTCGATCTGCGGGCCTTTCTCGGTGCCGGCGTCGGGGGAGGCGGCCGGTCTGCCCGCGTCCTGGTGCTGAACGACGGGGAATTCCCCGTCGGCCTGATCGTCGACGAGGTCTACGGTTTTCGACGTTTCCTGGATCGGGAACATGAAAAGGAAGCGCCGGAGACGCTGGTTCGCTGCGACCGGTTTCTGGCCGGCGCATTCCGACGGGGTGACGAAGTTTGGCCGGTATTCAGCTCGGTGCGGATATTGGCCGCGGAAGATTTTTCGCGAGCTGCCGAGGCGTGACGCAGGTCGCTGATCCGCACCGTTACGTGGTGCGCCTGGCCACGGCGATCCGGCAGAGGCGCTATATGGGGTTTGGGCAATGACGACAACATCCAGTGGTTCAAAATTGATGCCGGTGCTGGCCCTGGCGCTGATACTGGCCCTGGGCGGTGCACTGGCCCTGTTGCTGACCGGCGACTCAAGGCCTGGTTCGACCTCGGCCGAAAGGGGTGGCGTCGCCCAGGCGCAGTCGGTACTGGCCCAGGCGCGACTGGCGCTGGACGGCAACCCGGAGGCCTGGACGAAACTGCCGAAAATGGCCGGGCAGCTGAACGCAGCTCGCCGCAGCCTGCCAGCGGAACAGGCGCAGGCGGTCGGGCAGCTGGCCTCCAATCTGGAGACGCTGGCCAAGACCGGCACGGCTGCCGTCGACGTGCGGCGTGCCGCGGATGACCTGGACCTGCTGGCTGCGGAACTGACCGAGCGCGTGTACGGCCTGGAAGGCGCCATCGTGCTGCAGCGCGAGCCGGTGGTCACGGCGCAGCTCGAACGCCTGCGGTTGCTGGGCGACAGCGCGCGCCGCGACGTGCGCAGCCTGGCCAATGGTGTCGATCCGGGCCCCCTCAGCCAGCCTCTGCTGGATGCCGAGATCGGCCTGGAACGAATCATCCGCGGACTGCGGGAGGGCGACACCGAACTGGGATTGCGCGCCGTGGCCGATCCGGGAGCGGTAAAGGCACTGCAGGCATTGTCGGGAACTGTGGGCGCCATCGCCGACAAGATTCGTGACGCACTGGCGCCGGCCGAACAGCTGGCGGCCCTTACCCGCACCCGGATTCAGCTGGACGAGGTCACTGCGTCCGTAGCAGCTGTCGGCGCGCGTGTCGGCGGCGGTACCGCGGCGGGCGGGCCTGCCGGCGCCGCCGGGTGGTTGCTGCCCGGCCTGCTAATCGTTGCGCTGGCCGCCTTCGTGCTGATGGCGCTGCTGTACCTGCGCTCGGCCGGCATGCGCCGATCGGCGCAACAGCAGGCGGAACTCACGGAACGGAACCAGCGCGCCATCATGCGGCTGCTGGATGAACTGGGGAGTCTCGCCGACGGCGATCTGACCGTGTCGGCAACGGTGACCGAAGACATTACGGGTGCCATCGCCGATTCCATCAATTTCGCCATCGAGGCGCTGCGCGAACTGGTCACCACGGTGAACGACAGCGCGATCCTGGTGGATGGTGCGGCGAAACAGACCGACACCACGGCGCAGCAGCTGGCCGAGGCTTACGCCACCCAGTCGAAGCAGATCGAAGCCGCGTCGGCTGCTATCGCGCGCATGACAGGTTCCATCGAGGAAGTCTCCGGCGATGCTGAACGCTCCGCAGACGTGGCCCGGCACTCTGTAGACGTCGCGCACAAGGGCGGCGATGCCGTGCGCCGCACCATCGAAGGCATGAATGCAATCCGCGAAACCATTCAGGAGACGTCCAAGCGCATCAAGCGTCTCGGCGAGAGCTCCCAGGAGATCGGCAATATCATTGAGCTGATCAATGACATTGCAGACCAGACAAATATATTGGCGCTGAATGCGTCGATCCAGGCCAGCATGGCCGGCGAGGCCGGGCGAGGTTTTGCGGTGGTGGCCGACGAGGTGCAGCGTCTCGCCGAGCGGTCGGCTAACGCGACCAAGCAGATCGAAGTTTTGGTCCGCACCATTCAGGCCGACACGAACGAAGCCGTGGTGTCCATGGAACGCAGCACGACAGACGTGGTCGGTGGCGCGTTGCTGGCGGAGAATGCCGGCGCTGCGCTGGAGGAGATCGAGCAGGTTTCCAACCAGATCGCATCCCTGGTGCAGAACATATCGGAGTCTTCCAGCGAACAATCGAAGGCCGCCGCAGCCGTCACCCGCAACACCGACGTGCTGCAGACAATCAATTCACAGACTGCGGCCAGCACGGCGGAGACCACTGACTCGATTCGCAAGCTTGCAGAGCTGGCAGCCCAGCTGCGCGAGTCCGTGTCTGGCTTCCGCCTGCCCGGCGCCGCAGACGGACCGGGTGAACACGGTGCGTACCTGACTGACGACGGGCCGGGCGCTGCCGGCCTGGCCGAAGACCTTAGCGGCACGCTGGCGGAGCGCGTGACCTTCGTTGACCAGAAAACCGCCTGACTCGTGAGGACTGAATTCCTCTCATGAACGCAGTGGTTTCCGAATCCCTGCAGATCGTCGGTGACGAGCTCGCCGTCACGCTGAACGACGCCCGGATTGCCCTCGAGCAATTTGCCGAAGGCGAGGGCGGCCCCAATATTCTCGACCGCTGTGTCGGCATGCTGCACACCGTGCGTGGCGTGCTGCGCATGACCGAGACCTACGGCGCGAGCCTGCTGGCCGAGGAAATGGAAGCGACCTGCCGCCATCTCAGCCGGGCGCGCCAGGACGGTCACGACGAAGTGCTTGAGTCCCTGAGCCGGGCGGCGGTGCAGCTACCGGCTTACGTGGACCGAATCATGAACGGCGGCCGGGACATTCCGCTGGTTCTGCTGCCCTTGCTGAATGACCTGCGCGCTGCCCGTGGCAAGCCCCTTCTGTCCGAGAGCACGCTGCTGTTGCTGAACGTATTCGGCGCCGCGGGCGACGAGGGTCCAGCGCTGCCTCCGTATCAGCACAGTGGCGAAGATGTGGCGGAACTCTGTCACCAACTGCGCCCCCGCTTTCAGCTGGCGCTGCTCGGGCTGATCAAAGGCGAGGACCGGGACCGCAGCCTGGCGCAGATGGCCGAGATGACGGCGCGGCTGGAGCTTGCTTCTACGCTGGCGGAAGTCCGCCAGCTCTGGTGGGTAGCGTCGGGCATCCTCGAGTCGCTCCGTGACGGTCAGCTTGAGACCAGCGTGTCGCTGAAGCGCCTGATAGGGCAGGTAGATCGCGAAATGAAGCGCCTGCTGACGCTGGGTGAGCAGCGTTTCGCGGCGCAGCCGCCGCGCGAACTCGTCAACAACCTGCTCTATTACGTCGCGCGTGTATCAGAGCCCAACAACCGCGTCGTCGAGATTCGCGAAGCCTTCAACCTTGGTGAACTGGTGCCAGGCAACGAGCAGGTAGAGGCGGTTCGCGAAAGTCTGGCGGCACCCAGTACCAAGCTGATGCAGACGGTGGCTGAGGCCATTCGCGAAGACCTGGCGCGGGTGAAGGACGTACTGGATATCTATCTGCGCACCGGCATGGCGCATCCCGAAGAGCTGCTGCCGCAGGTTGAGCTGCTGAAAAAGATTGGCGATACCCTGGGCGTGCTAGGTCTCGGCGAGCTGCGGGAGATCATCCAGGTTCGTCGCGATGAGCTCGACGAGATCGCATCGGGTCGGGGCCAGGCAGAAGAGGGTCGCCTGGTCGCAATGGCCGCTGCGTTGCTCAGCGTCGAACGGCGGCTCGGTGACCAGTTGTTGCAACTGATTGCGCCGCCGGACGAATCGGGCGAGCCTGCGGGTGAAGAAGACGGAGAATATGGCGAAGTCACGCGTGCAGTGATGCGTGAATGCGTGGTCAATCTGTCACGCGTCCAGGACGCCATTACGCAAGTGCTGGAGCGTCCCGGCGACGGTACGCCGCTGGATGCGGTGCCGCCATTGCTGCGAGGGATCAATGCCGGGCTGTTGATCCTGGATAAGAGTGAAGCCGTGGAGCTTGTCGAGGACACGGAGGGCGCCATCCGGCGACTGATCCAGGAAGACGGTGCCGCGCCGGACAAGGCCGCTCTGGATTTGCTGGCCGATTCGATTGTCAGCCTGCACTACTACATGGAAACCCTGGAAGCCGGGCGCCGCGAACCCGTCTACATGCTCGACAATGCCCGACGCTGCCTGCGGGCGCTCCACGAGCAGCCGCCGGCCGTGCCGGAAGTCGGCGAGGTGAGCACCGGTATGGCCACGACCCTGCAGATTGCGGAGCCGTCGGCCACAGTGGAGGCTCTCGACCCGCGCGCGCTGGCCTCCTTACCCGGCGTGGGCCGTGCCGGCGAGCGCCCAGACACGGAGCTCATCGAGCTGTTCATCGAGGAAGCGGGCGAGGAAATCGAGTCCATCAACGCCCGTTACGCCGAGTGGCTTCAGGATGCCGCGAACGAAGACGCGCTGTCGACCATGCGCCGTTCTTTCCACACCTTGAAGGGCAGCGGCCGAATGGTGGGTGCAAACCTGATCGGCGAATTCGCGTGGAGCGTTGAGAGCCTATTGAACCGGGTCATTAACAAGACCCTTGAACCGTCCCCGGCCATCGTGGAACTGCTCGGCGAAGTCGTCGCCGCTCTGCCGCAGGTCCTCGAACAGCTCGAGACGGGTGAGCCCATCACCGCCGATGTACCCGGGATGATGGAGCGCGCGGGCGTGCTCGCTGACGGGCGTTCGCTTATGCCGGTGGACTCAACGCAGCCAGCCGCACTGGTGCCGGAGGAAGAACACGAGGAAGAGCTCGCCGCAGAACTCGCCGCAGAACTCGAGGCAGAAACCGAGCAAGAGGCAGAGACTACGGAAGACGAAGGCACCATCGAGATAGCTGCGGTAGAACTCGACGAGATGGTGGGAGACCTGGCGGCAGCAGAACTGCTTTCCGGCCATGAAGAGCCAGCGGCCGGGGAGGCCGAAGCCGGCCCGGTGGCTACCGGCATCGACCCGGTGCTGCTCGACATTCTGTCCAAGGAAGTCGGCAGTCACCTCGAGGTGTTGCGCGAGTTCATTGCCGATTGCCGCGCCGGCACGCCGCCTTTCATCGTGCCCGAGACGCTCTACCGGGCCTGCCACACCCTGCACGGCAGTGTGACCATGGCCCGGGCTGAACAGGCAGAAACGCTGACGGCGCCGCTCAACCGGATGGTTCGCCACGCATTCGACCACCAGGTTCCGGTCGGGGAACGGGTGGTGGACGCGTGCGCCGACGCGCGCACGATGCTTGCTGACATGATCGCAGCGATGGCGGCGGATGAACCGTCGCTGCCTGATACCGATGAGCTTGCCGCGCGTCTGGCGGCCCTCGATGAAGAGATCGAGCAATCTGCCGTTGCCGCAGCTGAAGCGGAGGCCGAGGCTGCAGAAGCAGAAGCAGAAGCAGAAGCAGAAGCAGAAGCAGAAGCAGAACTGGAGGTTGAGCCGGCCGAAGTCGAAGCCGAGGCTGCAGAAGCGCCGGTCTTCGATCCGGAGATTGCCGCCATCTTTGCCGAAGAAGCGTCGGAAATCCTGGACAGCGCCGACGCCGCGCTGCCCCGACTCGGCCCGGACCAGAGTCGGGCTGCGGCGCTGGAAGAGTTGCAGCGGTGCCTGCACACGCTCAAGGGTGGCGCGCGCATGGCGGGCCTCGCGTCCATGGGCAACCTGAGCCACGATCTCGAAGCGCTGACCATTGGTATCAGCAGTGGCCGGGTGCCGGCCGATGCACCCGTGTTGGCATTAACCCAGGCGGTGGTTGACGAACTGCACCGCATGCGCGAGCAGGTGGCCGTTGGCCAGGCACCGGCGGCGCCCACAGGGCTGCTGGACAGCCTCGCAGCGGCCCTGGCGGGCGAGACGCCCGATCTGGTTACGGAGCCAGAGTTCATCGAGCTGGAGTCAGCTGAGCCAGAGTCCACAGAGCCTGGGCCCACGGAACTTGCAGAGCCTGTCGAGTCGTCAGCCGAAGAACCAGGCGCAGAAGCGTTGGTTGATGAGCCGGGCGAAGAAGAGGCGCCGGGGCAGCGGCCAGACATCTCGCTGCCCGGCATGGAGCAGATTGGCGAGCTGGCGGCAGCGCTGCAGGCGCCGGTACAGCCGGGTGACGGCGCCGGTCTGCAGGACCTCATACCCCTCGCTCGCGAACCCTCGGCGCCGGAGCGCCGCGCCTTTGCCCGTGTCGATCCCCAACTTCTGCAGCAGCTGCTGAATGGTGCCGGCGAAATCAGCATCTTCCACTCGCGCCTGATGCAGCAGACCAGCCAGATTCAGTTCAACGTCGAGGAGTTGGGACAGACGGTGGTGCGGCTGCGCGATCAGCTGCGCAGCCTGGAGCTTGCCACCGAGGCACAGATTCTCTACCTGCACCAGAGCGATATGGCGCAGGACGATGCTTTCGATCCGCTGGAGCTCGACCGCTACTCCCGCATTCAACAGTTGTCTCGCGCCCTGGCGGAGACGGCCAGCGATGTGAACAGCCTGAAGGATCTGCTGCAGCAGCTTGCGGCCGACAGCGAGACCCTGCTCGTGCAACAGTCGCGCACGGCGAACGAACTCCAGGACGGCCTGATGCGCACGCGCATGGTGCCTTTCCAGGAACACGGCACGCGCCTGGCGCGCCTGGTGCGCCAGACGGCGTCGGAATACGGCAAGCAGGCGGAGCTGCACCTGGAAGGTGGCGGCGAACTGGACCGGCAGGTCCTGGAGAAAATGCTGCCGCCCTTCGAACACATGCTGCGCAACGCGGTGGTCCATGGCCTGGAGACGGCGGCCGAGCGCGAGGCCGCCGGCAAGCCGGGCATGGGTCGGGTGGAAATTCTGCTTCGTCGCGACGGTTCGGAGGTCGTCATCGAGGTGCGCGACGATGGGCGCGGGCTGGATGTTGCCGCGATACGCGGCAAGGCCGTGGAACAGGGTTTGCTCGACCCGGACGCCGAAGTCACGGACGAAGAAGCGATGCAGTTCATCCTGCGCCCCGGCTTCTCCACCGCCGGACAGCTGACGCAGTCGGCAGGTCGCGGCATCGGCATGGACGTGGTGGCAAGCGAAATCGCCAAGCTGGGCGGCACGCTGCGCATGGCGTCGCAACCGGGTACCGGCACCGAGTTCACGATTCGCCTGCCGTTCACGCTGGCGGTCACACAGGCCCTGATCGTGCGCACCGGCACCGAGTTATATGCGTTGCCGCTGCCCACGGTGGAAGGGATCATTCGCGTGAGTCGCGAAGAGTTCGACCAGTACCTGGACGAAGAAGAACCGGCCATCGATTACGCCGGCCAGCGTTATCACTTCCGTCACCTGGGCCAGTTCGTGGGAACCGGTCCGTCGCGCATTGCCGAAGAAGAGGAACGCATCTCCATCATCCTCGTGCGCGCCGGTGACAATTCCACTGCGCTGATCACCGACGAGATGATCGACAGCCGCGAAATCGTCGTGAAGCCCGTGGGCGCCCAGCTTGCTACCATCCGCGGCATTTCCGGCGCTACCATTCTCGGCGACGGGCGGGTGGTGGTGATTCTCGACGCGGGCGCACTGGTGCGAGCCTCGCGGCCGCCGCTAGAGCCGGTTGCGCCGGCGATGGAAGAACAACGCACCGAACCGGTGGCGCTAGTGGTAGATGACTCCATTACCATGCGCCGGGTCACCCAACGTCTGCTGGAACGCAACCAGTTCCATGTCTATACGGCGAAAGATGGTGTCGAGGCTTTGGGCGTGTTGCAGGAGCATGAGCCCGACATCATCCTGCTGGATGTGGAAATGCCGCGCATGGATGGCTACGAATTTGCTTCCCACGTGCGCAATAACGCCGAGACGCAGGATGTACCGATCATCATGATTACATCACGGGTCAGCGAGAAGCACCGCGCGCGGGCCATTGAAATTGGCGTCAACGACTACCTGGGCAAGCCTTACCAGGAACAGGCGCTGATGGAAGCGGTCCGCGAGCTGCTGCAATTGCCGGCTCCCGAGCAATAGCGTGATGGAGCAAGACAGCGACGAGCTTTACAGCATGCTGGTGCCGCTGCACCAGCACCGCCTGATCGTGCCCCGCGCGTGCGTGGCCGAAGTGGTACGCCATGCGCTGAATGACCCGGCACCGGACGAACCGTCCTGGATGCGTGGGCGTATACCCTGGCTTGACCGGGATATTCCCGTCATTTGTTTCGAAGAACTCGCCGGCCTGCCCTTCGTCGCGCCGGGCGGGCGCACTCGTGTGACTGTCTTTCACGGCCTGGCAGGCGTGCTGGGCAACGGGGCTTTCGGTTTGCTGAGCGAGGGTTTCCCCCAGCTTGTGCGGGTGAACCGGCAGGTCATGGAACCGGACAATCGGCAGGAATGGCCGGAGGATGGCCCGGTGATCTGTCAGATTCGCATGATCAACGAATATCCGCTGATTCCCGATCTGGAGCGCCTGGAACTGCTGATTGCCGGGCACATGACCGCGGCAGGCGCCGAAACCGCCTGACTCCGGCTAATCGTCCCCCAGGTCGCCGTACAGGTATTGCACCACGCTCAGCGCCGCCAGCGGCGCGGTCTCTGTCCTGAGCACACGCGGGCCGAGCCGCACGCCGGTAAAGCCGGCCTCGCGGGCCGCCCTGCGCTCCGCTGGTGTCAGGCCGCCTTCCGGCCCCGCCAGCAGTGCCAGGATTCCTCCTGTGGGCGCATGTCGGCCGAGCCCCTGTTCGGCCTCCGGGTCGAGCAGCAGGCGCGTCGCGTCGGGTGGCAGGGTGGCGACGGCCGCATCGAAGCTGGCGACGTCGTGCACCTGCGGCACCACCGCTCGGCCGCACTGTTCGGCGGCACCGGCGGCAATACCGAACCAGTGTTCGCGCCGGCGCACTGCTCGCTCGCCGTGCAGGCGCACGACGCTGCGTTCACAGGCCAATGGCCAGATTGCACTGACACCGAGTTCGGTGGCTTTCTGTATTACGAAATCCATTTTCTGGCTGCGGCAGATGCCTTGCATCAGTATCACGCCCAGAGACGATTCCGTAAGCACCGGCGCCGAGCTTTGCACTCGCACGCGTAGTCCGCCCTGCACTTTTTCCTCGATATGGGCCGTGTAGTCCTCACCGCCGCCGTCGAATAGCCGCAACTCGTCACCCGCCGCCAGCCGCAATACCCGGGTGAGGTGATTCGCCGCGTTACCCGTCAGAATGATTTCGGTGTCTGCGCGCAGCGGTTGCGGAGAATAGATGCGGGGAATAGCCACCCGGCGATTATCCACCAGCCGGCAGCGAGCTGCGCGCGGCGTCCTTCCGATGGTCTCATCCCGGTGTTAGTCTCGATCGAAGCCATGACCACCATCGATGCAACATCCGGCCTGGTATCCGGTGCCCGAATACTGCCCTCACCGAACTGTGACGCCCGGCCCTCCGGGTGCCAGCCGGAGCTGATAGTCGTGCACTCTATTTCCCTGCCGCCCGGTGATTTTGGCGGGCCGTGGATTGATCGGTTCTTCACCAATCGACTGGATCCGGAGGCCCATCCCTACTTCCAGGAAATTTCGGCGCTGCAGGTATCTGCGCACCTGCTGATTCGTCGTGACGGCGAGGTCGTACAATATGTGCCGCTGACGATGCGCGCTTGGCACGCGGGCGAGTCCTGTCACGATGGGCGCAGCTGCTGTAACGACTTTTCCGTGGGCATTGAGCTGGAAGGGCTGGACGATCTTCCGTATGAAGACGTGCAGTACGAGCGCCTCGCGGAACTGGTGCAGGTGCTGCGCACATCCTTTGCATCGCTGCGCGATGCGCCCGTCGTCGGCCACTCGGACATTGCGCCCGAGCGCAAGACCGACCCGGGCCCGGCCTTTGACTGGGCCCGGCTGCAAGACTTGCTGAACGCAGTCGTGTGAGAACAACACTATGAACCTGTTTGCTTTGCTCCTGGGTCTCGCAATTGAACGCCTGTTGACCCAGCTGCTTCACCTGCGCGAGTTCCGTTGGCTCGACCCGGCGCTGGACTGGGGCTGCGCGCGGCTGGAAGGCCGCAGCGATGTTGTCATCCTGTTCGGTGTGGCACTGCTGGCGGCAGTCCTGGCTCTGCCCGTCGCGCTGGTGTCGCTGGCGCTGGGCGATGCCCTGTTTTACCTGCCTTCGTTCATCTTTGCCGTTGTGGTGCTGCTGTTTTCCCTGGGGCCACGGGACCTGAAAGAGGAAGTCGACGAATATTGCACCGCCGCTGACGCCGGGGACGCCGAAACGACGCGGCGCGTCGCGAAGGAGCTGCTGGAAACAGATCCGCCTGAAGCGGCCGGCGAGCGGGCGAAAGCGGTCGAGCAGGCTATCTTCGTGCAGGCCAACAACCGCATTTTCGGCGTTGCCTTCTGGTTCATAGTCCTCGGCCCGCTGGGCGCGTGGTTGTTCCGCGTGCTCGACCTGTTACGGCGGCGTGTGGCCTATCGCCACACTGATTCAGAGGGTCTGGATCGCGGCGTGCGGAAGGTCCATGCGATTGTTGGCTGGATTCCGGCACGCCTGCTCGCCGGTGGCTACGCCCTGGCAGGCAGTTTCGAAGAGGCCATCGCCGACTGGCGCGGCTACTACAATAATTGCGCACCGCACCTGTTCGACGTCAACAATGACGTTCTCAGCTGCGCCGGCATGGGCGCCGCGGGTCGCGCTGCCGAGTCCGTAGCGGTGACTCCGTCGGCCGGCGCACGGGCTGCCATGAGCCTCGTGATCCGCACGCTGTGGCTGTGGTGTGCGGTCATTGCAGTGCTGACCCTGCTCAACATCGTGTCGTGAGTCGGCCGCCGCGCGCGGTCGGATCCCCGCCCTCGCTGCTGTTCGCGTTGCTGCTGGCAAGCTGCGCACCGCCGCCTGGGCCGCCGGACGGCG
>CAMYJV010000029.1 GCA_947258805.1 uncultured Gammaproteobacteria bacterium | reverse complement strand
GAGAGATCGAGTCACCGCCGGACATCGTGGCCGGGTCGGCAAGCTCGGCCGAGAAGGTCTGCGTGCCGGCCACGGCGCAGTTCGTAATGTCGGGGCCGATGGTGACTTCCGCGGTGGGCGGCGCACCAGTGTTGGCTTCCTGCACGGGCAGGGCACCGGGGCCGACTGGCGCGGCCAGGCCGCCGAGGTCGGCAATGCTCTGCGTGCCTTCAGTGGCCCCGACGACGGCACCGGCAATGGCCGGCGCATTTTGTGAAGTGATGACAGCGTTGGCCGTGATCGGCGCTACGCCGCCACCGCCGCCGCCACCACCGCCGCAAGCCACCAGCCCGATGGCGCCGGCGGTAACAACCAGACTCCTGCTGAGCATGCCCATTTTGCTCGCTCCCAAACCCAAAAAGTATTTGGGAATGATGGGCTTAGGGGGCGGTGGCAACTCCGCGGTTACTGGTAGCGGATCCCGGTGACCACGAAGCTGTTTTTGGTGCCGTCAATTGCCAGTTCGACTTCATCGTCTACGGCTTTCTTCATCAGCGCCCGCGCCAGTGGCGAATCCATGCTGATGGCGTGCGCCGATGGGTCGGCTTCGTCCGGCCCGACAATTCGGTACTCGACCAGTTCACCGGCGTCGGTCTCCAGCTCGACCCACGCGCCGAAGTAGGCGCGATTCGCTGCGGGAGCGCGATCGATAACCTTGAGGTTCGGCAGGCGCTTTTGCAGGTAGCGGATGCGGCGGTCGATTCCGGCGAGTTCTTTCTTGCGGTAAATGTACTCGGCGTTTTCCGAGCGATCGCCCTCGGCCGCCGCCGCCGCCAGGGCCTTCACTACGTCACGGCGGCGCACCCAGAGTTCTTTCAGTTCCGTTTGCAGCGCGTCGTAGCCCGCCGGCGTGATGTAGGGCGAAGACTTGGGTGGGGGTGGTCGCCAGCGTCCCATCAGGAATCGGCGTGGGCAATTCCTAACCGACGCCACTCGATGGCGGGGCAGCGGTCCATCACGACGGTGAGTCCGGCCGCAGTGGCCCGGGCCGCTGCGGCCTCGTCGATCACGTTGAGCTGGAGCCAGACAATTTTCGCGCGGATCTCAATCGCGTCGTCCACGATGGGCCCGACCCGTGCCGAATTGATGAAGCAGTCCACCATATCCACCGGTTCCGGGATGTCCTGCAAACGAGCGCAGGCGGTTTCTCCCAGTATGTCTTTGCCGGCGACTCGCGGGTTCACCGGGATGACGCGGACCCCCTGCCGCTGGAGAAACTGGGACACGCCGTAGACCGGCCGGCTGGATTTGTCTGATGCACCGGCCATGGCCACCGTGGCGATGCCGGTCAGGATGCTGCGAATCTCGTCGTCATCCGGGTTCTGATGGCTCAACGTGGCACTCACTTCACGGCGGGCGGAGAGAACGCACTATACTGCGGGCAAAGCCCGGTCTTGTAAAAGAACTGTCTATGCCGATCTACGATTATCAGTGCCAATCCTGCGGTCACGCGTTCGACGCGCTGCAGAGACTGGCCGACGAACCCCTCGCCGAATGCCCGGCATGCGGCGAAGCAGCGCTGCAGAAACTGCTGTCAGCGCCCGCCTTCCAGCTGCAGGGCAAGGGCTGGCGCAAGCCAAAGGCCGAGCTGAAGAAGACCGTGCGGCGCGGCCACATGTTCGATCAGGCTGCGCCCCACGCCGAACATTCCCACAGCCCGGCCGGCGCCCACAGCCACGATCATGGCCATTCGCATTCCCACGGGCATGGCGCGGATCACGACCACAAGCATTAAGGAGCTTGCGCGTACCGTCGCGTGCTTTCTGCCGCTGGTGGCCTGCGCACCGGCAGAAGACGTCGATTCCGGCACCGCGGCCTTGCCGAAAGACGGCTTCATTTATGGCCGTGTCACGAAGGTGAAAGACGGCGACAGCCTGGTCTTGAGGACCCCGGACAACGCGACGGTGCAGATTCGGCTGGCCGAGATCGACACGCCGGAGAAGGGCGAGCCCTATGCCGATACCGCCCGGCAGGCCTTATCGCGCATGGTGCGCGACCGCGACATAGCGGTGCGCCTGTTCGATGTCGACAAGTACGACCGCATCGTCGGGCGCGTGTTCCTGAACGACACCGATGTGAACGCGGAACTGGTCCGCATGGGCCTCGCAGCCGTGTACTGCCGTTTTTCGGAGGACCAGCGGCTCTACGACCTGGAGGCCGAAGCGCGGGCCGACAGACGCGGTTTGTGGAGCGGCGACCGGCTGCCGCGGGGGGCGTGCCGCCAGGCTGTGGCCCGGCCGCCGGCGGTTGCGCTCCCGGCGGGTTGCGGTGACAAACGTTCCTGCCGCGACATGGCCTCTTGCGACGAGGCAAAGTTCTACCTGAATCAATGCGGGCTGACCGCCATGGACGGTGACGGCGATGGCCTGCCGTGCGAGCGAAGCATTTGCGCGCAACGATAGAGAGTGAATGATGGACATAGACCTGGTCCTAGACTCCCACCTGACACCCGCGGAACTGGCCGAGCTGGGCCTGCTGGCCGAAGCGAACGGCATTCGGGCCATCTGGTGCGCGAGCTATCTCGACGGGCGCGACCCGTTCTCCAACCTGGCCAAACTCGCCGAAGTCACGCGTCGCATTCGTGTTGGGCCCATTGCGCTGAGCCCTTACGAGCTGCACCCGTTTCGCATTGCGATGAACCTGCTGACGCTGAACGAGATCTGCCCCGGGCGCGCGCAGGCCATCATCGGTGGTGGCGGTGAAGTCACCATGGCCCTGGAGATCGACCGCTCCCGGCGGGTGCGCGCGGTGCGCGAGGCCATCGACATCGTGATGGGCTGCATTCACCAGCGGCCGTTCAGCTACAAAGGTGAGCTGTACCAGATCAACGACTACGACCCGCAGTGGGTGACCGCGCCGCCGCCCACGGTCTACGCGGCAGCCAATCGCCCGCAGATGCTGAAAATGTCGGCGCGTGCATCCGACGGCATCATGATGAGCGATCTGTCTCCCGCCCTGGCGACAGAGGCAATCGGGGCGGTGCGGGGCCACCTGTCAGACTTCGGGCGGGATCCCGGCGAGTTCCGCTTAAACAACTTCATGGCCTGGTATGTCTACGACGATCTTGCCGAGGCCCGCCACGAGGCGAAACGCTGGATCGGTTTCCGTGCGCTGTTCCGCGAATACATGATGAGCGAGTTCATGAGCCCGGAAGACTTCCAGCTGATCCTGGATCACGTGCCGCAGATTTACGCGATGGCGGCCAAAGACGCAGATTCAGTAGACGGCCTGCCGGACCGGATCCTGGACGATTGCGTCGATCACCTGACGCTGACGGCAGCAACCGACAATATGGACCACGTGCTGGAGCACCTGCTGGAACTGAAAGCCGCGGGTTGCACCGAAATATCGCTGGAGCTGAAGAAGCACCAGGCGCATGGCATCAGGCTGATCGGCGAGCGGGTAATACCCGCCTTACGGTCATAGTCCGTTGGGTGACCGGCGCGAGCTGCAACTGCTAGGCGGCATTCGCGCCTGAGAGCACTTTCCTTGCGAGGCGGCCGACACCTTGCAGATGCTGCCCGATGACGCGACCAATGTTGGTGCGATTCACGATCCGGATGCTGTAGCTGACGCTGTCGCTGAGGTTCAACGTGGTGTGCCACCAGTCGGCAGGCATCAGCAACGCCTGGCCGGCCTTCAGCACCAGCCGCCGCGGGTTCGTGTGACGTAGCAACGGATACTTTGTGTCGTTCTCCAGGTCGTGGAACTTCAGCCAGGAGTTGCGCTGCTGGTAAGGGAACTGCTGGCCGGCGGTGTGATAAAGATTCGGACCGTCGGTGGGCGGGAACAATACAAATTCCTTTTCGCCCTGTAATTGCACGAAACCCACGTGGACGCTCGCGTGGTCCTGGTGCAGCCAGCCGAAGCCGGTGCCCCGCTGACCGATAAACAGTTCCGGCCCACCCAGTCGGTCAAGCCATTTGAAGTCGACCCAGTTTGGGCGAAATTCCGCGGGATCTTTGATGTGCGGCCGGAGCGCCGGCAGGCCCCGGTTCAATGACAGGTGTCGCAGGTAGGGCAGCTTCACGCCGCCCGACCGAAACGCGTCGATGTATTCTGCCAACGTATTAATCTGCAAGCGCTCGTAGGCCGCCGACTGGGTGTGGCGCACCGACCAGCCGTAGCTGCCGCCGAGCTGGTCCACCGGCAGATGCCCATAGCGGGCGCGCAGCATATCCAGCATCGGCAGCGTGTGTTGCCACAGCCCGGTGTAGTCGAAGACCAGCGGCTGTTCCAGCGGCCGGGCGGCCGGGACGGTCGTGCGGTGGCCGAACCTGGGGGAAGCCAGGCGGTCGGTGATTGAGTCCAGCGCGTAATCTAACGGGGGCATAACGGCAATCTGCAGTGGCGACTTCTGACAACTTCGCCGCTGCGATGCAATCGGTTTTGCCAGGAAAGTATCCCGCCGGTGACCGCACTGCGGATAGAGCGCCATCAACTTCTGTTGTGCACACCTGCCATAATCTCTTTCATCTGCTGCTTCGAAACTAGAATAGTTAGCAGCATTTTTGCCGGGTGGTCGCAGACCGCCCAGAGGAGCAGGGCATGTACATCAACTTCTGGTATCCCATCGCGCGCGCTGAGGAAATCACGGCTGACAAGCCGCTGCGCATAGAGCTACTGGGTCTGCCGTTCATATCATTCCGGGATGAAGACGGCGCGGCCCACGTGCTGTCCGACACCTGCGTGCACCGCGGCGGGTCGCTGTCGCAGGGCCGGGTGAGGGGCGGCAATGCCATTTGCCCATATCACGGCTGGGAGTTCGGCGGTGACGGCAAGTGCGCCAAGATTCCATCGTTGAAAGGTATTAAGCCCCCGGCACGGGCGAAGGTCGACAGCTACCCGGTGGAAGAGAAGTACGGCATCGTGTTTGCCTTTCTCGGTGACCTGCCAGAGAACGAGCGCCCACCGATTTACGAGATCGAGGAGTACGACAACGGCGAGTGGAAGACACAGCTATATGTCTACGAACTGAAGGCCTACTACGAGCGGTCCATCGAAAATGGCATGGACCCGATTCACAATGAGTTCGTCCACCCGATGCAGGGCGCGCCGATGATGTCGCCGGAGAAACAGCGCACGCCTGTGCCTACCACCGACATCCCTTGGGGAGCAAAATTCTACGAGCCCTTCGGTGAGAAGCTTGAACACGACACGGCGTTGAACGAACAGAAGACCGGTGAGCGCGTCGGCGCTGCCGGCTCCTGGTTCCAGGGTCCGAATCAGCTGGTTACGTGGATCGACCTGACGGCCACGAACTCCTTCCACCAGTACATGTTCGAAGCGCCGGTGAACGACGGACTGACCAAGGTCTTCTTCATCAACATGCGCAATTGGCTGATGGACGATAAGCACGATGCGCGCATCGAGGAAGTCACGCTGCAGGTGGTACACGAAGACGTGACCGTGCTGGAGGGCCTGAATCCGATTCGCACGCCGAACACCAACACCAAGGAAATCCTGGTGCCGGGTGATGCGGCCGTGGTTCGCTATCGGGACTACCTGAAAGAGTGGGACCACAAGGGCTGGCGCATCGACTTCAAGAAGCTGAAGGAAACCGGCGGTGATGTGGCCTACGCTATTCCGTCACCCGGCCGACGCGAGGCCGGTAACTGGGTGCTCGACACGGTGCCGCTGATTGCGCCGGCCGAAGCGCCGGCGCGCGGCGTGCCGGAAGAAATTGCTGAACTGAAAAGCGCCTGACCCGGCGGGCATGAGTAAAGGCCGGGCCCCACAGGGCCCGGCCTTTTTTATTCGTCGGGTCCCTTGCCCCCGCCGAGCCGGTTAAAGAATGCGAGTGTCACACGGTTCGCGTCGTCGATCTGTTGCGCCCAGCCCAGCTGTCCTTCACCGTCCAGGAACTGGTGGCCGTACATCGCAAAATCCTTGTGGTTGGCGCCAGCCACTGTCACGTATTCCACGCTGTCCGGCAATTTCGCCTGGCCGGCTTCGAAACGTGATCGCGGCAGCAGGTCGTCGTGGTCACCCCACAGGAACAAGATGGGGACGGCCACGGCCGAATAATCCGCCGGAATTCCACTGGCCCAGAGCGCGGCACCGACGAAGGGCACGTCTGGATTCCGCTGGATGACTTCCAGGCTGGCCATGCCCCCCAGGGAATGGCCGATGCTGTACCACTGTGTCAGATCGAGCTCGCGGATCGCATCGCGCGCACGATCCAGCGCGTTGATGGGCAGACGCGTCGCGCCGCCGTAGGGCAGCAGCACCGTGTAACCTCGTTTTGCAAAGAAGGCAGCGGTCTTCGCATAGCTCTGCGGCTTGATCAGGGCCCCGTGCATGATCAGCAGACCCCGGCCGTTTGGTGTATGGGATTGAAACAGCCAGCCGCCGTCGCTTCGCCGCTCGGCGATGTAGCCCGAGCCCTCGAGATAACCGGCGCTCTCCGCCAGCGGGTGGCCGTCGACGATGTAGAAAGTGGCCAGTCCGGCGATCAGCAATATCACCAGGATTGTGAAAATTCTCAACAAGATACGCCCCATGGCCCAGTATCTCCGTTGCGTGACGATGTCTGTGTCAGAAGCCAGTTGCCTCTGCGGCCTGGACACCATCCGCCAACAATAACGGCGCAGGGTGTAAGGTCTGCGACTAGCATCAGCGGAACGGTCACGGAGAACAACCCCATGCGCGTGTGGCATTTGCCGGCCTTTGGCCTCGACCAGCTCGCTATCATTGAGCAGGATGTCCCGGAGCCCGGGCCTGACGAAGTGCTGGTGCGCTTCGGTGCCGCGTCGGTCAATTATCGGGACTACCAGATCGTGATCGGCGAGTTTGCGCCGACGGCTGACTTGCCGCTCGTGCCGTGTTCCGACGGGGGCGGGGAGATTGCCGCGACGGGTGATGGTGTTACGGAGTTCGCCGTCGGTGACCGGGTTTGTCCGTTGTTCTTCCCCGAGTGGCAGAGCGGCGATGCGTTGACCACAGAGCGCAGCGTGTCACTTGGGCTTGAGGCACCCGGCACTCTCCGGGAGTACGGGCTGTTTCGCGTGCATCAACTGGTAAGAGTAGCGCCGCACCTGACCGCAGCCGAAGCCTCATGTTTTCCTTGCGCCGGCCTGACGGCCTGGAACTGTTTGACCGAGGTGGCCGGCGTCGGTCCCGGTGACTGGGTGCTGACCACGGGCACCGGTGGCGTGGCGATCTTTGCGCTGCAGTTTGCGAAGGCCCTCGGGGCGAATGTGATCGTGACGTCGGGCAGCGATGAGAAGATTGCGCGGGCGAGGGAACTCGGTGCCGATCACGCGATTAACTACCGCGAGACGCCGGAGTGGGGGCTGGTCGCGCGGGAATTCGCCGACGGTGTCGGCGTGCAGTGCGTGGTGGAGACCGGCGGCGAGGGCACCCTGCCGCAGTCCGTTGCGGCCCTGCGCCGCAATGGCTATGTCGCTAACGTAGGCTACCTGGCGGGCTTCGGCCTGGGCCTCAGCGTCTACGACCTGATCGAACGCAACGCGAATCTGCACGGCATGAGTGTCGGCAACCGCGACGATTTTCTCGCCATGATGGACTGCGTTGCAGAACACGAGATCCGTCCGGTTATCTATCGCGAGTACGAGTTTGAAGCCGCGCCGACCGCGCTGAAGGATCTGCATGCAGGTGTTCACTTCGGCAAGCTGGTGGTCAATATCTGAATTCGAGGAGATGATCATGCAACGCTGCCGGATAGTTGCCGTAGCCTGCGCACTGTTTGCACCGTCCGCTCATGCCGGTGCCCACGCCGAGGCTGAGCCGCCGGCCAAACCCCTGACATCGGTCCCGGCAACGGTCAGCGCGATAGCCCAGGACCATTACCGTGCGTGGCGGCCACGGCCCCGAGGGACTACAGATATCAGCGATCCTGAGCAGATGGCGTTCATGCGCAAGATGCTGAGCCGGGTGTTCCTGCGCGGCGTGGAGCAGTCAGGGTTGGAGTATTCGCTCGAGCTTGCGGACACCGAAGACGTGGAGGCCTACTGGATCCGGCTGCCCGACGGGCCGCCGGCGGCGGGCGGGGCGCTGATCTACCTGCACGGCGGGGGCTACGTCCTCGGTTCTGCACAGACCAACCTGGTGCTGCCGATCCGGGTGAGCCGGGCAGCGCAGATGTCGGTGCTGTCAGTGGAATACCGGCTCGCGCCTGAACACCCGTTCCCGGCCGGCCTGGACGATGCCCTCGCGGCCTACCGCTGGCTGCTGGAGCAGGGTGTGAATGCGAGTTCCATCGGGGTATTTGGTGATTCCGCAGGCGGTGGCCTCACGCTGGCGCTGGCCTTGCGAATTCGTGACGAGGGTTTGCCTCAGCCGGGCGCGCTGGTTGCGCTGTCGCCGTCGGTTGATCTGACGGGGCAAGGTGACACGCAGGCGACGCTGCTGAATGCTGACATCGTGCTCGGTCCGCCGAACCCGGAACGCAGCCGCCTGTATGCGGGGGAGCGGCCGCTGGACGATCCGCTGGTCTCCCCGATCTATGCGGAGCTCAGGGGTCTCCCGCCCTTGCTGATACAGGTGGGCACACGGGAGCGCCTGTTAAGCGACTCGGTGCGCCTGGCACGGCATGCGCGTCGTGATGGCGTGAATGTGACCCTCGATGTCTGGGAAGGCATGTGGCACGTCTGGCAAGACCACCCGGCCTTGCCGGAAGCGGAGCAGGCTACCGCGGAAATCGGCGCATTCTTCGATGCGCACGTGCAGCCTGCATCCATCCCGGCGGCGGCCATGCGCTAGCGGATTCCGGACGGCGGGCCGGCGGGCACTGAAACGGAACTCTTATGGTCGATCTCGGCATCGTCGTCGCCTTTTTAATCTACAGCGTGGCGGCGGGTTTCGCCGCGCGCCGCCGAGCGTCGCGCAGCCTGGACGAGTATTTTCTCGCCGGCCGCAAGGTGCGCGGCTGGCGTGCCGGTATGAGCATGGCGGCGACCCAGTTCGCGGCCGATACCCCGTTGCTGGTGGCCGGGTTGATCGCGGCCAGCGGCGTGTTTGCGCTGTGGCGGCTGTGGATCTACGCGCTGGCCTTCCTGCTAATGGGCTTTCTGCTCGGGCCGGCATGGCGCCGTGCGCGCGTGCTGACCGATGCGGAACTCACGCAATTGCGCTACAGCGCCCGCGGCGCGCTGACGTTGCGCGCACTGAAAGCCGTGTACTACGGCACAGTAATCAACTGCATTGTGCGTGCTTTCGTGCTGGTCGGCGCCTCCCGCCTGTTCTAACTTTGCTTGCCGTGGCACGAGTGGTTGCCTGCCCTCGTATACGACCCGTTGCTGTCGGCCGTCGAATGGTCCGGGCTGGAGATCACCGCGGGCATTGTGGGCCCGTCGGTCGCCGTGCCGACCCTCAACAACCTGATCAGCATTGTTCTGATGCTGGCGTTTGTCGGACTGTATTCCACCACCGGCGGGCTGCGGGCCGTGATCACCACAGATGTGTTGCAGCTGGTGCTGATGCTGACGGGCACGGCCGTGTATGCCTGGTTTGCGGTCAATGCCGCCGGCGGTCTCACCGGCTTGCCGGGCAGGCTCGAGTCGATCTACGGTGCGGAACGGGCCGGCGAATTGCTGAGTTTCACGCCCGGTGCGGCCGATGCGCTAATGCCGTTCCTGGTCATTGTCGGCCTGCAGTGGTTCTACCAGGTCAATGCGGACGGTACCGGTTACCTGGCGCAGCGCACGATGGCTTGTGCCGACGACCGGCAGGCGCGAATAGCGGCGATGCTGTTCACGTTGATCCAGATCGTCCTGCGCAGCTGGCTGTGGCTGCTGATCGGCGTGGCGTTGCTGGTGCTGTATCCCTTCGATCCGGCTCAACCGGTCACGGACGGCTTCGTGGCAGGCCGGGAACTCACTTTCGCCACCGGCATCGATAGCCTGCTGCCCGTGGGCGCGCGTGGCCTGATGCTGACGGCAATGCTCGCGGCGCTTGCGTCCACCATCGACACCCACCTGAACTGGGGAGCGGGCTACTGGAGTAACGACCTGTACAAGGCAGTCTGGGTTGAGGGCATTCGCCGGCGGCAGGCCGCACCCCACGAGCTGGTGCGGGTCGCGCGCTGGTCGAACGTGCTGCTGCTGGCGATTGCGCTGATCATCATGGTCAATCTCGGCTCGATCCAGGCGGCATGGCGCACCTCCCTGCTGTTCGGTGCCGGGGTTGGCGCCGTCCTGGTGCTGCGCTGGCTGTGGGAGCGCATCAATCTCTACAGCGAGCTCGCGGCCATCGTCGTATCGCTGATTCTGGCGCCGCTGCTGCTGCTGTTTGTGGACGCTGACTGGCTGCGGCTGCTGATCATGGCCGGGGTCTCGACGGTGGCCGTAATTGCCACGGCACTGTGGCTGCCTGGCACGGATGCGGTGCAGCTGATGCGCTTTTACGATCGGGTGCGCCCGCCGGGATTCTGGTCCCGGACCGCGCGGGGTCTCGAACTCGATCACCGGGTGCCGCAGCGTGAGCTGGGTCGTGCCCTGGTGACCATCGGCGCTGCGGCCGTCAGCGTATTCGCGTGGCTGCTCGGCGGTGCACAGTTGCTGCTGCAGCAGGGCACGCCGAGCATCAATTGGTCTTTGCTCGGCCTGGGGATCGTGGCGATACCAGGGTGGTGGCACAGGTTGCGGGACTGATCGCAGCCAACCCGGGCCACGGCATTGCCCGCCAGGCCCGGTTTCAGGCCGCAGCCACACGGGTTTTTGTTGCAGCGCGCCCAGGCAGCCCATGCCCTCGCCGAGGGCCTGTGGGCCGTTGCCGGTGAATTGACGGCCGAATAACTGACCTGAAGGGCTGCCCGGCGGCATCCGAGCGCCGGTCATTGACGAAAACCCTTATATCTTGGGGGATTCCGCCCGGGATAATGGGGCGGTAATGGCAGCACTGCAGCAAACACAGACAGCCGACGCGCCCTTGCCCTACCGGGCGTGGTGGGGCCTGGCCGGCTGCGCCGCGCTATTTGCGCTGGTCCTGGTGGCCGGGCCCTACAGCGAAGGGGTCAACATTGGCCCCGACCGCGGCGACTTCTGGTACTACTGGCAGCGCGCCGATGCCGACGCCTTGTCGCGGCTGTCGGCCTGGTTGCCGTATGTCATCCACCAGGTCTCCATCTGGTACCTGATTGCCCAGGCCCGACACGTGCGGCCCCGCTACATCTTTGGCCTGCACTGGTTCAACGTGTGGGCGCTGGGTATCAACGCGGGCTTCATCCTGCTGCACATTGCGCAGACCAAGCTGTTCTACGACGGGCTGGCCCAGGATGTGCACGAAGCCACGTCCATGATGTCCGTGGTGCTGATGCTGTGGCTGATCCTGCTGATGGAGAACCGCCGGCGCGGGCTGTTCTTCGGCCGGGGCCCCAGCTTTCTGAATACCGCCGGCGATGCGGTGCGCCGCTACCACGGTTACTACTTCTCCTGGGCCATCATCTACGTTTTCTGGTACCACCCGATCGAGCTGACCTCCGGGCACCTGGCCGGTTTCGCATATATGTTCCTGCTGTTGCTGCAGGGGAGCCTGTTCTTTACACGCTTTCACACCAACCGCTGGTGGACCATGTCCCTGGAGGTGCTGTTCGTGGTTCACGCGGCGCTGGTGGCGTACTTCATCATGCAGCAGGGCCAGGCGGGGCCATGGTCGATGTTCCTGTTCGGCGGTGTGGCGATTTTCCTGATCACTCAGCTCCACGGGCTGGGCCTCAGTGCCAGGGCCAAGTGGGCCATCGCATTGCCCCTGTTGATGATCATGGCCGTGTTCTACTCGATTTTCCCGGACACCTTTGCGGGCCTGACCCGGGTGCCGATGATTCAGTACGCGGGCGTGCTGATCATGTTCGCGATCGTCTGGGGCTTACAGCGAATTGCTCAATTTCTCCCCCGTCACGAACAGTCTGCCGGGCCGGCCGAACCAGCCCCTCGCTGATACCATGGCGTGATGAACGCCGCGACCGATGGTGGCTCGGAGCCGGGCCGACTGCTGAAAATTCTTGCTTTCGTCGGTTCGCCTCGCAACGAGGACAGCTGGACCTGGAAAATCATGGCCCGCATCGAGGCACAAATTAGTACCACCCGGACGTGCCGAACAACCCATGGGCGCGGATGATGGCTGGCTACATTGCCCGTAAGTTGCGCCGTAATATTCGCAAGGGCAATGTCAAACCTTTCCGCTAAGAGTGTTTAATGATTGCCGTTACTGCCGCCTCCGGCCGCCTGGGCCATGCCATATTGCGCCACCTGGTCGACCAGGTCGGGCCAGCACAGGTGGTTGCCGTGGCCCGTACACCCGCGACGGTCGACATAGCGGGCATTGACGTCCGTGCGGGCGACTACGGCGACACGGCGCAGATGACCGCGGCACTGGCCGGCGTCAGCACCGTGGTGATGATCTCCGCGCCAGTCGTGACGGGCACCGATCGCATTACCCTGCACCGGAACGTGATTGCTGCGGCGAAGACGGCCGGTGTGCGCAAGCTGCTCTTCACCAGCGTGATTGGCGGTGACGCCGAGCAGGACACGCTGTTCGCACCTACCCAAAAGGTCAACCGGCAGGCAGAAGCTGACCTGGCGTCATCGGGCCTGCAGTGGGTCGTTGCCCGCAACGCGCTATACCTGGAACTGGACCTGATGCACATTCGCAAGGCGCAGGAATCCGGTGTCTACAGAAACAACGGCGGTGATGGGCGCTGCGGTTACCTGACCATCGACGAGCTGGCCTATGCGACAGCGAAGCTGGCCACGGACGATGCTGCTAACGGGCGTATCTACAACCTTGTCGGAGAAAATCTCACGCAAGCTGAACTCGTTGCGCTCGCTTGTGAGGTCTTCCACCTCAATGTGCGTTATCAACCGCTGACGGTAGAAGAAAACATCGCCCGCTTCATGGCTGACCCGCGCATCGCAGCACGCGGTGCAGAGGTCGCGAAAATGCTGACCGGATGCTTCCAGTGCATCGCGCAGGGGGCTTTCGACGTTGAATCAGATTATGCCGACGCGGCGGGGCGGTCGCCCAGGAGCGTTCGAGAACAGATGGAAGCCCTGGCTCGCGCCGAAGCCTGAGTTCAGCCGCGTTCCTCGGCGGCCGTGACCAGCAATTCGGCGGGCACTGGAGCACCGTCCGGGCGGGTCCAGATAAAGGCGACAACGCTGGAGAGCACCGCACCCACTGCGGTCGGCAGCAGCCAGCCGCTGGTCGTTGCCAGGACAATCACCCAGGCCACCGCAATGGCGGCTGCCGCAACGCGTTTGGTGCGCGGTGAAATGGCCCTGTGCTGCTGCCAGTCACAGAGCGGAGGCCCGAAGCGAGGGTGATTCAGCAGCCAGTTGGCAAGACGCGGTGAACCCCGGGTAAAGCAGGCCAGCGCCAGGATCATGAAGCACGTAGTGGGCATGATCGGCAGCGCTGCTCCCACCAGTCCCAGGCCGACAAACAGCCAGCCGGCGCCTTGCCAGGCGAGACTGCGGGCGCGGCTCATGGCCGGCGTGTGGGTCTGAATGTCGCTCATAAACAGGTGTTCGCCGCGGATGCGCAGGCCGATGCCCGTTCCGTGACTATATAATGTGAGCGTAGCAGGAAATGGGGTTCCGTGGGTGGGCCAGACTCTCAATTGTTACCGCTGTGGCGCGTCACTGGCGGACTTGAGCCTGCCCCTGGGGCGTATGGACGAATGCCCCGAATGCACGGTGCAGCTGCACGTTTGCCGCATGTGCCGGTTCTATGACCCCCGGGTGCTGAAGCAGTGCCGGGAGGACGATGCGGAAGAGGTACGTGACAAAGTGCGACCTAATTTCTGTGATTATTTCAAACCCAGTGCTGATGCTCACGACCCGAGTTTTGCCGCCGCCGAGAGCCAGTCCCGGGACCAGCTGGATGATTTGTTCGGGGCCGGGGACAGCAAGAGTGGCGGGGACGATGTGGCCGGTGCTGCGGAGGATCTGTTCAAATAGCTATAGGGGACCTGGGTCGGGAACTGCCTAATGGCCGGTCGCCGGGCCCGTGGGCGGGAGGTTTCATGCAGCGGTGGGGGGTTTCTCCTGGCCGGCGTCTTTTTTTTCTGCGGGGTTAAACAAATGAACACCAAGAATCGAGGCTTCGCGTATCGAGTGACCCGGGTCGCCAGCGTGGTCCTGCTGTGCAGCTGGGCGCTGCCGGTGAATGCACAGCTGCGGGTGCTCGTCACCAACGATGACGGCGTGGGTTCCGAAGGGATCTCTGTGCTGGTGGAGGAGCTGCGCAAAAACCCGAACCTGGACATTACGGTGATTGCGCCTGCAGCCAACCGGTCGGGGACGGGTGACAGTGTGAGTGCTATCCCGACCGACGTGACCGAGGCGGTGACCGCGGCTGGTTATCCGGCGACCGCGGTGGCTGGCTTCCCCGCCGATACGGTGTTGCTGGGGGTGCTCGAATTGTTGCCGGAGCCTCCGGACTTGGTGATCTCGGGAATCAACGAGGGCCAGAATATCGCCCGCGACCTGGTGCCGTTTTCCGGTACGGTCGGCGCGGCGCGATGGGCTGCGCGTTTGGGTATTCCGGCCATCGCGGCGAGCCAGGGGGGTGTCGCTGACCGTGACTATCAGACGACGGCCGAGTATCTCGCGGCCGTTGCGCAGGTGCTGGCGCAGGACAAATTACAGGGCACGACCACTATCCCATTCGATGCTGGCGATGGGCAGGGGACGCAGATCGTTATCAATCTCAATGTGCCGGACTGTCCCGGTACGCTGAAGGGGTTTCGCGTCGTCGCGCTAGGTTCGCTGTTTGGACCCGAGAGTTACACGTTGCTCGACGATGACGGCATCACCCAGACTTACCAGCTCAACACGGCGACCAACATCAGCAATGGCGGCTGTGCTTCACCGTTGACGGATCCGGTGACGGACGTGGATGCATTTTTTAACGGCTTTGCCGCGATTACGCCGTTGACCGAGAGCCTGGGGATCAGCGTGCCAGATCCGGATGACTACGCGGTGCTGGAGTCCGTAGGGCAGGGCGCCGGTGGCGCGATGGAGCTGAAATTGCCCGGCGGCGGTTCGGTCCTTGGGGCCGGGTCACTGGTTTTGCTCGTTTTAGGGGTTGCCCTGGGCGCGTGGCGGATCCGACGGATTGGCAGGCTTTGAGCGTACCGATTTTGGGCAATTGGAGACACCTGGTGCAGCGTGGTGCCGTGGCCGGTTCCGGTAACTTCCCCCGGGCTCAGACACACAAACTGTGGCTCGACGCATCATTCGTGGTTGGCGGTTTGGGTTTGTAACTCGCGCGGGTGAAGTTCCCGGAGCCCGCCTTTAACCCTCTTGCCTAATCCCCGCAGTCGTCGCCCGCGGGTTCTGGTTGGGCGGGCGGTCTTCGTCAAACCGTCGGGAAACTCCCACTGGCGGCTCCAACGCCGAGCAAGGTGCCCCGGTTGGCCGGGTTACTGCAGGGCGGGGAGGACTTGTTCGCCAATGATCTGCAGCGACTCCATGGGTTCGTCGTGGACGCGGAGCGAGAGTTCGGTGAGTCCGGCTTTTGCGAAGCCGCGATAGCGTTCTAATTCCTTGTCGAGGTCATCCAGGCCGCCGGCGGAGCTGAGGCCTTCGATCAGGCGGCTGACGAGATCCGGCGGCACGCCGTCGATCTGGCCGCTCCTGGTCCAGAAGGCTTTGCGGAAGTTTTCCCAGTTGTCCATGATCACGTCGACCTCGTCGTCGTCGTGGCAGAACTTGCGCAGGATGTGTTCCTCTTTGCCGATCACCGCACCGCGCCAGATCAGTTCGCGGCGCGCTTCCCACAGGGACGCTTCCCGGTCTGCTTTTACGTGCCAGGCCCAGAAGTTGCCGATGCGGAAGTCCGCGGGCGTGTCGCCTCGCCGCTCGAAACCGATGGCCAGGTTCTCGATGGCCGCCGGCATCATGTCCACTGTGAAATCGCTGACCTGGATGCCGTCGGCGTATTGCGCGCCCATGCGGATCATCTGCGGACCGCTGGAGCAGCTATAGATCAGCGGGCGAGCGGACTTTGCCCATTTCATCTGGAACGGGCGGTTGATGTCGAATATCTCGCCCGGGTAGCCCATGGTGAGTTTGCCGCTGGCTGCAAGTCCCAGTACTTCGAGGCACTCGCGCACCCCGCGGACGCGGCGGTCCGGGTAGCGCGTGCCTTTTTCCGGGTGGCGGCCCGGCCATGGGGCGCTGTCGGCACTGGCCTTCCAGCCGATCGCGCCGAGCACACCGCCGCCGCCGCCCACCGCAATCATGGCCCGCCCGTTGGCCAGCTCGTTCAGGCTCAGCAACGCATTGGCCATTTTCAGCGGGTGTTGTTCCCAGGGGCTGACGGCCAGCGGGCCGAGCAGGATTTTCGAGGTGGCCATGGCGGCCGGCACCAGGGAGGTATAGCAATCCCAGTACTGGTGGTAGTTGGAAGACCACAGGGCCCGGATGCCGTAGCCCTCTGCCGCCACTGCGAGTTCCGCGATGGCCTGCGGGCTCATTTCCGGGTCGAGAATGATGTCGATGTCCATCGCGAGCGTCCGATTCGAAAGCGCGCATTATCCGGTATCGCTACGCGATACGGAGGCTGCCGGTATCGGGGGTTCGAGGGTTGGCCAGCATCGGCGGCCGCGGCGCCGGGCTTCGTGCTTGCCGGGCGTCAGACCCGGATCAACTAGCCAGGGA
This sequence comes from uncultured Gammaproteobacteria bacterium, assembly GCA_947258805.1. The sequence goes on along the minus strand of CAMYJV010000029.1, from coordinate 1,391 downwards.
CGCGCAGGTCTTCGAAGCGAAAAATGCCGGTCTGCAGGTCCGGGTCTTCCGCGGCAATTACCACCCGGTTGCGGCCCTGCTGCTTCGCGGAGTACAGGGCCTGGTCGGCCATTTGTACCAGCCCGTCGGCACTCCGGTCGGTGTCCTGGGGGGAGACCTGGGCGATCCCCGCGCTAATCGTCAACTTGCCGCCAAGCTCCGAGTCGGCATGTTCGATTTCCAGGTCTTCCACGTCCCGGCGCAGGTTCTGCAGGCGTTCGCGCGCGTGGGCCAGCGTGCACCCCGGCAGCACCAGCACGAACTCCTCGCCGCCGTAGCGGCCTGCCAGATCCAGTGGTCGGCTGCCGACCTCGGCAACCAGTGCGGCAATGCGCTGGAGTGCACGGTCGCCGGCCTGGTGGCCGTAACGGTCGTTGTACTTTTTGAAATAGTCCACATCCACCATCGCGACGGTCAGCGCATCGCCGGTGCGCTTGCCATGCCGCCAGGTACGATCGAGGTGGGTGGTAAAGGTGCCGCGGTTCGCGAGCCCGGTCAGCGGATCGGAGCCGGCGAGCTTCTCCAGCTCGCGGGCTTCGAGATAGCTTTTGCGCCGGTTGTACTCGATGTTGTACAGGCCGGTAGCGCCGATCAGGTTTGAGAACCACAGGAAGCCGCCGTTGTAGATCTGCGCAGCCAATGGCACGTCGCGGAGGGCAGCGACCCCCGCTACTGCGGCAAAGATACCCATCGACGTCCACAGCGCGGGCCAGAAGCGCAGCCCGACGAAGAAATACGTATAGAAAGTTAGCACCAGGAAACCCGTATACGGCAGGCTGATACCCCGGGCCTGGCCGACGGTGGTGACGAACAGCGACGACACTGCCAGGTTCAGGCAAACCAGCACGCCGAACCAGCTCAGGAAGGGGCGCATTGTCGGGATGAAGGTGGCCAGCAGCATCGTGATCACGAAGGACTGATTCGCGATGAAGCGGGCCAGGACCGCCGGGCTGCTCAGCCCCGGCTCACCCAGGAAAAAGTCCATCGCCAGGAAGCTGAGGCCGAAGATGAATCCGAGCGTCAGCGCGATGCGCAACTGCGGCAGGCCCTCTGCGCGTTGGTACGCCCGGTAGGGCTTTTCCAGCCCCGGGGCAAATTTAAGCCACCGGAAGCCGGCCGCGAGCTGTCCCCCGGCGTCCAGGTCTTGTTGGTTGTTGTCGATGCCGTTTGCCATATTGTTAACGCATACCCCAGCGATGTGGCCGACGTGTAGTCCGCCGCATTTGTATAGTTACGTACTAATTGCAAGCATTAAGTTGAAGTCGTCCACAGTTTCAGGCCGGGGACGTGACGGGGTGCTCAATTTTCGGCCGTCAGGACGGCAGCAATTCATGCGCCGCCGACGGGGCGAC
>CAMYJV010000028.1 GCA_947258805.1 uncultured Gammaproteobacteria bacterium | reverse complement strand
GCGAACAGCGCGGTGATGTCCTCCCGCGATACCCGGCTCGGCCCCACCGGCCAGCCGTCCCACCAACCGCGGCGCCCGCAATGAATCAGGATGAAATCGCCGCCTGGCGCCAGCCAGCGCAGCAATTGCTGCCGATAGGCCTGGTGAAAGTCCGCCGACAGGCTGTGCAGGCAGCCCACGTCGAGTATCACGTCGAAGGGCTGATCGTCGCACCAGCTCAGAATGTCTGCCTGCACCGCGTTCACTTCGAGGCCGCGTTCCCGGGCCCCGTCGCGCAGTAGCGCAATGGCCTTCGGAATCATGTCGACCCCTGTCGCCGCGTAGCCCCTGTCTGCCAGGTAGAGGGTATAGGTGCCGGCACCGCAGCCGACATCCAGTGCCCGCCCGGGCGAGGCGCGGTGCTCCAGCGCTTTCACGAGCAAGGCCGGCGGCTCGGCCCGGTACCAGGGCAGATCCTCGGACGTCTTCGCCCGCTTATACAGGAGTCCCAGGACGCGCTCGTTCTTGCGTTTGCTCATGCGGGTGTCCCTGCGGGGATCTGGCGCCTCACAACTCGCGGCGGATGACCTCTAGAAACTCCTCCCCGTACCGCGCCAACCTTGCCTGCCCAACCCCGCTGATGGCTAGCAGTCCATCTTCATCGGTGGGCTTGTCATGCACCATCTGCCGGAGCGTCGAGTCGTGGAAGATCACGTAGGGCGGCACCTCGTGTTGTTTGGCCAGTTCCTGCCGGCGCATTCGCAGTGCTTCCCACAGGTGCATGTCGGTGATCGCGACTTCGTTGTCTGCGCCGCCCGCGCCGAGGCCTGCACCGGCACTTTTTGCCTTGCGCTTGCTCCGGGCCTTCTTCGGTACGAGTGGATCTTCCCGTAGCTCCACGGCCGCCGAACCCTTCAGCACCGCGCGGCTGGATTCCGTCAGCACCAGGCCCCCAAAGCGTTCCGGATCCGCCCGCAAGTAACCCCGCACCACCAGCTGCCGCACCACCGAACGCCAGGCCGTGGCCGGCCGATCCGCACCCACGCCAAACACGCTCAGCGCATCGTGCCCGTGCTGCTGCGTCTTCGCCGTGCTCTTGCCCATCAGCACGTCCACGACGTGTGCAGCGCCGAACATCTGGCCGGTGCGATACACCGTACTCAACAGCATTTGGGCGTCCACCGTGCCGTCGCGGGTGGCCGGCGGGTGCAGGCAGTTATCGCAGTTGCCGCAATCCTCGGCCAGTTCTTCGCCGAAATACTCCAGCAGTGGCCGGCGGCGGCAGCCGGTAACTTCGCACCAGCCGAGCAACGCGTCGAGTTTCTGGCGCTCGTGGCGCTTGTACTCTTCGTTGGCGATACTCTCGTCGGCCATCTGGCGCAGGCGCACCACGTCCTGCAAGCCATAGACCATCCAGGCCTCGGCGGGCAGCCCGTCGCGCCCGGCGCGGCCGGTTTCCTGGTAGTAGGCCTCCAGGCTCTTGGGCAGGTCCAGGTGGGCCACGAAGCGCACGTCGGGTTTGTCGATGCCCATCCCGAAGGCAATAGTGGCGACGATGATCAGCCCGTCTTCGGTGACAAAGCGCCGCTGATGTGTCGCGCGGTCGTGTGCCGACAACCCCGCGTGGTAGGGCAGGGCCTTGTAACCCTGGGTATTCAGCCACTCGGCAATGCTCTCGGTCTTCTTGCGCGACAGGCAGTACACGATGCCGGCCTCGCCGCGATGGGCTTCCAGGAAGCGCGCGAGCTGGGTACGCGCATCGGTCTTCGGCTGCACCTGGTAACGGATGTTCGGCCGGTCGAAGCCTGAGACCAGCACCGCCGGGTCGTCCAGCTCCAGCCGTTCGATAATCTCCGCACGGGTCAGGGCCGTGGCCGTGGCGGTAAGGGCCATGCGCGGCACGCCGGGGAAGACATGGCGCAGTTCATTGAGGCTCAGGTAGTCCTGCCGGAAATCGTGGCCCCATTGCGACACGCAGTGGGCCTCGTCGATGGCGATCAGCGAAATGGGCAGCTCGCTCAGCCACGCCCGGGTCTGCGGCTGCACCAGCCGTTCCGGCGCTATATACAGAAGTTTCAGTTCCCCGCGGTGCAGCTGCCCGATGATGGCTTCCTGTTCCTCCCAGGACAGTGAGGAATTCAGGAAGGCTGCCGCCACGCCCAGCTCATGCAGTGCGCTGACCTGGTCCTGCATCAGCGCGATCAGCGGCGAGATCACGAGCGCGGTGCCGCGGCCCAGCAGCGCCGGCACCTGGTAGCACACGCTTTTGCCGCCGCCGGTGGGCATCAGCACCAGGGAATCCTGCCCGGCCAGCGCTCGCTCGATGGCGGCTTCCTGCTGGCCACGAAACTCGTGGTAGCCGAAAACGTCGCGAAGGACCTGGTGGGCGGGGGAGGGCACGGCGAGAGGATAGCAGAGGGGGCAGAGGCCGCTACGCCAATTGCTGACTAAACAGGCAGCAATTGGTGCCAGGCAAAAAATGTCGCGCTGGGAAGCTGGCAGAGCGGATCAGCGCGGAACTGGTCGTCGCCCGCGGTCTCGCGGCGCCCCTTCCGCTGCTTCATGTAAGGGATTTGTAAGTAATCTGTAAGCTGACAAAGGCTCCGAATCGGCTCAATATGGTTAACAACCGCATGGCCAGCCATGCTTTGGGGTCGAGTCGGGCAAAGCCCATGAACGATAAGAGTGACCTGCAACGGATCCCACCGCGACCTCGCGATGTGGCGCATTTGCAGCCAACAGTCCTCCGCGGGGCGCTGCATACAGGTGTGTCCCTGGCGGGCTTCGCGGCAGGCATCGGCCTCGCCGCGCTGGGCGGCCCGCTCGCCTATGCCGCGGGTCAGCTGTTGCTGGCGTTGGCCTTCGTGCATGCCTTCGTGCTGCTCCACGAAGCCGGCCACGACACCTTGTTCAACCAGCGCTACCTCAATCGCCTGGTTGGTCACGTTGCCGGGTTTCTTTGCCTGATCCCATTCTGGAACTGGCAGCGCATCCACGCCCGCCATCACCATTACGCCGGCTGGCAAGACCTCGACGCGACCACGGCATCGCTGGTGCCGCGGCCCATCTCCACCTGGGAGCGCCGCGTTATCAACGTGGCCTGGGCAACCTGGCTGCCGGTCTTTGCACTGACTTACCGCATCCAGAACTTCTGGAACCTGCCGCGGGTCGGCCGTTACATCAGCAACCCTGCCAACATGCAGCGCATTCGGCGCAACACGCTGGTGGTCGTAATCGGCTATGGCGTCGTGCTGGTCTGGGCCGGGCCCGTTGTGATTCTCAAACTGGTCGGCCCGGGCTTCCTGTTGAGCCTGGTCTTGCAGGAGGCGCTGATCCTGAGCCAGCACACCCATGTGCCCCAGCGCTTGAGTGGCGGGCAGCCGGTGCGGCCGTTCACGCCGGCGGAGCAGGAGCCATTTACGCGTTCCTTGCGCCTGCCCGCATGGCTGTCGGCGCTGCTGATGCATTTTGATGCCCACGAGCTGCATCACATGTACCCGTACGTGCCCGGCTACCAGCTGCGGCACATCGACTACCAGCCCATGAACGAGGTTCACTGGTGGACATGGCTCAAAGCCGCGCGCGGTCTTGCCGGTACCGACTTCCTGTTCCGCAACTGGGATGACACTGGGGTCAGGGTTTGACTAACAACGGCTTCAGCCTGGACGCATTCTCGACCGCACTCTTTCTGCTGCTGGCAATGAGCGCTGCGGGCCTGGTACACGTCTGGTGGCTCAAGTCGGCCACCGGCGGCGTGTTCATGCAGCCGCTGGACTTCGGCCACACTTTCCGCGGCCGGCGTATCTTCGGCGACAACAAGCGCCTGCGCGGCCTGTTGGTCATGCCCGTGGCTGCGGCCATCAGCTTCGCCGGGTTCGGCGCTCTGCGCGCCGAGCTGCCGCAATGGCTGGCCCGCGGCATGTGGGACATCCCGGCTGGCCACTACGCACTGCTGGGGCTGGCGTCCGGGCTCGTCTTCATGCTGGCGGAGTTACCGAACTCATTCATCAAGCGGCAGCTTGGCGTGGCGCCCGGCGGCTCACCCGCCGGCGGCTGGGGGCGGGTGCTGTGTCCGCTGCTCGATCGCTTTGACTCCGTACTCGGCGTACTCATCGTGCTGAGCCTGCTCGTCCCCACACCCGTCATGACCTGGCTCTGGGTTCTCCTGATCGGCCCCGGCGTTCACGCACTCTTCAGCGCGTTGCTCCACCGGCTGGGTGTGAAGGCCCGCGCGCTATGAATGCTACGCCCCAGTTGTTGCTCGAACTGGCGTTGGTGACAACGAGCGCCGGCGTCGGCAGCAAGGCCTTCAATCTCGCTCAGCTCAAAAAACGCGGTTGGCCAACGCCGTCGGGTGTCGTCATTCCGGATCCTGTATTCCAGCAGCACCTGGTGCGCGCGGAGGTCACCGCCGCCATCGAAGACTTGTGCCAGCAGCTGGACGAGCTGCCGGACAGCCAAATCAAAACGGCGAGCGCCGCGATCCGCGAGCGCATCGCCGGTACCGAACTCGATCCAGTGCTGTCGAAGGAGTTGACCGGCACCTGGCGCCGCGAGTGGCAACACCGGCCGCTGGCCGTGCGCAGCTCGGCCGTTGGGGAGGATGGCGCCCGCATGTCCTTTGCCGGGCAGCTCGACAGCTACCTGAACGTGACCGATGCCGCTGCGCTCGAGGCCGCCGTGAAAGCCACGTGGGCGTCGATATTTTCGCTGCGCGTCTTGCTCTATGCGCGCCACCACCAGCTCCGGCTTCGGCAAATGGGTGTCATGGTTCAGCCGCAGGTAGACGCGCGGCTGTCGGGTGTGCTCTTTACGCGCGATCCGTCGGGCCGGCACCCGGATGCAATGCTCGTGGAGTACTGCGCCGGCCTTGGCGAGAACGTCGTCGGGGGCCGGGTCACGCCCAGCCGCCTGCACGTGAACCGCAACGACCTGGCAGTTACGGTGGACTTTGCTGCTGACGATGCGGACGCCCTCGACCACCAGGCGATGAGGGCAGTCCAGGCCATCGCGCGGTTGGCGCGCGAACTCGAAACGGACGTCGGCCTTGCCCAGGACATGGAGTGGTGCATCGACGCGGCCGACCAGCCCGTCATCGTGCAGGCGCGACCGGCCAGCCGGGTGGCAGCGGCCACCACCCGGCCGCGGGTCCACTGGTCCAACGCCAACATCGCCGAGAACTTTCCCGAGCCGGTGTCGCCGTTTCTGTACTCCATCGTCCAACCGGGTTACAGCGCTTATTTTAAAAACCTCGGGCTGGGCTTCGGTCTGTCGCGGCGGCGGATCGCGGCGATGGCCGCGCCCGTCGAACAAGTCGTCGGCCTGCAGGGCGGGCGGCTGTACTACAACCTGAGCAATATTCACGCGCTGTTGCAGCTGATGCCCGCCGGGCGCCGGCTGGTGGACTACTTCAACCTGTTCGTCGGCGCCGAGGCCATACCGGCGCCGCCGCCGGTACCCCTCGGCGTATTCGCCAGGGCCGTCGAGACCGTGCGAATTGCCGGCGCCATCGTGTGGCAGTACCTGTTCATCCAGCCACGCGTGCGCAGCTTTGAAAAGCGGGTGGATCAGTTCGCCGCTGGCACCCAGCCGCGTCTGCTCGCCGGCAAGTCCGCCGAGGCACTGTGCGCAGACCTGCGCGCGTTTCTGAACATTCGCCTGTGCCAATGGAACGACGCGGCCCTCGCCGACACTGCGGCCATGGTCTGTTACGGGCTTCTGAAGGCGCAGCTTGCGCACAGCCTCGCCGGCAGCGACCAGGAGGCACTGCACAACAACCTGTTGAAAGGTCTGCCGCAGCTGGCCAGTGCCGAGCCGGTCACGCGGCTCTGGGAGCTCTCGCGCCAGGTGCAGCAAGACCCGGCACTCCGGGCCGTCGTCGCAGACGCCAGTGCCGCGGAACTCCTCGCGCAGCTCGAAGACCAGCGCTTCCCGGACTTCGGCCGGGCCTTTAATCACTACCTCGAAACCTGGGGCTTCCGCTCCTCCGGGGAGCTGATGCTGACAGCCCCCACGCCACAGGAAGATCCGTTGCCGGTGCTGCGCCTGCTGCAAAGCTATGCAGCCACCGACACTTTGAGTCCCCATGAACTGACCGCGGCCCAGCGCCGCGAGCGGGAAGCGACGACGGCGGCGACGGCGGCGCAGCTGTCGCCGGGGGCGTGGCGGTGGGTGCCGCTGTTGAGCCGGGCGAGCCGCTTTCGCATCCTGCTCGCCGGCACCCAGGGCGCCATCAAGCTCCGCGAACGGGCGCGGATGAAGCAGGCGCTGCTGTACACCCGCCTGCGGCACATTGCGCTGCAGTTGGGCGATCGGCTGGTGGCGCGCGGCCTGCTGCAACAACGCGACGAGGTGTTTCTGCTCAAGGTTGACGAAGTGCAGCGCGTGGCCGCCGGCAGCATCGCCGACGTGGCCACGCTGATCGAGTCGCGGCGCGCCGCGCAGGCGACATTTCAAACGCTGCAGCCACCGGACCGGCTGGTGCTGGCCGAAGGTGAACAATGGCAGCCCACAGCCACCAGCCCGCAAGAGCTGACCGGCGCGGCGCCCGAACATCTGCTCAGGGGCCACAGCGCCTGCGGCGGTTCGGCCACGGGGGACGCCGCGGTGGTGCTCGATGTGGCCCACGCTGATCGTGTGCAGGCCGGACAGATCCTGGTCACGCGCCAGACCGACCCCGGTTGGGCAACAGTGTTTTTCCTGGTGCGTGGTCTGGTGATCGAGCGCGGCGGCATGTTGTCCCACGGCGCGATCATCGCCCGCGAGTACGGCATTCCCGCCGTCGTCGGCGTGCCGCAAGCCACGCAGTTGATTCACGACGGCGATCACGTCCGCGTAGATGGAGACCACGGCCTTGTCGAACTCAACGGTCGCTGACGCGGTCCAGTATTCGCGCAGCCGCCTGTTGCGCTGGCGAATCGCCGCGCTGTGGGCGCTGCTCGCGGCAACCCTGTGGGCTGCCGAGCCGCTGCCGGATGCCAACCGTCTCGTCGCACCCGCGCTGTTCCTCGCGCTGGCAATGGGCTTGCTGCGGCTGTGGGATGACCTGGCGGATCTCGATCACGATCGCGCCAAACACCCGCAGCGCGTGTTGGTGCAGAGCGCCGGCGTGCTGCCGTTCATGGCGGCCGTCGCCATCGGGCTGCCGCTGATGGCAGTCATGTTGCTCGACGATAGCCGGCGCGTCGCGGTGTATTGCGCGCTGCTGGCGGGGCTGGGCCTGCTCTATCACAGCAGGCTCGGAACGCGCGTGCCGCGCGCCGTGCGCGCCGGCCTGGTCCTGGTCAAGTACCCGGTGCTGGTGTACCTGGCCGGCGCGGGGCCGTCGAGCCGGGCGTGGCTCGCCGGGCTCGGTCTTTATGCCGCGCTGCTGGTCTACGAATGGCGCGACGACGGCGAACTCCGCACCGCACCCTGGCAGCAGGTACTGCTGGGCATTGCCTTCGGCGTGGTGATCATCGCCGGGCTGTTTCTAACCGGGGGCGAAGCGTTATGACGGCCATGCCCCCTCCTGGTTCGGAGCAGTTCGAAACCGTGGCCTGTTACAGCTGCGGCGCCAGCCACGCGCTGCCGTTGGTCGTCGGCGAGGACGATCTGACCGGCAAGCCCGGCGCCTTCACCTTCGTCGTCTGCCAGGACTGCGGGCTCGCGTATCAGAACCCGCGACTGAAGCTCGACTTCATCGGCGCCTATTACGACGACGAGTACATCGCCCATCGCAAGAAAACGGACTGGGGCCCCCTGACGCCGCTTTACGAGTGGGCCATGGGCAAGCACGACCGCGACAAGCTGGCGTTAGTCGAGCGCTTCGTCAACGTGGCGCCTCGCTCCCGGGTGCTCGACGTCGGTTGCGGCGCCGGCACGTTCCTCGAGGGGCTGCACGCGACCCGCGGCGCAACGGTCAGCGGCGTCGACTTCAAGGACTTGACACATCTGCCGGCCTTCGCGCACATCGATTTCCACCTGGGCCTGTTCTACGAGCAGCCGTTCACGGGCCGCCGTTTCGATCTCATCACCATGTGGCACTTCCTGGAGCACGATTACGATCCCGGCCGCACATTGCAACACGCCCGTGAACTGCTGGCTCCCGACGGCCGGCTGATCATCGAGGTCCCGCGCCTGGACAGTGTTTCCTGGCGGCTCTTCAAGGAACGCTGGCCGGGGCTGCAGGCGCCGCAACACACCGCGCTCTACAGCCGCAAGACACTGCTGGACATGGTGGCGAAGGCGGGCCTGGAGGTGGTGGACTATCTGCCCTACGGCGCCTTCCCCGCCTACTTCTACCTGTTCGCGGGCGCCGCCTTCAAGCTGCTGAAAGGCCGCGGCCTGAATCTGTCCAGGGCGATCTATCCCTATTTCCTGGGGCAGTTGCTGTTGTTTCCTCTGCTACTGTTCGAGCGGCATCTAAACCTGGCCATGCAGACCGTCGTCTGCCGCCGTCCGGGGGGCGCATGAACGGCAACGCAACCGCGCCCTGGAGTTGCCGGCTGAAGATGGCCGCCACGTTCGCCTTGATGGTCGTGGGTTCCCTGGCCATGCTGGCGGTTGCCCTGGTAACCGCCTTTCAGGCGCGGCGCTTCTACACCGAGGGCATGGCCGCGCCGCTGGGCCGGTGGATGCTCCGGCTCTGGGGCATTCGGGTGGTCGTGCACGATCAGCCGCCGGATACGGGCGAGCAGCGGGTCTACATCTCGAATCACACCTCGAGCCTGGACGTGTTCGTGCTCATCGCGCTGGGGTTGCCCAACGCTCGCTTCTTCCTGTCCGGTTTCCTTCGCAAGTTCCTGCCGCTGGGCCTGATCGGTTACCTGACCGGGATCTTCTGGACCGTGCCGCAGTCGTTCCCCGAGCGTCGCGTGGCCATCTTCCAGCGCGCCGAGCGCGTTTTGCGGCGGACCAGTGAGTCGGTGTACCTGAGTCCCGAGGGTCAGCGCATCACGACGGGCGAGGTGGGTGCCTTCAACAAGGGTGCCTTCCACCTGGCCACCAGTCTCGGCGCACCCATCGTACCGTTCTTCATCTACACGCCCCCGGCGGTGGATCCCGGCATGGGCTACTGCGCGCAACCCGGCCAGGTGGACGTGTATTTCAAGCCGGCCATCGAGACCCGCGCCTGGCAACTGGCTGACCTGGTGGCCAACAAGGAGCGGGTTCGCCAACAGTTTGTGACCTGGAACCATGAATACCGTGGCGCCTGAAGTGACCACCGCACCCAAGCTGGCGGAGCTGATGCACAGCGATGCGCTGCTGCCCGGTGATGTCTTTCCCGGGGGTGAGTCGGCGGTTGCCGGCCATGCGGTGCTGGTGACAGGAGCGACCGGCTTCCTGGGCCGCTACATCGTGCGCGAGCTGCTCGAGCGGCCCGGCCTCGACATCGTCTGCCTGGTGCGAGCCGCCAGCGTGGCGCAGGCACGCGAGCGGCTGCGGCTGTCCCTCGCCACGGCACGCGTCGATTGGTCGCGCTACCAGCACCGGTTGCAGGTGCTGGCCGGCGCCATCGAACAACCGCAACTCGGCCTGGATGACGAGGCCTACCAAGGGCTGGCCAGGCAGGTTGGTGGGATCTATCACTGCGCTGCCGACGTCAGCTGGTCGCGGGGCTATCGGCGCTTGCGTGCCAGCAACGTGCTGGGCACGCTGGAGCTGATCCGCCTCGCCTGCAGCGGCCCGCTGAAGCGGGTGAACTTTGTGTCCACCATCTCGGTGTGCTTTGCCACACCGGGTCCGGCTACCATCCATGAAGGCACCGACATGCTCCCGTACGTGGAGCAGATGCCGCTGCCCTATGCCCAGTCGAAGTGCGTCGCGGAAAGCCTGCTAAGGCGCGCGGCCGAGCGGGGCGTGCCCGTATCCATAGTCCGGCCGGCCCTGATTTCCGGTGACAGCCTCAGCGGTGACGCCAATCCGGACGATCTCATCAGCGCGCTGATCCAGGGGTGCGTGGTCTCGGGTGCGGCCATCGATTCCGACTGGCGGCTGGACTGTGTCCCGGTGGACTACGTGGCCCGGGTGCTGGTCACGCTCGGCGCGTCGGTCCGCCCAGACTGGGAGGTGCTGAATCTTTTCAACGACCACAGTCGCCACTGGCGCGAAGTCGTGCTGTGGATGAACCTGTACGGCTACCCGGTGCGCCTGGTGCCGCACCAGGAGTGGTTGCAGCGGACCTTCGAGCGGGCGACGTCACCCCCGGTGCTGTTTGGTTACCGGCGTTTTTTCGGCGCGGCGTCGCAGCGCTTTCCCGGCCCGGCACCCTATGCCACTTACCTTGGCAACGCCCAGCAGCGGGTGCGCAACGACGTCACGCGGCAAACGCTGGCCACTCTCGGTGTCGAGGCGCCCCCGTTAGACGTGATGCTGATGGAGCGCTACCTGGCGCATTACGCCGCCATGGGTGTGGTGCCGCGACCCGCGCGCCAGCGTGCTGCTGTTGGCCAGGGCCGCGCGGCGAGTTCGACACTGCAAGAGGCCATCGGCGAGCAACTGCAAGATCGGCAACTCACGCTGCTGGATGTTCGCGAACAGCCGTTCGCGTCGGTCAACGGTATCTTCAACGAAGTCACGTCGGCCAGGCTCGGCGGGCACATTGGCATCCGGCGCTACGACATCACCGTCCGGGATGCGGTCGCCGGCAGCACCCGGACCCTCGGCGTGCTGCTGAAATCGAAGCCCGCCGACACGTTAATGGAAGACGTGCTGGTGCAAGTGGCGACGCTTTGCGATGCGGAACTGGGCGCGCACTGCGAGCGCTTCAAGCGCGACCTCGGGCTGGCCGGTTGTCACGAACGGGAGCTGGCCCTGTATGAGTTGCCGGAGCCGCGGCTGCAACGGCACATGCCGGCAGTCTTCGGCACCCACCGGGATTCATGCAGCGGCACCTGGTCGGTGGCTATGGAGTATTGGCCCGCTGCGGAGACGGTGGACGCCGCGACGACGGCATGGACACCCAGGCAACTCAGCGGGGTACTGCGTGGGCTCGCCGACGTGCATGCCATCTGGTATCAGCGCGACGCGACACTGCGTGGCCTGCCGTGGGTGGTGCCGCCACCCGATACCACGCGCATGCTGGAGATGGCGCCGTTGTGGCACAGCCTGGCGGAACACGGCAATCGCTATTTCTCGCCCTGGCTCGCCGCGCCGCTGCTGCCGCTGCAACGGCGGCTGATTGCGAGTCTCGGCGACTGGTGGCCGGCCCTGCGGGCGCTGCCCCAGACCCTCGTCCACAATGACTTCAATCCCCGCAACCTGGTGCTGCGCGCAAACGGGGCAGGTGTGTCTGCCGGCATCCTGGACTGGGAGCTGGCCACGATGGGCGTACCGCAGCACGACCTGGCCGAGCTGCTGTGCTTCGTGCTGGCCCCGGGCTGCGATTTACAAACGCTGTCCCGCGTTCTGGAGTGGCACCGCGCGGCGTTGGAGTCAGCCGCCGGAGTCGCCATCGACCGCCGCGAGTGGGTGCAGGGTTTCGTGTTCTCGTTGCGCTATCTCATGGTCTATCGCTTGCCGCTCTACACCCTGATGCACCGCTTCAGGCAGCAGGCATTCCTGCCGCGGGTCATTCGCAACGGGGTAGACCTCTACCGCCTAAGCAGCGAGCTGGCCGGGCGGCCGGCGCAACACGCCGATCAGCAGTCCGCCCGTCATAATGAGTACCGCGGCAACGAACTGGTACTCCGGCCAGATCCGCAGCGAGCCGCATATGTAGAGGCCGATGATGTTCGCGACGTGCGGAATATTCAGTAGCCGGTTAGAGCTGAGAGCCAGCTTGGGAAAACGCAGATTGGAGATCATCGCGATGCCGAGAACCGTCATAACCACTGGCAGGTAGACCGGCCAGTTGAGCGCGGCCAGCGTGTCGTGGCGAACCAGCACAATGATGCCGGTGGAAATCAGGGCGCCACACGCGGTGGTCGGCACACCGCGGAACATTCCGGCCTGCACCGGCGCGACCGAGTTGAAACGCGCCAGCCGCAACCCCGCCAGTAACGCGTAGACGCCGCAGCCCGCCGCAATCCACCCGGTGGCGACGCCGTCGTAGGTCTGCCAGACGTAGTGCAGCACCAATGATGCCGGGGCGAGCCCGAACGCCACCAGGTCGGCAAAGGAGTCGAATTCGGCACCGAAGGCCGACGTGGCCTTTAACAGTCGCGCGGCAATGCCGTCAGCCACATCCAGCAGGATGCACCAGACAATGAACCAGCCCGCTTGCTCCAGGTGCCCCAGTTCGGCACTGACAATGGAAGCGAGGGCCAGCAGGAAGCTGGTGGCCGTGAGCAGGTTGGGGAGTGCGTAGCGGATGGAAACCATGGCGCTACGGTCGCGGCGCGGCATGCCGTGGCAGGCTCGGTTGGCCGCGGAGCTCGTGGCAGCCGAAGACGTTGCGGAGAATCTGGTGGGCGAGGATGGTCACGCCGTTGAGAATAGCAGTACAAATGCGTCCGGCCTCAGCTTTCTTTCGGCTGCTAGGCTAGGCCAATGAATCACGTCAATCCAAAAAATCTGCACCAGAGCAAGTGGACCGCGGCCGAGCCGCGGAACCGCGAAGAACACTAGCTGGTCACCGGGGTGCGCTGCGATGATGCGGGCGTGTTGCAGACCTGCATCCTCGAGGCCGTGCACAGCCACCGCGAGATCGAGCTCGACTGGCGCGAGCTCAAGAACCCTGAGCGTTGGAAGATCGGCTGGCAGCTATGATCGGTGTCAGACGCCAATTCTGACGGTGGGAGCGGCTTTAGCCGCGACAGTCTTCTCAGGCCATTGGCGTTGCCTGGAATCGCGATCGCGGCTAAAGCCGCTCCCACCAAGAGGTGCTGCCGTGGCTGCTGGCTTGAAAAGGGGTCAGGTTTATTTTCGGTGAGCTTAAATGCATAAATAAACCCGGCACCTTTTCCTCCTTTTTTTGCTAGTTTGTCGCTGTTGCGTGTTGCGGGTCCGCTCTCATGTCCGGTGTCGCACTGATCGTTGGCCTTGCCCTGATTGTTTGGGCCGTCTTCCTTTTCAACCGCCTGGTTCGAGATCGCAACCGCGTGCGAGCGGCCTGGAGCGACATCGACGTGCAGCTCACCCGCCGGCATGACCTGGTGCCGCGGCTGGTTGAGGCCGTGAAAGCTTATGCGTCCCACGAGCGGGCCACCCTGGCGGCGGTCACGGAGTTGCGCAACCAATCGACGGCGGCCCGGCGCCTGGCTGACAAAGCCGGCTTCGAAGAGCAACTCGAGGTCGGAATGCACAAACTGATCCTGCTGGCCGAGGCCTACCCCGATCTGAAAGCCAACCAGAATTTCCTCGAGCTGCAGGCGGAGCTCGTCGAGATCGAAGACCATCTGCAGTATGCCCGGCGCTTCTACAACGGTGCGGTGCGGATACTGAACACCCGCATCGAGACGGTGCCGGATGTCGCGGTGGCAAGGCTGTTGCGGTTCCAGCCTGCCGAGTTTTTCACCACCGACAACCGCGCCGCGCCGCAGGTCAGCCTGTGACATTCCGGCTGCGGAGTTTGGTGCCGGCGCTAGCTGCCTGCTTATTGGTACTGCCGGCTGCGCACGCGCGCGAAGAAATTCTCAAATTTCACAGCAACATCGAGGTGCAGGCCGACAGCTCCATGGTGGTGACGGAAACCATTCGCGTGCGCGCGGAAGGCGACCAGATCAGGCGTGGCATTTATCGTGATTTCCCGACGGACTACCGGGACCGCCTGAACAATCGGATCAAGCTGGACTTCCAGGTGCTCGAGGTTACGCGCGACCGCCGCAGCGAACCGTTCTCTACCGAAAAACGTGCCAACGGCGTGCGGGTGTATGCGGGGAGTGCCGACCGGTTCATTCCGCCCGGTGACTACGAATACGCGATTTCCTATCGCACCAATCGGCAGCTGGGCTATTTCGACGATCACGACGAACTCTACTGGAACGTGACCGGCAACGGCTGGGGTTTTTCGATCCAGGCGGCCAGTGCGAGCATCCGGCTGCCGGCCGGTGTAGCGCCGGCGGCTATGGCCATCGAGGGCTACACCGGGCTCTTCGGCGCCAAGGGCCAGGACTATACGGCGAATGTTGGCATCGACGGTGAAGCCTTCATCGCCACCACGAAGCCGCTGCGGCCGAACGAGGGCCTGACAGTAGTAGTGAGCTGGCCCAAGGGCGTGGTGGCGGAACCGACTGCGATTGATCGCCTGGGTGCCCTGCTGGCAGACAACGGCGGGCTCCTGATTGCGCTCTGCGGCCTGGCGCTGATGGCGGGCTACCTGTACTTTGCGTGGGCGCGCTACGGGCGGGACCCCGAGGCCGGCCCGGTGTTTCCGCACTACGACCCACCGCCGCGGCTGTCCCCCGGCGCGTGTCGCTATATAAAGGAGATGTCCCACGACCACCAGGCCTTTTCCGCCGCGGTGCTCAACCTGGCGGTGAAGGGCTATGTCACGATTCACGAAGGCCTGACCCCGGCGATACAGGCGGCGACCGGCGGCTCCCTGTACGACCAGGCCATAGACCAGCTGTCGCCGACGCAGAAAAAGCTCCTGGGCCCGTTGCTGGAGCTGGCCGAGAAGGCCATGGAAGCCGTCGCCAACGACACTTTTGTGCTGCAGAAGAATGCCGATGCAACGGGCCTGCCCGCGCTGGGGCCGGGCGAAGAGGCATTGCTGAAGAAACTGTTTGTGTCGGGCGAATACCTGGTGCTGACGAACAAGAATCACGAGACCGTGCGCGGCGCAATCAAGGCTCACGCCGCCGCGCTGAAGAAGTACTACCAGCGCATCTACTTCTTCACCAACGGCGGCCTCCTGCTGCCGGCGCTGCTGATAGGTCTGCTGACGGTGGCGCTGGTAGCCATGCTGGCGGAATTCACGCCGCTGGCCATTGTCATCATGGTGCTCGCGGTGCCACTGCTTTTCTGGTTCAGCTACCTGATGAAAGCGCCCACCGTGCCGGGGCGCAAGGTCATCGACCAGCTCGACGGGTTCAAGATGTATCTCACCGTGGCCGAGGCCGACGATCTCCAGCGCATCGAAGGCATCGCGGGACCCAGCCCGGCAAAAACTCCGGAACTGTTCGAGCGCTACCTGCCCTACGCGGTGGCGCTGGACGTTGAACAACCCTGGGCGGGCCAGTTCGAGCGCCTGTTCATGCGCCTCGCTGCCGAACAGGGCACCGGCTACCGGCCGGGCTGGTACGCCGGGCAGCGGCCGATTCGCAGCTTCAGCGGCTTTACCACTGCGGTGAGCAGTTCACTGACCTCGGCCATCAGCTCATCGTCCACCGCGCCCGGCTCTTCCTCCGGCAGTGGGGGCGGGGGCTCGTCAGGCGGCGGCGGTGGTGGCGGCGGAGGGGGCGGCTGGTAAAACCCAGGCTATGGCTCCGTTATTTCCCCGGTGGGAGCGGCTTCAGCCGCGACAATCGACAATTAGAGAGCAGTGCCTTCGGCATGCCAGTCGCGGCTGAAGCCGCTCCCACCGATAAGAGAATATGGAGTGAGCGATCGAGGCGCCGGGATCAATTTCCTTCGGAAAAAATACAACCGGCGCCTTTTCTACGCTACCAACCGTCAATGTGCAGCACATCGTCGAGCGGTCTGCGCGTGGCCGGCTTGAAATCGGTGCCGATGGAGTAGGCCGTGGGAATCAGGGCAACCTGGGTGACTTCCGCGTAGGGAATGCCCAGCAAGTCAGCGGCTTGTTCTTCGTACATCAGGTGCACCGTGGTCCAGCAGGTGCCCAGGCCACGGTTGCGGGCGGCCAGCATGAAACTCCACGTGGCCGGCAGGATCGAGCCATAGATGCTGGCGAGGCCAACGTTGGCGGCAGGCCCCGACATGCCTTCAACGCGCCCCTTGATGCAGGGGATCACGTGTACCGGCACGCGTTCAAGGTGGTCGGCGAGATAGTCGGCGGAGCGCGCCACGCGCACCATTTGCTGGCGGCTGGGGCCAGGTGCCTCCTGGTCGCGTAGATCGAAGACCGAGCCCGGCGCCTTTTTATACTGCGCCCAGCCCTTGCGGTAGAGGTCTGCCAGCGCCGCGCGTTTGTCTGCATCGTAAACCACCACGAACCGCCAGCCCTGGGTATTGCCGCCGCTGGGTCCTTGCAAGGCAATGTCGATGCAGTCGCGGAGCACCTCCGGTTCTACCGGCTTTTCCAGGTCCAGACGCTTGCGCACCGCACGTGTGGTCGTGAGCAATTCGTCGCCCGTTAGTTTCAGGTGCATGGCGTTTTTCCTCGTTGTCGACGGACCCGGAGATTCGGTCATGCCTGGTTAACTACCGGCAGCCCGTGATTGTTCCAGTTGATCATGCCGCCGGCGAGATTGGCAACCTGGCGGAACCCCGCTTTCTCCAGCATGGTGACAGCCCGGGCCGAGCGGCCGCCTGAGCGGCAAACGGCAATGGTCGGCGTCGCTTTGTCGAGGGTCTCGAGCTGCTGGCTCAACTGTTCCAGCGGGATCAGGGTGGCAGAAGGGATATGCCCGAGCACACCCGTGTACTCGCTGCTGTCGCGAACATCGATGAGCTGCAGTTCCCCGGCATGGTCGGCGACCCATAGCGGGTCGACCTCGTTGATCCCCGCGTAGGTGTAGCGCAGCGGCGCCCACTCCGGGGCCTGCGCCTGGTCTGCGAGCCTGGTGTGTCCGCACTTCAGGTTGGCCGGCACCGCGACGGCGATCTGCTTGGGATGCGGCAGCCCGAGGTTCTCCATGTAGCCGACGAAGTCGCGCTCGCTGCGCCCGGCGCCAATGCGCGGATTGAAGGCCTTTTCTTCGGCGACGCTGCTGCAGGTGAGGCCGCGGTAGTCGTGTGCAGGGTAGACCAGGCAATCGTCCGGCAGCGTGAATATCTGTTCGTGAATCGAGCGATACAAGGTATGCGCATTGCCCTGCTGGAAGTCGGTGCGGCCCGCGCCACGAATCAACAACGCATCGCCGGTAAATATCATGCTGTGATCGTCGAGCACGAAGCTCATGCAGCCGTCGGTATGCCCCGGCGTGGCCCGCGCGTGCAGACAGCGTGAACCGAAGTTCACGTGGTCACCGTGGTGCAGCGGCAGGTCAGTGCCCTCGGCCTGCGCAACCGCGGCGACGGCAATCCGGCTGCCGTCAAGCGTCTTCAGCATCCACGCACCGGTGACATGATCGGCGTGCACATGCGTGTCGATCGTCCAGACCAGCTTCAGGCCAAGCTCGCGCAGCAGCGCTGAGTCACGTCGCGCCTGCTCGAATACGGGATCGATGAGCACGGCTTCGCCGGTCGCAGGATCGCCTAGCAGGTAGCTGTAGGTTCCCGATGCAAGGTCATGCAGCTGTCGAAAAATCAGCGTTGTCACCGTACCTCCCCTTCATGCGGTGGACGAACATCATCGGTCCGGGCTGCCATTCACTGCAATAGAACAATTGAAGATAATCGGGGCTGCAATATAGTGCCAGAATGTTGCCGGGTGTAATTTTCGGGCCGGCCTCAAACAGACCTGGGGCCCTATTTGCGGGAGCTTTTGATGACAACGGACCTGAAAACGATCGTTGAAGATCACTCCCTGGAGCCCGTACCTGATATCGACCGCAAGACCTGGCTCAGTCTGACGTGGAATACCGCAGGCATAGTCACGACCCTCGTCATCCTGTTTTTTGGTGCCCTGGTTTGTTTTGTGGCCGGGGTCAAGATCGCACTGGTGGCGGGGCTGATATGTTTTGGCTTCGGCAGCCTGCTGGGCTGGGGGTTGTCGCACATCGCCTATACGACGGGCTTCTCCAATACCTTGATCACCCGGCAATTCGGTTTGGGGAGACAAGGGTCTATCCTGGCGTCGGTGATTTTCAGCTTTCTCATCCTCGGCATGCTGGCCCTGGAAAACGCGCTGCTGTACCGGGGCATCCTGTTCTTCTTCGACATCGCGGACACACTGACTTC
>CAMYJV010000027.1 GCA_947258805.1 uncultured Gammaproteobacteria bacterium | reverse complement strand
CGGGTTGCCGTACGCAGAGAGGGTGGTCTTCTTCACGATCCCGTTGCTAGTGGCCATAATGATGAACTTGTTTTCATCAAATTCCTTCACCGGAAGAGTCGTTGTAATCTGCTCGTTTTTATCAAGATCCAAGAGGTTCACAATGGCCTTGCCCCGGGCGGCTTCATTGTCGATACAGGCCACCAGGACCTCGGCGACATCGCTGCAGCTAACCTGCCCACTTTCCTAGTTGGCCCGGGGCGCCAGCCGGATGCCTTTCTGGCCGCCCGGTTCATCGCGCAGTCCGCCGGCCGCAAGGATGGTGTAGGGCAGGCCGCTGTCACGCAGGTAAGCCTCCGCCTTCGCTTTCCAAGGGTACGGTGAAATTGACCAGGAAAGGTCGGGAGCCCGAATCTCTGCTGAGTTCACAACCACAAAGGGGCCACTGTCGTGACCCCTTGTGATATGGCGCGCCCGGAGAGATTCGAACTCCCGACCTTCTGGTTCGTAGCCAGACACTCTATCCAACTGAGCTACGGGCGCGAGGATGGATGCGGAACTGGACCGTGGCCCGGTGCCAGCGAGCGCGCAATTCTCTCCCTGATCCCGGATCAGGTCAACGTCCGGTCCCGAGCGCTAACGGTGCGCGTAGGCAACATTGCTGATGCTGAGTTGCACGTGGGTGAGTTACCATCGGGTCCGCGTCGCACGGCGCCCGCCTGTTAGCTAGAAGAGCGTTATAAGTCCATGACTGGAAAGTCTTTTCCCATCGAAGTCGCAGCCCGGCTGCCGGCCAGGATTGAGCGACTCGCCGAACTCGGATCGAATTTCTGGTACAGCTGGCACCGGCCGACCCGGCAGCTCCTGTTCATGCTCGACGAAGAGCTGTACTGGCGCGTCGACAGGAATCCGCGGGTGTTTCTGCGCTACGTGGACCAGCGCCGGCTCGACAACGCCGCTGAAAGCGAGACCTTCCTGGGCCTGTACCGCAAGGTGCTGGCGGAGTTCGATGCTTACCTGGAGCAGGGTCTGGATGGTTACGCCCCCGCGCAGCTGGAACACGAGGACCTGGTGGCCTATTTCTGCGCGGAATTCGGTTATCACGAGAGTTTCCCGATCTACTCCGGCGGCCTCGGTATCCTGGCCGGCGATCACTGCAAGACAGCCAGCGACATGCGCCTGCCCTTCGTGGCTGTGGGCCTCTTGTATCGCTCGGGATATTTCAAGCAGTTAATCGACCGTCACGGGCATCAGCTGGTCGAGCACCCGTACCTTCGGGCCGGCGACGGCTCGGTGGAGCCGGTGATAACGGCCGACGGCAGCGAGCTGTACGTCACCTGCCCGATCCAGGGCACCGAAGTCTCGGTGAAGGTCTGGCGGGCCCACGTCGGCCGCGTACCGGTGCTGCTGCTTGATACGGATATCCCGGAGAATGAGCCCCGGCACCAGGAAATTACCCGGGTGCTGTACGGCGGCGACAAGGAGCGACGCATCGAGCAGGAAATCGTGCTCGGGATTGCCGGCGTTCGCGCGCTGTTGTCGTCCGGCATGCAACCGCGTGTCTGGCACATCAATGAAGGGCATGCTGCCTTCCAGGCCGTCGAGCGCATTCGTTTCCTGATGAAGGGCGGTCTCGACTACGACACTGCGCGGGAGGCGGTGGCCGCAAGCACGGTATTCACCACGCATACGCCGGTAGCCGCGGGGCACGATGTCTTTGACCGTGAACTAGTACTGTCACATTTTCACGACATGATCGGCGAGCTGGGCATCTCCGAGGAACAGTTCCTGCGCCTGGGTCAGAACTCCAACCAGGGCAAGGAGTTCAACATGACACGGCTGGCCATTTCGGCGGCGAGCTCTGTCAACGGCGTGAGCCGCATCCACGGCCGCGTGTCTGCAGAAATCTGTTCGTCGGCGTGGCCCGATGTGCCGCCGCTCGAGAACCCGGTGGGTTTCGTCACCAATGGGGTGCACGTGCCGACCTTCATGGAACAGGGCTGGGCCGAGCTGCTCGAACAGCACGTGGGTCCCGCGTGGGGCAGTCAGCTCATGGACCGTACTTTGGCGACGGGCATCGAGGGTATCCCTGACCCGCGCTTCTGGTACGTGAACCAGCGGGTCAAGAGCAACATGCTCATCGCGCTGCGCCGGCGGCTGGAACGGCAGTATCAACGCAACAACGTCAGCCACGCCCACATACACCGCCTGCTGAAGTACCTGGATCCGGAAGATCCGAACGTACTCACCGTCGGATTCGCTCGCCGTTTCGCCACCTACAAGCGGGCTACGCTGCTGTTTCATGATCTCGGCTGGTTGCAGCAGATCGTGGATAAAGATGAGCGCCCCGTCGTGTTTATTTTTGCCGGCAAGGCGCACCCGGCAGACGAGCCCGGGCAGGAGTTGCTGCGCCGGGTGCACGAGATCTCGAACCAGCCGCCCTTTGTCGGGAAGGTCATCATGGTCGAGGGCTACGACATGGGCCTGGGGCGCCTGTTGACGGCAGGTGTAGATGTCTGGCTGAACACGCCCATCGCCCCGCTGGAGGCCAGCGGCACGTCGGGCATGAAGGCCGCGATCAACGGCACGGTAAATCTCAGCGTGCTCGACGGCTGGTGGGCAGAGGCTTACGACGGCACGAATGGCTGGGGCATGCCGCCGTCGGCCACGGATGACCCGGCAGAGCGGGACCGGGAAGATGCGCGCACCTTGTATGAAACCCTGCAGGACGAAGTGATTCCCCTGTATTACGACCGCGACGAGAAGCATGGTTATTCACCCGGGTGGGTGGCCTTGTCCAAGCGCTCGATGGCCACGGTGCTGCCGCACTTCAACAGCCGGCGGTTCCTGAACGACTACGCCGTTGGCTATTACGGTCCGGCCTGCCGGCAGGGCAAGCTCCTCGGCGCAGACAATTTCGCGGTAGCCAAAGACCTGGCCAAGTGGAAGCACAGGGTGCGCGAAGCCTGGCCGCAGATCAGCCTGGAGATGCTCGGTGAAATACCCGAGCGGATGCCGGTGGACGGCACTTTGTCCATCGCGGTCAAAGTGTCCCTCGGCGCCCTGTCGCCGGAAGACGTTCGCGTGGAATGCGTGGTCCATCGAGAAGTCTGTTCCGAAGAATCGGTTCCGCTGCAACGCTTTGCCGGTTATGCACAAGTTGCCGACGGGGTCCGGGAGCTGGACGATGACCTGGTCATGGTGGTGCCCTTCGTCCCTGAGCCCGACGGCGGTGACGGCGACACGCGAACCTATCGTCTCGCTATGGAATCTCCGTGGACCGGCCAGTTGCGCTGCGAAATCCGCGCCATACCCAGTCACCCGCACCTTGCCCATCCCTACGAGCTCGGCCTGATGCGCTGGCTCTGATTCGGGGGACGGAGCCGATCAGCGTGTTCGAAATCCAACCGGGCCAGCACTTGCCGGCCGGTGCCTCGGCCCACGACGAGGGCGTCAATTTTTCTGTCTTCTGCCGCGGCGCGACTCGCATGTGGTTGCAGCTCTACGCGGGCCCGGAAGACGCTGAGCCGCTGCAGGTCATCGAACTCGACGCGCAGCAGCACCGGACCTTTTTTTTCTGGCACGTATTCGTGGTCGGCGCAGCGCCCGGCATTTGCTACACATGGCGGGCTGACGGTCCGGCGGATACCAGCGAGAGCGGCTGCCGGTTCAACCCGCGGCGTGAGCTGCTGGACCCATGGGCCCAGGCCGTGGAGCCGGCGCGCTGGAACCGCGCCGAAGCCTGTATCAACGCGGCTGCCCCCGGCATTCGCGCCCGCGTGTTGCCCACCGATGGCTACGACTGGGAGGGCGATGCGCAACTGCATGTGCCGCTGGCGGACAGCGTGATCTACGAGCTGCACGTGGGCGGCTTCACACACGGGGCAGAGGCCGGCGTGTCTGCTCCCGGTACCTTCCGCGGCCTGACCGAGAAGATTCCATACCTGGTAGACCTCGGTATTACGCACGTGGAGCTGCTGCCGGTGATGGCCTTCGATGAGCAGGACGTGCCGGAGGGTGCGGCCGAACTCGGACTGCACAACTACTGGGGCTACAGCACCTACGGATTTTTCGCGCCGCATCCCGGGTTCGTTGCCGGCGACAATCCGCGCGACGAGTTCCGGGATATGGTCAAGGCGCTGCACAAAGCCGGCATCGGCATCATTCTCGACGTGGTGTTCAATCACACGGCCGAGGGTGGCGCCGAGGGTCCGATTATCAACTTCAAAGGTTTCGGCAACGAGTTCTTCTATCACCTCGACCCGGAAGACCGGTCGCAGTACCGGGACTACACGGGTTGCGGCAATACGGTGAACTGTAATCATCCGCTGGTGGCACGCCTGATCCTCGAGTGCATGGAGTACTGGGTCCGCGAGATGCACGTAGACGGCTTCCGGCTGGACCTCGCGAGCGTGCTCGCGCGCGGTGAAGACGGTGAGCCCATGTACCACGCGCCGGTGCTTTGGAATACCGAGTTCTCCACGACGCTGGCCGAGACTCACCTGATTGCCGAGGCGTGGGATGCCGCCGGCCTTTACCAGGTGGGAGATTTCCCCGGCTATCGCTGGGCCGAATGGAACGGTGATTACCGGGACACGCTGCGGGGCTTCCTGCGCGGTGACGGTGGCCTGATAGCCCGCGTCGCGTCGCGCCTGGCGGGCAGCAGCGATCTGTATGCCGACTCCGGGCGGCTGCCGGTGAACAGCATCAACTTCATCACCTGCCATGACGGCTTTACGCTCAACGACCTCGTTAGCTACGAACAAAAGCGCAACGAGGCCAACGGCGAAGATAATCGAGACGGCAACAACCACAACCTGAGCTGGAATTGCGGTCATGAAGGGCCGACCGACAATCCGAAGATAAACGCCCTGCGGTTGCAGCAGGCAAAAAACAGTATTGCAATGCTGCTGCTGAGCCAGGGTGTGCCGATGCTGCTGGCCGGCGACGAATTGCTGCGCAGCCAGCAGGGCAACAACAATGCGTGGTGCCAGGACAACCCCACCGGCTGGTTCGACTGGAGCCTGTTGGCCGGCAACAGCGGCATGCTGCGTTTCGTGCGCGAACTCATCGGCCTGCGCCGACGCCGGCCGTCGCTGCGCCGCCATCGTTTCCTGACGGGCGAGTCGGGGGCGGACGATGAAGAACATCCGGATATTGCCTGGTATGGCGCGCGCCTGGAGGCTCCCGATTGGGACCTCCCGGGCGCGAACCTGCTGGGCGCCACACTGTCCGGCATGACTCCCGACGAGCCGCGGCTGCACATCGTGATGAACATGGATGACCAGGCGCACCCGGTTCGGTTGCCTGCCGGCAAATGGAGAATCATCCTCGACACTTCGCGGGCGTCGCCGAACGACATCAGTCCGCCATCACGCTGGCGGCAGATTCGCCGCCGCCGGGTTGCCGTGCGGGCGCATTCAGTGGTCGTCCTGGAACAGGACTAGCGAGACGATCAGTCCGGTACGTGCTCAAGCACTACGGTGGCGAGCGGTGGCAGAGTCACGGCAATCGACTGGCGCTGGTCCATCCACGGCTTCCCGTCTGTCGCCACCGGTAACGGATTGCCCAGGTCGCTGCCGCCGTAGAAGCGCGAATCGGTGTTCAGGATTTCCCGGTAGCGGCCTGCACGCGGCACTCCAAGCCGGTAGCCTTCCCGGGGCACCGGTGTGAAGTTAATCGCAACGACCAGTTCAGCTTCCTGGCCGATACGCAGGTAACTGATGGCTGAATTGTCCGCGTCATCCCAGCGCAGCCAGTGAAAGCCCGCCGGGTCGAAATCGAGCTCGTGCAACGCCGGGTGTGAGCGGTACAGCGCGTTCAGGTCGCGAACCAGGCGCTGCACGCCCGCGTGCAGCGAGTCGTCCAGCAGGTGCCAGGGCAGGGCACGCTTGGCGTCCCATTCGTCGGGCTGGCCAAACTCCTGACCCATGAACAACAGTTTCTTGCCGGGATAGGTCCACTGAAAGCCGTACAGCAGGCGCAGATTTGCAAAGCGTTGCCAGTCGTCGCCGGGCATTCGGCCGAGCAGTGAGCGTTTGCCGTGCACCACTTCGTCGTGGGACAGCGGCAGGGTGAAGTTCTCCGAGAAGGCGTAGAGCGGGCCGAAGGTTACGCGGTCGTGGTGGAAACGGCGGTGTATCGGGTCCTCGCTGAGGTACGCCAGCGTGTCGTGCATCCAGCCCATGTTCCACTTCAGGCTGAAACCCAGGCCGCCAATGAACGTCGGTCGCGTAACACCGGGCCACGCGGTGGACTCCTCGGCGAAGGTGAGGGTGCCCGGACACTCCCGGTGGGTGGTTTCATTGAGGTGCTTCAGGAAGCTGATGGCTTCCAGGTGCTCGTTGCTGCCGTGCACGTTGGGTGCCCATTCGCCGTGCTTGCGTGAGTAGTCCAGGTACAGCATCGAGGCGACTGCATCAACGCGCAGGCCATCGACATGGAACTCCTCCAGCCAGTACAACGCGCTGGAAGTCAGGAACGACTGCACCTCGTTGCGCCCGTAGTCGAAGACCAGCGTACCCCAGTCCGGATGCAGGGCGCGTCGCTCGTCACCGTACTCGTAGAGCGTCGTGCCATCGAAGCGCGAAAGTCCGTGGGCGTCTTTCGGGAAGTGGCCGGGTACCCAGTCCAGGACGACACCGATTCTCGCCGCATGCAGGCGGTCTACCAGGTAACGCAGATCGTCCGGGCTGCCGTAGCGGGCGGTGGGCGCAAAATAGCCGGTGGGCTGATAGCCCCAGGATTCGTCCAGCGGATACTCCGTGATCGGCATCAGCTCCACGTGCGTGAAGCCGAGTTCCACCAGGTAGGCAGGCAGAACCTCGGCAAGCTCCCGGTAAGTCAACGGTTTGCCGTCTGCACCCCGACGCCAGGAACCGGCGTGCAACTCGTAGATCGCCAGCGCTTCATGCAGCCAGTCGTGGGCTTCGCGCTGGGCCAGCCAGTCTTTGTCCGTCCACGTGAAGGTGGATGCGCCGGCGACGCGGCTGGCAGTGGCCGGGCGCATTTCCATGGACTGGGCAAAGGGATCACCCTTGATCAGCAGTTCGCCGCTGGCCCGGTTGCGAAGTTCGTATTTGTAGAGCGTGCCGGCGCCGAGATCCGGCAGAAAGAGTTCCCAGACACCCGAACCGCCGCGCACGCGCATCGGGTGACAGCGACCGTCCCAGCCGTTGAAGTCGCCCACGACGCTGACCCGCTCGGCGTTGGGCGCCCAGACCGCGAAGCGGGTGCCGGCAACCCCGTCCACCGTCACCGGGTGGGCGCCCAGGCAGCGGTGGGCGCGATTGTGATCGCCGCGACCGAAGGCGTCGATATCGCTGTCTTCCAGCAGGGGCGGGAAGCAGTACGGGTCGAAAGCGGTGATTTGCCGACCGTCGTCAAGCAGTGCCGTGAGTTGGTAACGGGCCGGCAGGCCGGTGTCTGCGCCCCGCCACTCGAAAAGGTCGGTGTTGCCGAGACGTTGCAGGGGCTCGCCGGTTTCCGTCAGCTGAAGCGAGCGCACCCGGGGCCACAGCGCGCGCACCACGGCGCGGCCAGGGCTCAGCGGGTGGCGACCCAGGACCTCGAAGGGGTCGTGATGACGGGCCTCGCAGACCCTGCGCAGCGGCCCCTCCAGCGTATCGTCGGTGCTCTTCCCCGGGGGCGAGGTCATGGCATGAATGCTCGACATGAAAAAAGTTTGTCAAATATTACATACAGTCGTAACGTATAGCTCATATATAAATACAAGAGCCCCCCCAGACAGGGTCCACCACCATGAAACTCCGCAAATCCGGGCGCTTCGTCAGTCATCTCACGACCAGCACCATGGCCATAATCATGGCCGGTGGCCGGGGTGAGCGGCTCAGGCACCTGACGGCCAACCGGGCCAAACCTGCCACGCCCTTCGGCGGCAAGTACCGGATTATCGATTTCACCTTGTCGAACTGCGTGAATTCCGGTATTCGGCAGATTCTCGTGCTGACCCAGTACAAGGCCCATTCGTTGATTCAGCACGTGCAGCGAGGCTGGGGTTACCTGCGCGGGGAATTCGGCGAGTTCGTGGACATCGTGCCGGCGCAGCAGCAGAAGGGCGCGTGGTGGTACCAGGGCACCGCAGATGCGGTGTACCAGAATCTCGATATCGTCGCAGAGACGCAGCCGGAGCACATCCTGGTTCTTGCCGGCGATCACGTCTACAAGATGGACTACGGGCCGATGATCGGCTTTCACGTGGAGAACCGGGCCGACATCACGGTGGGCGTGATCCAGGTGCCGGTGGCGGAGGCCACGGCCTTTGGTGTGATGACCGTGAATGCCGATCAGCGCATCATCGAATTCAACGAGAAACCAGAAAAGCCGCAGCCGATGCCAGGCAGCAAAGATGTGGCGCTGGCCTCGATGGGTATCTACGTGTTCGACCGCGATTTCCTCGAGCAGCGCCTGGTAGCCGATGCCGAAGACCCGAACTCGGCCCACGACTTTGGCAAGAATGTCATTCCCAACTGCATCGACGATTTTCGTGTCTTCGCCTATCCCTTCGAAGACGTGGAGACCCGGGCCCAGGACTACTGGCGCGATGTCGGCACCGTAGACGCGTTCTACGACGCAAATCTCGAGCTGGTGCACGTAAGCCCGGAGCTGAACCTCTACGACGAGGACTGGCCGATCTGGACCTACCACGAGCAGGTGCCTAGCGCGAAGTTTGTCCTCGACGACAAGGGCCGGCGTGGCATGGGCGTCAATTCGCTGATCTCCGGCGGTTGCATCGTGTCGGGTGCCACCGTGCGCGAGTCGCTGCTGTTTGTCAGCGTGAAGGTGGACGAACGCTCGGACGTCTACCGGTCGGTGTTGTTGCCGAACGTACAGATCGGTAAAGACTGCCGCATTCATCGGGCCATTATCGACGAAGGGTGTGTCGTGCCGGACGGGACGGTGATTGGCAGCGATCCCGAAATGGATGCACGGCGCTATCACGTGACCGAGAAAGGCGTGGTGCTGGTTACGCGCGAGATGCTGGAGCAGGCCGGGCAGTCGGCCGCGCAATTAAAGAGTGCCTGACGTGTCCCCATCGCCCGGCCGGCGTCGCGCCGGCGTGCTGCTGCACCCTACGTCCCTGCCGGGCACAGGGCCACTGGGCACACTGGGCGAAGATGCGCGTCGCTTTGTCGATCTGATCGCGGAGGCGGGTTTCACCGTCTGGCAGGTGCTGCCGCTGGGGCCGGTGGACGCAAGCCTGTCGCCGTACCAGCTGCGATCCGCCTTTGCCGGCAATGCCGCATTGCTCGACACCGCCGGACTAGCCGCGCAGAGCTGGTGGCCGGTGGGCGCGCCGGCCGCGGCCGGCGGCCGGCTCGTCAGCGATGCGTGGAGTTTCTTCCGCCAGCACGGCCACGCCGATGCGCTGCACAAGTTCACTGAATTCCGCGCGCGGGAAGCTGCCTGGTTGCTGCCCTTCGCCCTGTTCGAGGTGCTGACGCGGCAATTCGACGGTCATGCGTGGTGGGACTGGCCCCTCGAGTACCGGGACCATGATCCCGACACGATGCGCCGCACGCTTCGCGACTGCGCCGACACGCTGAGCAATTGCATGTTCGAGCAGTACCTGTTCGACCAGCAGTGGCGGGCGCTGCACGACTATGCCCGGCAACGCGACGTGGCGCTGTTCGGCGACCTGCCTTTCTACGTTGACCGCAACAGCGCCGACGTATGGTGGCAGCGCCGTAATTTCCGGGTGGACGAGGGCGGCGTGCCCGACGTGGTCGCCGGCGTGCCGCCGGACTATTTCAACGCGGACGGTCAGCTGTGGGGCAATCCGGTCTATGACTGGGAGTTTGGTGCAGCCCACGGATTTGACTGGTGGCTCGCTCGTCTGCGTCATCAGGCGCGCTGGTTCGATCTGCTCCGCATCGATCATTTTCGTGCCCTGGAATCCTGCTGGGTCGTGCCCAATGGTTCAGATAACGCGCGTGAGGGGCATTGGGAGCCGGTACCCGGTGACGCGTTGCTGCAGAAGATTCGCGAGGAGCTGCCCGAGCTGCGGCTGGTGGCAGAAGACCTGGGAATTATCACGCCAGAAGTCACCGAATTGCGCGAGCGGCACCAATTGCCCGGCATGCTGGTGTTGCAGTTCGCGTTTGACGGCTCGCCCGATAATCCGTATTTGCCCGACAATCACGTGAAGGATGCCGTGATCTATACCGGCACTCACGACAATGATACGACACTCGGGTGGTATCGATCGTTGCCAGACGACGCGCGGGCCTATGTCGACGCACAGCTCGGCGGCGAGCCCGATATGCCGGACGCGTTAATTCGCCAGGCTTACCTGTCGCCCGCCCGGCTCGCCGTGCTGCCGTTGCAGGACTTGCTTCGGCTCGGGGGCGGGGCCCGCATGAACACGCCCGGTACCACCCAGGGCAATTGGGCATGGCGCTTTCAGTGGGACCAGGTAGACGAAAGTCTTGTCGCCCGCTGCCGTGACTGGGCCACGGCCGGTGATCGGGTGCAGGACCTAGTGGTCCGCGAGCGCTCGGCGATATAAGGCTTCGTACTCGGGCGCCTGTTTCGCCCATGAAAAATCGCTGCTCATGCCGTTGGCTTGCACGCGCTGCCATTGTTCAGGGTCACGATACCAGTGCAGCGCGGTCTCCAGCGCCCAGCGCAGGCCGTTGGGGTCGGCATCAAGAAATACGCTGCCGGTGCCCGTGCCAGCGGCCGGGTCATAGTGCTGCACGGTGTCGGCCAGGCCCCCGATCTGGCGAACGACCGGCACGCTGCCGTAGCGCATTGCATACATCTGTGTCAGGCCGCATGGCTCATAGCGCGACGGCACCAGGAACAGGTCGCTCCCGGCCACGATTCGATGGGAGAGGTCCTCATTGTAGGCTTGCACAAAAGCCACGCGGCCTGGAAACGCGGCGCTGAGATCTCGCAGTGCGGCGGCATACACGGGATCGCCGTCACCCAGGACTGCCAGGCCCAGCCCCTGCTCGGCCAGGATCGCGGGCAGCGCTGCCACCACGAGGTCACTGCCTTTTTGCTCCACCAGCCGCGAGACCATGCCGAGCAGGGGCGCATCCGGATCTGTCTCCAGGCCCAGTTCGTGCAGCAGGGCGCGCTTGCACGCAGCCTTGCCACCCAGCGTGGCGCGGGAATACATGCTGGCCAGGGCCGTGTCCTTCGTTGGGTCCCAGTGTCGGTAATCGGCGCCGTTCAAGATACCGACAAAGCGATCGCCCCGGGCGAGCAGCGCTTCGTCCAGGCCCATGCCGTGCGTCGGGGTTCGAATTTCCTCGGCGTGAGTGGGGCTGACGGTGGTCACCATATCGGCTGACTCGATGCCGGCACGCAGGAAATTGATTTCGTCTTTGACCACGCTGTCTTCGAGGGCCGCGTGAATACTGCCGAGGCCCGCCTCATCCAGCACTCGCGTCGGATACACGCCCTGGTAACTGATGTTGTGGATGGTCAGTACAGAACGGCTGTCGCGAAAGAGTTGCTCTGTGTGTCGGTCTTCAGCCATCAGCTGTGGCACCAGTGCCGTGTGCCAGTCATGACAATGCACGATGTCCGGTGCCCACTGCAGGTCGCGGCACAGCTCCACGGCGGCCCGGCTGAGCAACAAAAAGCGTTGGGCTTCCCGCTCGCCGGCGCCGTAGATCCCGCCGGTACCAAAAAATTCCCGACAGGAGACGAAGTACATCGTTGCGTAATCGGCGTACTCGGGCAGGCATTGGTAGTCGTAATAGACTTCTCCGCCCCCCACGGTGGCGTGATGAGGCTGACCGGTTGGCTCGAGTGCCAGGTGCGGCGGACGCACGGCGCGATAGTCCGGCATGATGACGCGCACATCGTGGCCCGCCGCGCGTTGTTCTGCAGACAGGCCGCCGGCCACATCGGCCAGACCGCCGGCTTTGGCGAAGGGCGCCACTTCCGCCGCGACGTGCAGGATCCTCATGCCTGGCGCTGGCGCAGCCTAGGCCGCGCTCTCCACCTGGAGTTCCGCCAGTTCGCCGGCGTGCACCGTATAGATGATGCGCATGGGCCGGCAGCACACGGCGCAGTCTTCGATGTAGTCCTGGTTTTCCCCCGACAGGTCCAGCTGCAGGTCCACGGGTTCCCAGCAAGCCGGACAGGTCACCGTGCGTTCGACCAGCATGCTCAGAAGTGATCCTTGCGCCGCCGCGTCTCGGCAAACACGCTGACCGGATCTGCGCCGGTCAGGTCGAGCGCCGCCATCAGCCCGGGGCTTTCCGGCCTGAGAAAAGGGTTGGTGGCTTTTTCCAGGGCCATGGTGCTCGGCACCGTTGCCTTACCGGCCGCACGCAGGCGGTCCACTTCAGCAGCGCGGGCCTTCAGCTCGGCGTTGTCCGGCTCCACGGACAGCGCGAAGCGGGCGTTGCCCTGGGTGTATTCATGGGCGCAATAGATTCGTGTCGTATCTGGCAGCACGTCGCGCAGTTTCTTCAACGAATTCCACATTTGCGCCGGCGTGCCTTCGAACACCCGGCCGCAGCCCATGGCGAACAGGGTGTCGCCAACGAAGGCGGCGGTGTCATCGGCAAAGTGATACACGATGTGGCCCCGGGTATGGCCCGGCGTATCGTAGATGCGCGCCGCGCTGTGACCGAGACGGAACTCATCACCTTCACCCACCTCGATGTCGATAGCGGGAATCCGGTCGGTGTCCGCCTTCGGGCCTACGACCTTGCAGCCGGTCTGTGCCTTTAGTTCAATATTGCCGCCGGCGTGATCCCAGTGATGATGGGTATTCAGGATGTAGTCGAGCTGCCAGCCGGTGTCTGCAAGCGCCTTTTGTATGGCCGCAACTTCCGGGGTATCGACCACGGCGGTCTTGCCGCTCGTCTCGTCATGCAGCAGGTAGCAATAATTGTCCTGCAGCGCCGGAAACATATAAATCTGCAGCTTGCTCATGGCAGCGACTCAGTGTTCCAGCAGGCGTGGCATCAGCTCCACGAGATTGCAGGGCCGCGTGCGGTGGTCGAGTTGTGAAACGATCAGGCGATCCCAGCCGGTGGCGCAGGCATTGGAAGAGCCCGGCAGGCTGAATATGTAAGTACCGTTCGCGACACCGGCAACGCAACGGGACTGCAGGGTCGACGTACCGATGTCTGCGTAGGACAGCGCGCGGAATACTTCGCCGAACCCGTCAATGACCTTGTCGAGAAGCGGGGTAACGGCTTCCGGGGTGCCATCGCGCCCGGTCACGCCGGTGCCGCCGGTGGTGAGCACCACCTGCACGTCGGGGTCGGCAATCCAGCGCGACACCGTGGCCCGGATTTGGTACATGTCGTCGGGTTCGATGGCCTTTTCGGCCAGCCGGTGGCCTGCGGCTTCAAGGCGGTCGCGCAGCAGCGCGCCCGATTTGTCGGTGGCTTCCGTGCGGGTGTCCGACACCGTCAGCACCGCGATGTTCAGAGGCAGGAAAGCCCGGTCTTGTTTATCGTCGTGGGCCATGAATCAGCCGCCCGGCCAGGTTGGCTTCAATCTACCAGAAGATCCGGGAACGCGTCGCGCAGTATCTGTCTCAGCTTTGGCAGTGAGCTGTCCGGGTCCAGCAGATTCAAGGCAGGTATGCCGGTGAGTTTCTCCACCAGGGCAATTCCGGCCGTGGTATTGGTCGCCGGGCCGGTGATCAGGTCCGGCGTCAGGCCAAAAGCCGTTTGCACGCCCACCACGGCGTAGGGATCGGAGGCCGACAGGGCCACGAGCCGCATATTCTTTTGCAGTGCGTCGATGGCGATGTCGCCGTTGTAGGGTTCCAGGGGTGATGCCCCGGCTTCGGCTACCAGCACGTCGGGCTTCAGCGCGGCGACGCGGTTCAGCATGTAGCGCATCGCCGACTTGAAAGCTTTGCGGGGTACAACCGTGGAGGGCAGGCCGGCATCCACGAAGTCGAGAATGGCGTCGGCGCCGGCATCGCCGAAGGTCAGCACATCCCGGTAGCGGGCCGCGCCGGTAAATTTTGCGCCGACGATCCGCAGACCGCTTTTCTTCAGCTCGTGAATGATGAACCGCCCGGTCGTGGTCTTGCCTGCCGACATGGATGTGCCCACCAGCAAAATCACCGGCACATCGAGGGGCTGTTCCGCTGCCTCCGGCACAAAGTCGGCCATGCGCAAGTGTCGGTCGCCGCGCACGACGTGACCCCTGTAGCTCAGGTTCATCAACCCGGGCACGAGGGCCGACGTAGAGGTGGCGCGGCCCATCAGGCCGGCCGTAGTCAGCGCCTGGAATTTACCGTCTGGCCCGATGGCCTGCCAACTGCCCACGCCTTCCAGCGTGGCCGCCCGGTCACCCAGGACCCCGACGATGAGGTCGCCCTCCAGGACTCCGGTCATGCGGCCGTTGGCAAGCTCCACTTGATACAGGGCCGTCGGTCTCCCCGTCACACAGCCGACGATGTAGTCGCCGGTGGCCCAGTCTGCCCGCGGCCGCGTGCGCGTTTCGAATCCTCCGGTCTCGAGGTCGCTGATGCGGGTCACGGACGACAGGAAGTGGCGCGGGCTTTCGGCCTCATGCGTGCTCATGGATCGCCTCCAGCGGCGGGGCCAGGATCAGCATGGCGAGGAGGGCCGTGCGTTCGATCGTACGGTCGATCAGCAGGTGTTCGTGCCGGGCGTGGGCGCCGTCGCCCACGGGCCCGAGGCCATCCAGGGTCGCGGTGTACTGGCTGGCGGTGCTGCCGTCGGAGCCCCCGCCCGCCAGGCCTTCTTCCAGCGTGAGCTCCAACTCGGTGCCCAACTCGCGGGCCAGTTGCCACAGGGCCTGGTTGGCGGGTGTGGGTTCCAGCGGCGGGCGGCCGATGTAGCCGTCGATATCCAGCTCGACGCCGGGCGTTTGCGGGCGAATTCCGGCAATGGCCGCAGTGACTCTCTCGGCATCTGCCTGGCTCTTGACCCGCACGTCGATTACGGCCGTGCTCTCCGGCGCGATCACGTTCGGCCGGATCCCGCCGTCGATGGTACCAACGTTCACGGACACCCCTCGCTGTGGATCGTTCAGCCCGAACAGTTTCTGAATTACATGAGACAGTTCGAGTATTGCACTCGCACCGCTTTCGGGATCGAGCCCCGCATGGGCGGCTTTGCCGCGCGCGCGCACGGTGAAGCGGCCCACGCCCTTGCGGGTGGTCTTGATCGTGCCTTCCGGGCCCATGGAGGGTTCCATCACCAGCGCGCGGTTGGCAATGCGCGCCAGCCGGCGGATGTGGCGCGTGGATTCCCGGCTGCCGATCTCCTCGTCGGAGTTCAGCAGGATGACGGGCGTGACCGCGATTTCAGCCCCGAGGGCGGCGACGGCCTGGAGCGCAAATACGATTTGCACGATGCCGCCCTTCATGTCGAATACCCCGGGGCCGCGAACGACGTTGCCGTCTACCTCGAAAGGCATATCCCGCAGCGTGCCGACGGGCCAGACCGTGTCGTAGTGGCCGAGCAGCAGTTGCACGGGTTGCCCGCGGGAACGTTTTACAGGGCTGGCGAACAGCGCGCCGCCGGTGCTGCGGCCTGGCAGTGGCCGGACGCGAAAGCCCAGCGCCTCCAGCTGGTCGCTGATCAGGCGCTGCACCGGCAACTGGGTGCCGGCATCCGACGAAGGTGATTCAATCAGGGCCAGGCGCTCGAGCAACTGCAGCATGGAGCCGCGCTGTTGCGCCAGCGTAGCCAGCAACTGCTGCGCAAAGCCAGGCATAGGCTAGCGCTTCATGCCCGCCGGCATTGGGAATGCGTTCGTATCGGCGATGCTCGCAAAGCGACCCGGATACAGGTACGCGAACAGCGGCGCCTTGCGCAGCAGGTCCTGGTCGTCGGCATCGGAAATACGCAACGCGTCTCGATGCACGTGGGCAGCCACGACGCGGCCGGTGATCAGGCTGTTCACGTCAAAGCCGTCGACGATCTTGAACAGCTCGCATTCCAGGTACACGTAGCCACCGGCGACAAATACGCCATCAACCTGTTTGGCCGGTATCGTGTCGAAGGCGTTCAGCACCGGCTTGTCGCCGCCGTCGCCGCAGCGTGGAGATGCGGCAAGGCTCGTATAGAGCACCTGCTCCGGGCGCGGATAAGTGACCGTGAATACGCCGGTCCGCTGGACGTTCGTATAGGTTGCGTGCCGGGGCGTGCAGACAAAACCGAAATAATTGTCCCAGCTCATCGGAATCGCCAGGTGCTTGGGCGCGATATCCGGTTTGCCATCCGGTTCCTGCGTACCGACCAGCACGATGGGGGCGAGGGTAAAAAAACGCTCCCAGATCGGTTCGCTGATGTCGAGGCTTGTGAGTTGGCCGTCGGTATCCTGGGTCATGCATTCCTCCGCGCCCGTCAGGGCCTGGGGCCTTTCTGGTTCATTGTTCAGGCAGCCGTATTGCCACCCGAGCGGCGCAACTGTTCCCGCAGGTGCTCGGCGAAGGCCTGGCATGCGTCAGTCACGGTGAATACGCCCGCGAGCCTGCCCTTGCGGGTAACGATGGCCGACCCCAGCTGCTGGTCGGCCATATGCTCCAGCACTTGATCCAGCCGGGTCTCGAGATCGACGATATATGCATCGCGCACCATCGCATCGCGCACCCGCAGTTCATTGCCCTTGGGGTAGGCGAAATCCGGGCCCAGCATCAGTTTGATGTCCCGGTCGGAAATCATGCCGGCGAGATTGCCGTCGTTCGTCACCGGCAGATGGCGAATCTGATGCTCGCGCATGAATTCAAGGGCCACATCCACCGTGGCGCCTTCGTCCACCGAATAGGGGAATGGCGTCATGATGGTCTTGATGGCGGGTATGCGTTTCACGGTCTGTTCCAGTGTCAGAGTTGATTCTTCCGGGTCGGGCCGGCGGAACAATCCGCAGTATTACCTATACCGGTGTTGTTGGCGAGGCGCCTTGGGTTTAACGTTCGCTTGTCGCCACGCTCCCGCCGCCCTATGAGCCAGATGCCTGATCTCAGCGCCTACTGGATGCCGTTCACGGCCAACCGGTACTTCAAGTCGCACCCGGTCCTGATGGAGAGCGCTGCGGGCATGTATTACCGCACCGTTGACGGGCGCGAGGTCCTGGACGCCATTGCCGGGCTCTGGTGCTGCAACGCGGGCCACTGTCACCCTCGGATCACGGCGGCGGTGCAGGCGCAGGCTGAACGGCTGGACTATGCGACCGCCTTCCAGCTTGGCCACCCCGATGCGTTCCGCGTCGCCGATCGCCTGGCAGCGCTGGCGCCCGCCGGCCTGAACAGGGTCTTCTTCACCAATTCCGGCTCCGAAGCCGTGGACACGGCGCTGAAGATCGCCCTGGCCTGGCACCAGCTGAACGGCGAGCCCGGGCGCACCCGCCTGATCGGCCGCGAGCGTGGTTACCATGGCGCGGGCTTCGGCGGCATCTCGGTGGGCGGTATCGACGCCAATCGCCGCCAGTTCGGTGCGCTGTTGCCCGGGGTCGATCATCTGCCCCATACGCACGCGCCGGAGCACAACGCGTTCAGCCGGGGTCAGCCTGCGTGGGGAGCACATCTCGCCGACGAACTGGAAGGGCTGGTCGCCCGCCACGATCCGGCCACCATTGCGGCGGTGATCGTCGAGCCGGTGGCCGGGTCAGCCGGGGTGCTGGTGCCGCCGGTGGGGTATCTGGAGAAACTCCGCGAGCTTTGCAACCGGCACGGCATCCTGCTGATCTTCGATGAGGTGATTACCGCTCTGGGTCGCCTCGGCGCGCCGTCGGCCGCCGAGTTGTTCGGCGTGCGCCCCGACCTGATGACCGTGGCGAAGGCATTGACCAACGGGGCCGTGCCGATGGGCGCGGTGCTGGTGGACCAGCGTATTTACGACGGCTTTATGCACGGGCCCGGGCGCACGATTGAATTGTTCCACGGCTATACCTACTCCGGGCATCCGCTGGCAGCGGCCGCCGCGCTGGCGGCGCTCGATGTCTATGCCGCCGAAGGGCTGTTCGCGAGGGCCGCTGAACTGGCGCCGGTATTCGAGGCGGCGCTGCACGAACTGGCCGATGCGCCTCACGTGATTGACGTGCGCAACCTGGGCCTGATGGGCGCCGTGGAACTCGAACCCCGACCCGGGGCGCCGACCCAGCGAGCACTGGAC
>CAMYJV010000026.1 GCA_947258805.1 uncultured Gammaproteobacteria bacterium | reverse complement strand
GCTGGGTTTCCTGGCGCGTGGTGCTTTCGACCGTCTTCTGGGTGTCGTCCACAACGACTCCGGCGAGGCTGTCATCGTTGGCGGACTCCGAATCTTCGCTCTCAGCGCCCGCTGCCGCCGCAGGTGGGGCCGTTGCGCCGGGTGCCGAGCCCTCCGCGCCCGGCGGCGGCGAAGGGTAGCCGCCACTGCTTCCCGGCTGCCCCATACCCTGCATCCCGGAAAAAGACGGCATGTCGAATTTCTGGGATCCCGGCGGCAATTCGAACAGGGCATCGTCCTGCGGCCCGCGGGTCAGGCTCGTGAATTCGAACTTGATCCGCGTCTTCTCGCCCTCGCTCTCGCTGACCATGAAACCCTTGACGGCAATGTTGTCTTCCGTGAACCAGGTGAAGCCGCCGAACTTGCCGTCCGGCGATTCGTAGACGGACTTGTACTTGATCGTCGCCATGCCGTTGACGATTTCGGGACCAATAATTTCCCGGGAGATCAGTTTGTACTCGGGCGCCCGCTCGTTCTGCTCATCCCCAGCAGTCTCCATGTACATGCCCTGGCCGAGAATGGTCCAGACCTTTTGCAGATCGAAGCGCCGGATGGTGACCATTTCCTGGCCACCCATGTTCATCTCGTCGCGCACCATGCCCGGCTGGTAGTAGATGCGCGAATTGGCCGTCATGTCCTCGGTTTCCAACACGGCGTCGCCAGCGAAGGAGGTCTGAATCTCGCCAACTTCCTGCATCCGCCCAAGACCGACCGCGATCGTGCCGACGAAAGCCTGTGCAACTCCCGTGGTGACCAGGCACGCAATAAACAAGGCCGCCTTTATGATGTTGTTGCTGTTCATCGACCACCCCCTGGCTATGTTTTGCTGTTTACACAATAGCAGCCGGCGCGTATACAGACAATTCGGCGCAATGGATCGGCCGGCCCCGGGTAGCCGTGGTCAGAAGCCGACTTCTGGCAAGAAAAATGAGGCCACTCTGGGGATAGCCATGACCAAGACCAGTCAACTGTGGACCGTCGTGCTGGGTGTCCTGACGCTGGGCACTGCTCACGGCGAACTGTACGTAGAGTCTTTTTCCGAGCTGTGCAGCAACAAATTGCGCACCGGGCAAGAGCAGCTGTTCTACTCGGAACTGGGCAAGGCCGAGCAGGCCATCGCGGCCGGCAACCAGGGGTCTGCTGCCAGCGCGGAGTCTGCCGACAGCGCGGAGTCTGCCGGCAGCCGCGAGTATCAACGCAGCTGGGAGTATGTGGACACGGTCATGGGCAACGCCCAGAGCGCTGCATGGCGCGGCGCCGACTTCGATCGGTACGTCGGAAGAGACATTAGCGTGAAGTGCCTCGGGAAGCAGACCGCCCGCCGGTGGTTCACCGCGAAAATGGGATTTTATCGGCTGCTGGCCGCAGACGCGCCCAGCGACCGAAGCTCGCAGACCAACCTGATCTATGCGGCTCATGACGGCGGCAGCCCGGCCGTCGTAGCGCTGGTCAGCACTGACCGCGCCGACCGCTTTGCCGGGTCCGTCCAAACCCTGGAACGAATCGCCGGGCAGGTCGACGTTGATCGTGAGTTCGGCGCCTACATCCTGCCGGAAGAAGACACGATCGCATCAGCAATTCGCGAAGCTGTCGTCCAACTCCGCCAGGTGGCTGCCCGGAAGCAACGCGCCGCCCTCGCTGCGGAAGACGAGGCCTTCAATCGACCATTTTCCGAGCAGGAAATCGCCATAGCGCGGGGTGCTGCCAGCGCCCAGAACGCCACGGCGGCGATCTTCGGTGTCGACATGGATGCAACCGACAGCGATGAGGAACTCTTTACCGCAACGCGCGTCTCTGAATCGCAGCGCCTGTTGCGTGACGCTCGCGATTGGAATCTCGAACGAGATGACGAGCAAACAGCCTGGCCATCATCGCAACGCGCCCTGCAACGCGGCGACACGATGCTGGCGCGGGCGAACGACCCGGAGCAGAGTCTCCGGATACGCGATGAGTTTTACGGCGATGCAGAGCGCTACTTCGAGTTTGGCGGCTTCAACCAGCGAGCCAGCACGGCCGCATCGCAACGCGCTGCGATACAAGCTGCGCTGCAGGCCGAGCAGGATCGTCGTGAACAGCAGATGGAAAAAGCTCGGGCGGAAATGCAACAAAAAGCCGAGGCTACAAGACAGGCCGTCGAGGATATGAAAAAGACCGAAGCGGAAAAGCAGAGCTTCAAGGAAGAAGCCGACGCGATGGAAGCCGAACTGGGTTTCTGACGCAAGACTCGACCGACGGTTCCACACCGCCGAAGCCGCGATAGATCTAACGCGCGACCGCCGGCGACGACCCGGATCTCAGGCGCCGGCCACCTGGGCCAGAGGACCCGCCGTCTCGGCCTCGCCGAACTGCAGTTCGGCCAGCCTCGCATAGAGGGGATCGCGGCGCACCAGCTCTTCGTGCCGCCCTGCCGCCACCACTCGGCCCTGGTCCATCACCAGTATCCGGTCCGCTTTCAGCACGGTGGCTAGCCGGTGGGCAATCACCAGCGTGGTGCGATCTTTTTCGAGGAACTCCAGCGCTTCCTGCACCAGGCGTTCGCTCTGTGCGTCCAGTGAACTGGTGGCTTCGTCCAGCAACAGGATCGGCGGATCCCTGAGGATGGCGCGCGCAATGGCGATGCGCTGTTTCTGACCGCCCGACAAGCGCGTGCCACGTTCGCCGAGGAAAGTGTCGTAGCCGTCGGGCATGTCGATGATGAATTCGTGGGCCGCCGCCGCTTTTGCCGCCGCTTCGATTTCTTCGTCCGTCGCATCGGGCCTACCGAAGCGAATGTTCTCCCGCGCGGTGGCACCGAAAATCACGGTCTCCTGCGGCACAATGCCGATGCGCTGGCGGACCGCCTGCGGATCGGCCTGGGCGATATCCACACCATCTACCAGGATGCGGCCCGTCTGGAGATTGTAGAAGCGCATCAATAGCTGAAACGCCGTGCTCTTGCCGGCTCCCGATGGGCCGACCAGCGCGACTTTCTCGCCGGGTGCCACCTGGAAGGACACGTCGTCCAGGGCCTGCGTATCCGGTCGCGAAGGGTAATGAAAGCCCACAGCGTCAAACTGAATGCTGCCTTCCCGCACCGGGGGCAAGGCTACCGGCGAGGCTGGCGCCCGAATGTCGGGCTCGGTGTCCAGCAGTTCAAGAATGCGTTCCATCGCCCCGGCCGCGCGCTGCAGTTCGCCCCAGACCTCGCTGAGCATGGCGGCAGACATGGCCACGAACATCGCGTACAGCACGAACTGGCCGAGTTCACCGCCGCTCAGATCGCCCGACAGCACCGAGCGGGCACCGACCCACAGCACGACGA
Organism: uncultured Gammaproteobacteria bacterium; assembly: GCA_947258805.1. The sequence continues at coordinate 14,955 of CAMYJV010000026.1, read as the reverse complement.
TCAGCGCGCCGAACAAAGTGGTCGTCGACACCGTCGAGAACAGCGCCCGGGCCCGGGCCCGGCGCACGGCGGTGACGAAACTCAGTTCCACGCTGTCGCCAAAGCGGCGGCTCTCGGCCTCCTCTGCGGTAAAGGCCTGCACCGTCGACGCAGCGTTCAGCGTTTCACCGGCCATGCCGCTGGCATCGGCAATGCGGTCCTGAGAATCGCGCGACAGGCGCCGCACCCAGCGACCGATGGCAATGATGGGCACCAGCACGGCGGGCAACAGCACTACGATCAGGCCCATCAATTTCAGATTGGTAAACGCGAGCAGAATCAGCGCGCCGAAGAACTGGATCAGCGAGCGAAGGATGATGGACAGGCCGACACCGGAAATGGACTGGATCAGCGTCGTGTCGGCCGTGAGCCGCGACAGCACTTCACCGGTCTTGGTAATTTCAAAGAAGGCCGGATCCATGCGAATGACGTGCCGGTAAACCGAGTCGCGGATGTCGGCGACCACGCGCTCGCCGAGCCAGTTGACCAGGTAGGCACGGGCCGCGGCGAACAGTCCGAGCAGTACCGCCACGCCGAGGAAATAGAGGAAGTAGCGGTCAATGGCCTCGGCATCGGCCGCTGTGAACCCATAGTCGATGACGTACCTGACCGCGACCGGCACGGCGAGAAACGCGCCGGAAGCGACCAGCAATGCACCGAGAGCCAGCCACAGCGTGCCGCTGTAGGGCCGGATAAAGGGCCAGAGCGACCGCAGCGGTTTTAGCGAGCGGCCTTTGGGGCGATCAATGTCTTGGCTGTGGGGAGGCATAACGGGCAATGATCACATATTCGACGGCAGGAGCGCTTCGGCTTCGTTTGGTCCGCAACGGCTGGCTGCCAACCGTGCGTCGGTCAGACGCAGATAGCGGTTACTTAGACAAACCAGAAACAACCCCTCGTCGTGGAACAGTTTTGCTATCATATACGCTAATCACACTATAACTTTTCGGTTAACTCGCACCGCGCTGGCCACAAGTGGACAAAACCGGGCGCCAGGGATGAATTAGCCGACCAAAATCTAATCCAAATAGGTGAGATAGCGATATGCACAGCCGTGCCGCCAACTTGTTCAGTGACCGCCTGGAGGGCTGGACACCCAGCCCGGAAGCCCAGCAAATCATCATCTGGCGGCTCCTGCAGTTGTTTCTCGCCCGTTACGGCAGCGTGCCGCTGGGGCAAATGCTGGTCTCGATGACCACCATCGTGCTGAACGAGCTGGGCCGCGCGCCCACGGTCACGGAATTGTGCGAGGCCACCGGGCTGCCCAAGTCATCCATCTCCCGCTACGTCTCGGCGCAGATGGAGCAGGACCTGGTGATGGAAGCCATCGACCCCCAGGACCGCCGCCGGCGGATGCTCAGCCAGACCGACGCCGGCAAGGCTGAGCGCCGCTGGCAGGTGCGCCAGATGCGCAAGATCCTGGACAGCGTCTGCGACTGGGACCGTGCCCGCGCGGCGGGTGGCGAAATAGACCCCGATGACGAGCTGGAGGCCATGAAAGCGGTGGCCCGCGGCGACGCGCCGGAAGCCTTCCACCCCAAGCGCAAGGGCGCGCCGCCGGGCGCCGCCTGAATCCAGGCCCGCCCCCGGGCATATAACCGCCCGGCATGATGAATTAAGCAATCCGTTTTTTGGCCGGGCGCCCGGCCCCGTAACCTTCTGTTGCTCCGGGGGTCGTTGACCTCCGTTTTGCCCAGTGGCGACCAGGATTGTGATCATGACCCAAGTACTGACCGCCAACCGCCTCGACGACGGCCGGGTGGTATTCCTGACCCCCGGCGATGACTGGTCGCCGGTCCTGAACGACGCGCGCACCGCGCACGATTCCGCGTCGGCCGCGGCACTGAGCCAGGCCGGGGAGCAGGCGGAGGTCAACAGCACCGTCGTCGGCCCCTACCTGATCGAGGTCACAGAGGAAGCCCACGGGATTCGGGCTACCGCGATTCGCGAGGCCATCCGCGCCAGCGGCCCCACCATTCAGGCCGGACAGTTCTGAGGTTGCCATGTACCGCTACGACGAATTCGATCACCAGCTGGTTGCCGAACGGGTCGCCCAGTTTCGCAAGCAGGTAGACCGCCGCCTGGGCGGCAAGTTGACGGAAGACCAGTTCAAGCCGCTCCGGCTGATGAACGGGCTCTATCTGCAACTGCACGCCTATATGCTCCGGGTGAACGTGCCCTACGGCGTGCTGTCATCCCGGCAGCTGCGCAAGCTGGCAGATATCGCGCGGCGCTACGACCGCGGTTACGGCCACTTCACCACGCGCCAGAACATCCAGTACAACTGGATCAGCCTCGAGGAGACGCCGGATATCCTGGCGGAACTGGCGCAGGTGGAAATGAACGCGATGCAGTCCTCCGGCAACTGCGTGCGCAACATTACGGCCGACCCTTTCGCCGGCCGCGCGCGGGATGAGATTGAAGACCCGCGCGTGTGGTGCGAGTTGATCCGGCAGTACTCCATCCTGAACCCCGAATTCGCCTACCTGCCGCGCAAGTTCAAGATCGCGGTAACCGGTGCGCCGAACGACCGTGCGGCCGTTGGCGTCCACGATATTGGCCTGCGTATGCACCACGACGCCCGGGGACGCCCCGGCTTCGAAGTGCTGGTGGGCGGCGGCCAGGGTCGCACGCCGGTAATCGGCAAGACCATTCGCGACTGGATCGAACCAGAAGAAATCCTTGCCTACATCGAGGCCATCCTGCGCGTGTACAACATGCACGGCCGGCGGGACAACATCTACAAAGCGCGCATCAAGATCCTGGTCAATGCCCTTGGCATCGACAAGTTCCGCGAGATGGTCGACGCCGAGTGGCAGGCGATTCGCGGCCAGGGCCTGACCGTGCCTGAAGCCGAGCAGGCTCGCATTGCCGAATACTTCCAGCCGCCGGCCTGGGCTTCCCTGCGCGACATTGACGCCGAGCTCGACACACAGGCCGCAGTCGATCCGGCATTCGGCGCCTGGCTGAAGAGCAACGTCAGCGAGCACAAGGCGGCCGGTTACGCCATCGTTAGCCTGTCGCTGAAGGCGCCCGGGCGGGAACCGGGCGACCTGTCGGCGGACAAGATGGACGCGGTGGCCACACTGGCCGACCTGTACAGCCTGGGTGAGCTCCGCGTGACGCACCGCCAGAACCTGGTGCTGACCGACGTGCGCCAGGCCGACCTGAAGGAACTTTACCGGGAACTGCTGCGCCTGGAACTGGCGACGCCGAATATCGGTCTGCTGACCGACATGATCGCGTGCCCGGGGCTGGACTATTGCGCGCTGGCGAACGCGCGCTCGATCCCGGTGGCCCAGGACATCAGCCGGCACTTCACCGCGGTGGACAAGCTGCAGGAGATCGGCGCCCTGTCTATCAACATTTCCGGCTGTATGAATGCCTGCGGCCATCATCACGTCGGCAATATCGGCATCCTGGGCGTCGACAAGAAGGGCCAGGAGTTCTTCCAGATCACGCTGGGCGGCTCATCGGACCAGAATGCGACACTCGGCGACCGGCTGGGTCCGGCACTGCCGCAGGCCGAGGTGCCGGGCGCCATAGAATCCATCGTCGACCAGTACCTCGCGTTGCGGGACAGTGACTCAGAGCCCTTCCTGGCAACCTACCGGCGCGTGGGCATCGAGCCGTTCAAGACGGCGGTCTACGGCGAAGAGCCAGTGCGGAGGGTCGCCTGATGGCCCTGATCAAGGACGGCGCGCTGGCGGCCGACCCGTACATTGAGCTGGGGGACACAGGCGCCCTTCCCTCACAGGACCCGGTGCTCGTCAGTCTTGAACAATGGCAGCAATGGCGCGACGAGCTCGTCGCCCACCCTGCGCCGGTGGGTGTGCGCCTGACCAGCGAACAGCATCCGGAAGCCATCGCCGCCGATCTCGAGCAAATCGACCTCGTAGCGCTGGAGTTCCCGAGCTTTCGCGACGGCCGCGCCTACTCTTACGCGCGTCTGCTGCGAGACCGCTACGCCTACACCGGCGAGCTGCGCGCGGTGGGCGACGTGCTGTTCGACCAGCTGCTGTACATGCACCGGGTGGGCTTCGACGCCTTTGAAGTCAGCGGCGACGATCCGCTGGGCGACTACGAAGATGCCGTCGGTGAATTCGGGGTGGTGTACCAGCCCGCCGGCGACGACCGCGTTCCCGCATTGCGCCTACGTCACGCCCGCGTCTGACACGAGGTCTTCCTGTCTGCCGCTGCCCAGCGGTTTCAGCCAGGTCAACAACAGCGGCAGCAGCGTCAGGTTTGCCACCATCGCAAACAGCATCGCGAAGCCCGTCAGCAGCCCGAAATAGATCGTCGGGATGAAGTTCGACAGCACCAGGATCGAGAAGCCCGCGGCGATCACGATGGACGTGTAGTACATCGCCGAACCGATGCCTGCGTGGGAACGCTGCATGCTTAAATTGTAGTCGCCGTGCTCGCGATACTCGGCGATGAAGCGATGCAGATAGTGGATAGAGTCGTCCACGCCAATGCCGACGGTGATCGCCGCGATGGTGATGGTCATGATGTCGAGGGGAATGCCGGCGAGGCCCATCAAACCCAGCACGGTAGCGGCGGCCAACAGATTCGGTGTCAGCCCGATCAGCGCGATTTTCAGCGACCGGAACAGCACAATGAACATCCCGAGGATCGCCAGGAAAACGAAGCCCAGGGTCAGTATCTGCGACCGGTACAGGCTCTGCAGCACGTTGTTATAGAGCACCAGCAGACCGGTGAGGCGCACCTGCTCGGGCTTCAGGCCCAGCTCGTCGACCAGGTGGGCCTGAATCCGTTCCAGCAGCGCGGCTCGGCGCAGCTCCGGGTCGGATTCGAGGATGCGCACCGACAGACGCACCTGGTTGCCGTCTGCCGACAGGTACGGGTCGAACAGCGTGCTTTTGACCAGCGGCGGCGCCCGTTTATAAAGCACCGACAGGAAAAAGGTGTCGAGGGGCTTACCATCGTTCGTCGCCGCGAAGACATCCAGCGTGGTGGCCATAGACAGCACTTTCCCGGTCTCCGGCAGGCTGTCCAGGTAATCGTGCACCGCTTCGACCTGGCCGAGCCTGAAGGTGTTGTACCAGTAGCTGGTGGACCCCAGATCGACACCTCCGCCCCCGAGTTCCGCGGCGGAGTCCGTGCCGAATTCATCGCCGAACTCGTCCTCGAATTCGTCCTCGAATTCGTCTTCCAGGCCATCGTCGAACTGATCGTCGAACTCGTCCTCGAGGCCTTCATCGGCAGCGAATTCAGACTCTGCTGACGTGTCCATGACGGCAGCCGGGGCCGCGTAGAAGTCCGGATCCGCTTCCAGGATCACGTCCAGCGGCATCGTGCCGCCCAGTTCACGGTCGATGACCACCAGGCCACGATAGATCTCCGTCGTGTCCTTGAAGTTGTCGATGAAGCGATTCTCCACCTGCACACGGGTTAGCCCGGCGATGCCAACTAACGCGATCAGGCCATACCCCACAAGGGTCGCACGGGGCCGGCGGGCGATCAGCCGGGCAAAGAAACTCGTGATCGCTGCGGTAATCCGGCGCCGCGGCAACGGGGCACCGGGCCGGAACTGCATCAGGAAGGCCGGAAACAGCGCAAAAGCGATAACCATGATCACGCCCATGCCGATGACCATCATCCAGCCAAAATCGATGACCGGCTGGATGCCGCTGACGGTCAGCGATGCGAAGGCCACCATGGTCGTCAGCGCCGTGAACAGGCAGGGCGTGAACTTGTCGCGCAGGGTCTGCGACAGCAGTGAACGCTGGTCGGCGTCGGGCGTTTCCCGGTGCAGCTCCTGGTAGCGAACGATCAGGTGCACGGTCAGGGACAGGGAAAAAATCAGCAACAGCGCCACGTAGTTGGCGGAGACCACGGTAATTGGCCAGTCCAGGATGCCGAGCAAACCGGACACCAGGGCCGCAGACAGCAGGCAGGCGAGCATCGAGACGAGCACCCACCGCGGGCGCACGAAGATGGTCGCCAGCAGCACGACCAGGAACAGCAGAATGCCGGTGCCGAAGACCAAAATGTCGCTGACGATAAAGTCCAGCATGTCGGCAACGATCATCGGCACGCCACCGAGCAGCAGTTGCCCGTCGACTCGGTAGGCTTCCAGCAGCGCACGAATTTCGTCGATGCCTGCGCTTTGTGCCGCCACCACCTGGTCACGCCTGGCCCGGATCTCGGCGTCGAGCCTATCCAGGGCTGCGCGCTGCGCGTCGTCTAGCTCGGCCGCGAGTCTCTGCTCGCGCAAGCTGTCGCGTTCGGCCAGCAAGGCTTCGTAGTCGGCATCTCGCCGCAGGGTCAGCAGCAACGAAGTGGTCCGGCCATCACGGCTCAACAGCAGGTCCCGGTACAGGGCGCCGTTCGTCAGCTCCTCGCGGGCGAGCGCGCGGTCGGTGTCTGCGCTGAGCAGGGTCGGGACGCGTTTTTGCAGATCTTCGAGCGGCTGCGGTGGACTGGCCACCAGCGGCACATCCAGGATCGTCGTCACGCTTTCTACGGCGGCCACCCCGGCCAGCTCGTCGCGCAGGTGGCCAAGCCGGGCCAGAGAGGCGTCGGCGAACAAATCGGCTGCCGGACTGTAGGCCACCACCAGGTAATCGTCGGAGCCATAACGCGCGCGGATGTCCCGGTAGTAGCGCAGGTCGGGGTCCTGCTGCAGCAACAGCGAGTCGCCCGACGCGTCGAGGCGAGTCTGCAGAGCGAACAGCCCGATGCCGGCGCACAGCAGGATCACCGCGACCAGCAACAGTCGCGACCGGTCCAGCGCCAGGCGCTCCAGCAGGTGACTCACGGCATTCATGCGCGCATTGTCCACAGCCAGTGCGGCGCGGCCAATGGGACAGTCCGCGCGGGCTACAGGCGGTCAGTCAGCCTTGGTATTCGGCGACGCCCGCGAGGCTGCGGCAAGGCTTGGCCATGCCCGTGTCGATCTGCCCGGTAATCGTCCCGCTGGCAAGATCGACGCGGGACATCACCCCGGTGAAAATATTCGTCACCAACACATGGGTGTCGCCCGGCGCCACGGTGATCATTGCATAGCCGTAGTCATCGAGCTGGATCTGCCGCGCGTCGTTGCCACCGGCGTCGACAAAGTCGATGCGGTTGCCCCTCAGCAGCAGCAGCGTGCCGTCGCGCAGGTAATCGACACCCGTAGTCCACAGTCGTTGGGCCAGCTCATTTTCCGGCACCACGAAAAGATCCGGTAGCTGCTGCCCCACCTGTATGTCGAAACGCATCACGCGGGCGCCAAGATCCGTCATGTAGGCCAGCGTGCGGCCATCGGGATGCATCGCACAGTGCGTCACGCCGTGAAAACCTGTTCGTGACGGCGACAGGCCAGGGTCGAATTCGCCGATCTTCTGCCCATCGGCAGCGAAGCGTGCGAGGCGGCCATAGCCCACGACATCGGTGCCGGGCAGGCAGCGCATCGCGCCGCCTTGGTAGGGCTGGTCGCCACACAGGTATTCGCAGAGCAGGAAAGAGCCATCGCCGGCGAAGGCAATGCTGCCCCAGCCCCGGTCACCGAAGTCCCCGGCCGGCAACTGCACACCGTCCGGCCCTACCCTCACCACCGCGCGGGCGAAGGGATCGAAAGCCCACAGCGTGCCGTCGGGCGCAAAACGCAGGTTGACGACCAGGTGGGTAGTGCCCTCCGTGTACAGCGTGCCCTTGGGGACCAGGTCGCGGCTGAACTGGAGAATCCGCCCGTCTCCAGCGTGATCGTCATCCGGATCGCAGAGGTAGGTGCAGCCAAGGAAGATGTCCCCGGCCGCGAAGGGTTTCATGGTCGACAGCTTGGTCACGTGGTTCCCACCCCGTTCCTGGGCCCCATGGTGGCGTCGCGGTCCAGGCCGGGCCATCACGGTTTTCCGCAGCTTGCGGGGACACTTTCCATAATGCGGAGCTACCCGCCGCGCCGTGCTGCGGCAGGTCCGTGACCCATTGCACATAGTCTGGCGGCCCCAGTCTATAGAGTGGCTGGTCTGATCGGCTTTTTGAGCGCCGGCCCCGGCCCGCCCCTGCATGCGCAAGATCCGCACCAAAATCCAGATCCTGGCCGCCGTGATGGTGGCCTTCACGGTGACGATGACCGTGGCGCCGGTGCTGTTCTGGGCAGCCCGGGATAGCGACGCGCGCATCGAGCAGTCCCTGGCCGCCCGGGGCGGGGTCTTCGACGAGCTGATGGCGACCCGCGCCCAGCAAATACGCCAGACCGTGCTGCTGGCAAGCCTGGACGAGAAATTCTCTGCAGCCGCAGCTGGTGCCGACCTGAATGCCCTGCCTGAGCTCCTGGCGGAACGCAGCCTGGCCGCCGCCGGAGACCTGGCGTTGCTGCTGGACCTGGACGGCGAGCTGATTGCTGCCAGCGATCCGCTGGACCCACCGCGCCTGAGCTTCCCCGGCCTGGTCAGCCGGGCCGGCGAGCAGGGGCTGTCGCGCTCGTCCATGGACGCCAACGGGCGCAGCTTCGAAATGGTCACCGTGCCGGTGCGCGCGCCGCTACCGGTGGGCTGGCTGTCGGTCGGTTACGCCATTGACGGCAAACTGACCCGGAACATCCAGTCCCTGACAGGGCTATCCGCCACGGTGTATCGCTCAGAACCGGGCGCCAGAGTGGCACTGGCCTCGACGCTTGAGCCCCAATCCCTCAAGTCCCTGATGCAGGGAGTTGCGGCGGGCCAGTTCAGCGGCAGCGGCATCTTCAGCGTTGATCTGCTCGGCAACAGGTTCAAAGCGGTGCAGCGACAATTCATTCCCAAGTCTGCGGCCATTACGATCCTGTTGCAGGAATCGGTGCGGGATACCACGGCCCCGTACCGCCAGCTGCGCCGTCACGCGCTGGCCGTCGGCGCCCTGGCAGCGTTGCTGGCCCTGCTTGGCGCGGCCATGCTGGCCCGGCGCATTGGCGACCCGATGCAGCAACTGGTTCGAGCGGCGCGGCGCATCCGCGAAGGTGACTACTCGACGCCGGTAAACGTCAAAAGCGAGGACGAACTGGGCGAGCTGGCCGTGAGCTTTAACGCGATGCAGGAAGGCATCGCCGAACGCGAGGAGCGCATTACTTACCAGGCGCAATTCGACGAACTCACGGGCCTGCCCAACAGATTCCTTGGCCTGGAGCTGCTGACCGGCGCGGTCGCCAGCGCCGACGAGACCGGCGAGCCGGTCAGCGTGATGGTCGTGGACCTGAACAGCTTTGCCGACATCGGGTCATCCCTGGGCCACGACATCAGCGACGCGCTGCTGGCCCAGGCCGCCGAGCGGCTGCGCGCAAGCCTGAATTCACAATTTATCCTTGCACGCCTGGAAGTCGACGCCTTCCTGGCCGTTCTGCCGGGCGTCGATGACGACGGTGCACAGGACTGCGCGGATGAGTTGTTGCGTCTGCTCAGCGCCGGTCTGTCGGTGCGTGACCTGAACGTCAGCCTGGACGCCAGCATCGGAATCAGCTGTTTTCCGCGCCACGGTGCCGACGCGGAAAAACTGTTGCTGCGCGCCACGGTGGCAAAAAACGATGCGAAGGCGGCCGATGCAGACATCCGCGTGTACGAGGATGGCCGCGAAGACCTGCACGTTCGGCACGTCACGCTCCTGGGCGACCTGCGGCGCGCGGTGCGGCAAGATGAGCTGAAGCTGTTCATGCAACCGAAGGTCAACCTGGCCGACGGCAGCATCTGCGGCGCCGAGGCGCTCGTACGCTGGGATCATCCGACCCTCGGCTTTCTGCCGCCAAACGAGTTCATTCCGCTGGCCGAACAGTCGGGCAACATCTCCATGATCTCGCGCTGGGCGCTGACCGCGTCGATCCGCGAGTGCCGGCTCTGGCAAGAAGAGGGGCTGAACCTGCACGTATCCGTGAACCTGTCGGGGCGAGACCTGCAGAACCCTGACCTGCCCTGCGCGATCGCCGAGCTGTTGCGGGACCATGATCTCACCGCCCGCAAACTGGTGTTGGAAATCACCGAAGAGGCCCTGGTGAAAGACCTGGAGGACGCGCGGCGCGTGCTGAATTGCCTGCGTGATCTCGGCACAAAGATCGCCATCGACGATTTCGGCACCGGTTACTCATCGCTGGTCCAGATCAAGAATTTGCCGGTGGACGAGGTAAAGATCGATCGCGCCTTCGTGATGGATCTGCCGGCTAACCGGGCCGACGTGGCCATCGTACGCGCTGCCATCGAACTTGCTCACAATCTCGGCCTGGACGTGCTGGCGGAGGGTGTCGAGAATCGCGCCACGATGCGCTGGCTCGCTGCCCACGGCTGCGAACGCGCCCAGGGTTTCCTGATCGCCCGACCCATGCCGGCAGAGCAGTTCCCAAGCTGGCTGGCCGAGTACAATGGGCAACTGGACGCGCGTGTAGAATCGGGGCATGGGAAAGTGGATCTGGATTTTGCTGCCGGTGCTGATCGCCGGTTGCGAACCGCCGGCTGAAACCCCAGCAACTGCTTCGCCACGCGCAGCCGTCGCCACGGGCCCGTGGCGCGCAGAAGTGGAACACTTCGGGCGCACCCTGCCGTTTAATTTTGAACTCGTTGCCGGTCCCGACGGCCTGCAGGCCTTCTACCTGAACGGCCCCGAACGAATGTCCGTAGAACAGGTGCTGACGGATGACAGTGGCAGCCTGGGGCTGAACTTTCCGTCCTACGCGGCCGGGCTAAGCGCCCGGATCGACGGCGAGCAGATGAACGGGGAAATTCGGCTGAAGCGCCGCAGCAACGTCACCCGGCTGCCGTTCCAGGCCACCCGCGGCGACACCTGGCGTTTCTTCCCCGAACCGGCTGCCGAGTACGCGGATTTCAGCGGCCGCTGGCAGGTCGAGATTTACGTACCGGACTTTGACTTCCGCCAGCCGGCGATTGCGCTATTCACCCAGGACGGTCCCTATGTGGGCGGCACCGTGTGGACCCAGGTGGGCGACTACCGTTACCTGTATGGCGAAGCGCGGGATAATTCGCTGTACCTGTCCACCTTCGACGGCAACGGCACGCAGCTGTGGCTCGCCGAACTCGATGCCGACGGGGAGCTGCGTGGCAGTTTCGATTCCGTGACCTACAAGCAGGCGGAATGGTCGGCGCGGCGTAACCCCGACTTCCAGCTTGAAGACCCCACCACGCTGACCTACCTGAAGGACGGCTACGACGAAGTCAGCTTTACGTTCACTGACCTCGACGGCGAACCGGTAACGCTGCCCGGCGGGCGCTTCGACGGCAAGGTCGTCCTGGTGATACTCGGCGGCTCCTGGTGCCCCACCTGCCATGACGAAGCCCGGTTCCTGGTGCCGTTCCTGGAATCACGCCGAGAACAGGGACTGGAAGCCTTGTACCTGATGTTTGAGTACGAGGAAGACTTTGCAGCCGCGAGACCGCAGCTGCTCGCGTACCGCGACCGTTACGCGATCGAACACCCGATACTGTACGTTGGCGACTCGAGCCCCGAGGCCCGCGCTGAAAAATTGCCCATGCTGACTGACGTAATTGCGTTTCCCACGACGATTTTCGTCGACCGCCGCGGCAAGGTCCGGCGCATACACACCGCGTTTCCAGGCCCCGCTACCGGCCAGGAGCACGAGAACTACAAGCGTGAATTCACCGCCTTCGTCGACCTGCTGCTCGACGAGCGCGCCTGAACCGTCAGGATTCCTCTTTCAGCTCGAGATCGGCCGGCGTCGCGGTTTCGACCTTCTCGTACAGCTTCACTTCGTGGGCCATGGCTTCATCCGAGACCCCGGCCATGAACTCCCAGTCAGCCGGTTTGAACAGTTTGCCCGCCAGGTCCGTCGTGCCGCCATGGTGGCCCATGTTGCGCACGATGAAGTCGGTGAATTCCTTCGCTGCGGCTTCGAATTGTTCCACCGCTGCCGCGCCCTGCTCGCGCAACGCGTCCCGGGCCTTGAGCAACTCGTCCAGGCGTTGCTGATTGCCCGCCAGCCGCTCGTCGAGCTCATCCAGGGCCTGTTGCACCTTGGCGTCGACCTTCTCCACCTTGGCCCGGATCATGTCGCCCATCTTGACGTCCTGGGCGTGCAAACGCTCCATGGCCGTCTCCATGTAATCACCAACAGCCGTGTAGAACGGCGCCCAGTCAGCATTGCCCCTGGCTGTCTGCTCCACGGCCGCCGATAATTTCTGGCGCACGGTCCGCAGACGGCGCCGCTCACCGGCAATACGTTCCTGCAAAGTCGTCACGATCTTCGCCCCCCTTGGGTCATGGTCTCGACAGTCTACAACGCAACGGTGTCGTCACGCTTCATGCTGCGTGGGCCGGGCCGCAGCGGCACCAGCCCTTTCTCGTCCACCGGGACACGCCCCAACCCCAGGCCGATCAGGTCAAAATACCCGGTCACCCGATAGTCCAGCGTGGCATCGCCGGACATTAACCACGACAGGAACTGCGGCGCCTGGCTCACCAGGTCGGTGACGACCCGCACCGTCGCAGTGCCCTGTTCGCCGGCAGGCAGTGAGAAACCCTCCACCAGTTCACCGGTACCGGCCCGCAAGTCTTCGAGATCAAGGCGCAGGGTGGCGGACGCGACCCGGAGTGTCACATCGTTTGGATTATCGAGCACCACGCGCAGCAAGAAGACCTGCTGATTGAGGCCAATGCTTTCGGGCTCGATGGCCGCAATGCGAATGTTTGGCATCTGCGTCGGGGGCCGGGTCAGACTGCAGGCGACAACGAACAGAGCGACAACGAGCGGCCATGCACGGCCCGGCCTAAACATTCACCGTCTGCATCATGCTATCGGGATACCGTTCGCCGAAGACCAGGTTCTCGGGCAGCGACTGAGCAATGAAATCCAGGTCCACGGCCGACATGTCGATGTCCAGCGCACCGAGATTATCTTCGAGATGCTCGCGCGTCTTCATGCCGGGAATCGGCAGCACGCCGCGCCACTGGGCCAGCACCCAGGCCAGGGCCAGCTGCGACGGCGTGCAGTTGAAGCGCGCTGCCAGCACCTCGACCCGCTCCGCCACCGGCAGGTTGCGGCGCAGGTTGTCGTCGTCGAAGCGGGGAAACAGGCGGCGGGTGTCATCGGCACTCAGGTCATCGCGGCTGCGAATGGCACCCGTGAGGAAGCCGCGCCCCAGCGGGCTGTAAGCCACGAAGGCCACGCCCAGCTCCCGGCACGCATCCAGGGCCGGCTTGGCGGATTCGCGAGTCCACAGAGACAATTCGGACTGCAGCGCCGCTACCGGGTAAATCTCGTGGGCCCGACGCAGCGTATCGGCGCTGGCTTCGGACAGGCCAACGAAGCGAACTTTGCCGGCGGCAACCAGGTCAGCCAGGGTGCCGACGGACTCGTCCAGCGGCACCTCGGGGTCGATGCGATGCAGGTAAAACAGGTCGATGTGATCTACGCCGAGGCGTTCGAGGCTCTCGTCGCAGGACTGGAGAATGGTTTCCGGCCGGTTGTCCGACACCAGCTTGCCCTCCGGGCTCCGCCGGACCCCGCACTTGGTGGCCAGGAACACGCGGTTACGACGGCTGCGGATAGACTCGCCGACAAACTCCTCGTTCGCGCCGTCCTGATAGACCGCTGCGGTGTCGAAGTGCGTGACGCCGAGGGACAGGGCCCGATCGATGGTGGCCCGCGCCTCACGGTCGTCCCGCTCGCCGTACCAGCCCACCAGGCCCATGCAGCCCAGCCCGACGGCCGAGATGGTAATACCGGTGTTATCCAGTTCGCGCTGCTCCACAGCGACCCCCCGTGCTTGGAATGCAGCCTAGAATAGCATCCGGCTAAAAACAGGGAGGATGTTCAGATGGAGACCATCGAGCGCGGCTTCATCGTCATTGGCTGCGTGTTGCTCACGGCGGCCGGTGCCCTGAGCGCTTACGGGTTTCACGGCCTCGCCGATACCATCAGTGCGGCGAAGCAGGAATCCTGGCACTGGGCGGTAGATATGCAGTTCTATCACTCGATCGGCCTGATCCTGGTCGGCCTGCTGAGCGCCCGCATTGGGCAGTCCTGGCCACTGCGACTCGCGGGCGCGGCCATGGTGTTGGGAATCCTGATCTTTTCCGGACTGATCTACGCCGAAACCCTCGGCGCACCTGAAGCCATTGGCGAGATCGTGCCCACCGGTGGCACGCTGTTCATGCTGTCCTGGCTATTGGTCGCCGTGGCGGTGCTGCGTGCCCGGGACAAGACGCCATTGGTATCCTAGCCGCTGGCCTGAAACCGAACGGAGAACCCCATGAACCTGAGCCGTCGAGTCTTCATCGCACTACTGGCTTGCCTGTGCTGCTCCGGCGCCTCTGCCGGGAGCCATTCTGCCGCTGGCACCGTGCTGGTCATTGGCGCCACCGGCGAGACCGGCAAACTGGTGGTGCCCAGGCTCGAGGATGCGGGTTACACGGTAAAGGCCTTCGTGCGGGATGCGGTGAAGGGGCGCAAAGTCCTTGGTCCTCAGGTGGAACTGGTGACGGGTGACATCACGATTCCGGCCACCATCACGCCGGCTTTCAACGGCGTCGACTATGTGATTTCTGCAGTGGGCGCCACCGCCGCGTCGGGCAACAACCGACCGGAGAAGGTGGATTACGAAGGCGTAAAGAACCTCGCAGATGCCGCGGCCGCTGCAGGCGTCAAGCAGTTCGTTCTCGTGTCTTCCATGGGAGTCACCCACGAGGACCATTCACTCAACCGGTTTTTCGGCAAGGTGCTGATCTGGAAAGCGCAGGGCGAGCAGGCGTTGCGAGACAGCGGCGTGCCCTACACGATCGTCAGACCCGGCGGCCTGATCAACGAGCCCGGCGGCAAAGTCCGCGTAGTCGCCGTCCAGGGTGACCCATTGCTGGACAATGCAAGGATTCCCCGCGCCGACGTTGCCGAGGTCTGCGTTGAAGCCCTGACCGCACCAGCGGCTCGCAACAAGACCCTGGAAGTCTTCACTGAAGAAGGCGAACCCGTGGCCG
>CAMYJV010000025.1:1048-19586 GCA_947258805.1 uncultured Gammaproteobacteria bacterium | reverse complement strand
TCTGGCGGTGTCGTCTCTCTCGTGCTCCTGCCGCTCGCGATTCTCCCGAGCGTGCGCCAGGGACTGCTCCAGGCGGGAAATCTCACTTTGCGCTGCGTAGTAGTGGCCCTGAACCTCGTTGAAGGCCTCATTGGCCTGGGTGTGCGCTTCGCGGCGTTCCGCGATCTGCGCCTCGACTGCGCGCTGCCCGGCGATCGCGGCTTCCACCTGTGTTTCGGCCTGGGTCAGGGCCGCGTGCCGCTGTTCCAGCTCGCTCTCGAGGTCGATTAGCCGAATGACCAGGAGTTCTGCGGTCAGCCGTCGCTCGTCCTGCTTGAGATCCTTGTAGCGTTCAGCCTGGCGTGCCTGGCGCTTCAGATGCTGGATTTGCTTCTCGACCTCTTCACGCAGATCGTTCAGCCGATCGAGGTTGTCGCGGGTGTGACGAATGCGATTCTCGGTCTCGCGGCGCCGGTCTTTGTACTTGGAAACACCAGCCGCCTCTTCGATGTACACCCGCATCTCATCTGGCTTCGCCTCAACGAGCCTGGACACCATCCCCTGCTCGATAATGGCGTAGCTGCGCGGCCCCAGGCCCGTTCCCAGGAAGATGCTCGTAATGTCTTTCCGCCGGCACCGGGCATTATTCAGAAAATATTGCGATGTGCCGTCTCGCGACACGGAGCGCTTGATGGAAATCTCGCCATAGGCCGCGTATTGGCCGCCTATGGCGCCATCGGAATTGTCGAAACACAACTCGATGGTGGCGGTGCCCACGGGCTTTCGGCCGGCCGAGCCGTTGAAAATGACATCCGCCATGGAATCACCGCGCAGGTGCTTGGCCGAAGACTCACCCATCACCCAGCGGATCGCATCGATGACGTTGGATTTGCCGCAGCCGTTCGGCCCAACCACCCCGACGAGATTACTCGGCAGCTGAATGGTGGTGGCATCGACGAAGGACTTGAAGCCTGCCAGCTTGATCTTGCTGAGACGCACCGGACTAGCCCTCAGCGCTCATAAGCGCGGCAGTGCGACGTGGGAAATCAGAATCCCGAACGCGCAACGCATTCCCCTTATTGCCCGCAACCGAAGCTGCAGATCACCCGTTTATCACACGGCCGTTGCGACAACACAACGCAGCGGCCCACGCACGCAGGCTAGTGTAAAGTAAAAATCTGGCAAGAACACCTGTTCAGCGCGCCGTCGCCCCGGGCCCGTCAGGATCGGAAAATGGTATGACAAGTGAGTCTAGGAAGTTGTTAGAAACCTTTGAAAATCCGCAGATTTCTAACGACTACACCGTGCGTATTCGAATCCCCGAATTCACCTGCCTGTGTCCCAAAACCGGGCAGCCGGATTTCGCTACCTTGCACCTGGAATACATTCCGCACGAGCGCTGTGTCGAGCTCAAGGCGCTGAAACAATATGTGTGGAGTTATCGTGACCGGGGCGCCTTCCACGAAGCGGTGACCAACCAGATACTCGACGACCTGGCCGCCGTCATGGCGCCACGGTTTGCCAGATTGACGGCCGTGTTCAACGTGCGCGGCGGCATCTACACCACCGTGGTTGCGGAGCATTGCGACCCGGATTGGACGCCGGCCCCGGTCGTCGAACTGCCGCCGGCAGCGGTCCGCTGAGCCAGCCGGCAGGATCAGGTCCCTCGGGCTGAAGCAAAGCCCTTTCATCCAGCCACGGCCTCTGTATAATCCGGCCGGTTTCGGCAAACCCACGGGGCGTTTGAATGGCTGGCAAGAGGGCAACTTCTCGCAAGAAAGTCACCGCAAAGAGCAAGGGCTCGGCGGGCAAAAAGCGCGCGGGCAAGAAAAAGGCCAGCACCAAGCGTGGTGCGGCAGCACGGAAAGCATCGGCCAAAAAGGCCGCAAGCAAAGGACGCAAGAAGAAGGCCGTGAGCAAGAAATCCGTTTCGAAGAAGACTTCGACTAAGAAGACGCGCAAGAAGTCTTCCGGCAAGAAGCCGTCGACCAAGAAAACCGCCGCCCGCAAGGCCTCGACCAGGAAGACGACTAAGAAAAAGCTTGCCAAGAAGAAAGTGACGGCCAGGAAATCGGCCGCCAAGCCGAAGGGGAAAGCGAAGAAAGCCGCTGCAAAGCCAAAGCCAAAGGCCAAAGCCAAGGCGAAGGCGAAGGCGAAGGCCAAAAAGCCAGCCGCCAAGCCGGCAGCAAAGAAGCCCGCTGCAAAAATGGTGGTTGCGACCAAAGCGAAGGCGAAGACGCCAACAAAGCGCAAGGCAAAGGCCGTATCCAGGCGGCGCAGACCTTTTGATCCCAATGCGCTGATTCACGGCATCACTCCTTACCACGAAGAAATTGGTGAGGACTACATGAATGAAGCCCAACTCGAACATTTCCGGGAGATCCTGGGAGCCTGGAAGCAGGACTTGATGCAGGAAGTGGATCGCACGGTCCATCACATGCAAGACGAGGCCAGCAACTTCCCGGACCCGAACGACCGCGCCACGCAGGAATCAGAATTCGGGCTGGAACTGCGAACGCGCGACCGCGAACGCAAGCTGCTCAAGAAGATTGAGCAGGCGCTGCAGCGCATTGACGACGGCAGTTACGGGTACTGCGAGGAAACGGGCGAAGAAATTGGGCTGAAGCGCCTTGAGGCTCGCCCGGTTGCCACCCTGTCTGTCGAGGCCCAGGAGCGCCGGGAACTCGCCGAACGCCAGTATCGCGATCGGGACGATCAGTACCGCTAAGGGCCACGACCCCGCGCCGCTCGCGTATCGGGGCCGTTTTGCGCCCTCACCGACCGGGCCCCTGCACCTCGGCTCCCTGGTAGCCGCAACGGCCAGCTACCTGCAGGCCCTCGCCTCGGACGGCCAGTGGTTATTGCGAATCGAAGATATTGATCCGCCCAGGGAGGCGCGCGGCGCCGCCGACGAAATCCTGCGCTGCCTGGAAACTCACGGCTTCTGCTGGACCGGCGCTGTCCGCTGGCAAAGCCAGCGCAACGCCGCCCATGCCAGTGCCGTCCGCACGCTGCTGGACGGCGGCCTGGCCTTCCCGTGCGACTGCAGCCGCAGGCAGATCCGGGCGGTGGCCAGCTTGGGTCCAGCCGGCCCTGTCTACCCCGGCTCCTGCCGCCACAAGCCGCCGGGCGAGGTCGACCTGCGCGATGCTGCCATCAGGGCCGCTGCAGCACCCTGCCTTATCAGCTTTAAGGATCGCCTGCAGGGCGAGCAATGCTGCCGCCTCGATCGAGACCTCGGCGATTTCATTATCCGGCGGCGGGACGGCCTGATTGCCTATGTCCTTGCGACGACGCTTGACGATCACGCCCAGGGCATTTCAGAGGTAGTGAGAGGCACCGACCTGCTGGCCATGACGCCCGCCCAGATCTGGTTACAGCGGCTACTCGGGCTCACTGAGCCCGCGTATCTTCATATCCCGATAGTGCGCAACGCCGCCGGGCAGAAACTGAGTAAACAAACCGGTGCCCGACCGCTGGATGCCGACGCAGCCGGTGAAAATCTCTGCCAGGCACTGGCCTGCCTCGGTCAGGCCCCTCCCGACGAGCTGGCGCAGGAAACGCCCGAAACCATCTGGCGTTGGGCTGCCAAACACTGGGATCCGGCACGTGCGGGTCCGGAAACCGGCAATATGCCCCCCATCAAGGATTAACATAATATTTTAAATATAAACTGTAAGTTATTGTTTTGTATGTTTTATCTGTGTAGCCCAGCTGAAGAATCGTCTGAAGCATTGATTGCTTCATCGCGTCGAACTAGTCTGTTTTGATTGGGTCTATAACTCAAATAGGCTGCTATATCGCAGCGGTCAGACTTAAGGATTGAGGATGACGCCATGGGCCAAACCAGAATCATTCGCAAATACGTCAATCGGCGACTGTACGACACGACCGAGAGCCGATACGTCAATCTAGAGGATCTGCGTCGGCTGATCCTCGAAGGCCACGAGATCCGTGTCACGGATCGTGCCAGTGGCGATGACATCACCACCCCGGTGCTGCTGCAGATTATTGGCGATGCCCAGCGCGGCGGCCACGCGATCTTCAAACCGGAGCTGTTGTGTGAGTTGGTTCGCCTGCAGGCTGGCAACGATGATCCGGCGCTGGTGACACGGCTGAATACGGCCTTTCGTGAGGCGCTCCACGCGCCGCGCGAACAAAGCCCGTTGCTGGGAAACCGACAGTAGTCGAAAGATTCACGCCCCCCGCCCGATGGCGGGGGGCGTTTTTGCCTTGCTAGCTCACGCGGCGTCGTCCAGGTCGCGCATGCTCAGTCGGACCCGGCCCTGGCGGTCTACCTCGAGCACCTTCACCTTGATGATGTCGCCCTCGGCCAGCTTGTCGCTGACTCGCTCGACGCGCTCTTCGGATATCTGTGAGATGTGAACCAGGCCATCTTTGCCCGGCAGGATGGTCACGAAAGCGCCGAAATCCATCAAGCGCGCGACCCGGCCCTCGTAGATACGGCCAACTTCCACATCGGCTGTAATCATTTCGATGCGGCGCTTGGCTTCACGGCCCGCTGCACCGTCTACCGAGGCGATGTTTACGGTGCCATCGTTATCGATATCGATAGTCGCACCCGTTTCCTCGGTAATCCCGCGGATCGTTGCCCCACCCTTGCCGATCACATCGCGAATCTTCTCCGGATCGATTTTTATCGAAATGATGGTCGGTGCCCATTCAGACATCTCCTGACGCGGCGTGTCGATGTTCTTCGCCATTTCGCCGAGGATATGCAAACGGGCGGCCTTCGCCTGACTCAAGGCATCTGCCATGATGTCACGGGTAATCCCGTCGATCTTGATGTCCATTTGCAGCGCCGTGACACCGTTGTCGGTACCGGCCACCTTGAAGTCCATGTCACCAAGGTGATCCTCATCGCCGAGGATGTCCGTCAATACCTGGTGGCGGTCGCCTTCCTTGACCAGACCCATGGCCACGCCGGCGACGGCCGCCTTGATCGGCACACCGGCATCCATCAGCGCCAGGCTGGTGCCGCAAACACTCGCCATCGAACTCGAGCCGTTAGACTCGGTAACCTCGGATACCACCCGCACCACGTAGGGGAATGATGCCGCATCGGGCAGCACGGCTGCGATGCCGCGGCGCGCCAGGCGGCCATGACCGATTTCCCGGCGCTTGGGCGAGCCCATGAAGCCCGTTTCACCGACGCAATAAGGCGGGAAGTTGTAATGCAACATGAACCGGTCACGGAACTCGCCTTCCAGCGCATCGATGATCTGCGAATCGCGTTCCGTACCCAGGGTGGCGACCACGATGGCCTGGGTTTCACCCCGGGTGAACATGGCAGACCCGTGAGTCCGCGGCAGCAGGCCCGTGCCGACGCTGATGGCCCTTACCGTGCTTGTGTCGCGGCCGTCGATACGCGGCTCGCCATTCAGGACTCGGTCGCGCACGATGTGCTTCTCAAGCTTGGCGAGTTCACCGGCCACACCGGCGGCATCCCACTGCGCAGCCTCACCGCCAGCCAGCTTCTCCACCGCGGCTGCCTTGATCTCACCGATCCGGGCATAGCGCTCCTGTTTGTCGCGGATCGTATAGGCCTCCTGGAACGCAGGTGCGGCTTCAGCCGCCACTGCCGCAGCCAGGGCCTCGTCCGTCGGAGCAGGCTCCCATGTCCAGGCTGGTTTACCGACCTCTGCAGCCAGTTCCTGGATGACGCTGATCGCATTCTGCATCTGGTCGTGCCCATAGACCACCGCATCGAGCATGACCTGCTCAGACAGCTGATCGGCTTCTGATTCCACCATCAGCACCGCGTTGGCCGTGCCGGCAACCACCAGGTTCAGCTGCGAGTTCTCCAGCACCTGCCTGCTGGGGTTCAGTACATACTGACCGTCGACGTAGCCGACGCGCGCCGCCGCAATCGGGCCGGCAAACGGCATGCCGGAAATAGCCAGCGCGGCCGACGCGCCCAGCAGCGCGGGAACGTCCGGATCGATGTTGGGATCAATGGATATTACGGTGGCAATCACCTGGACTTCGTTCTTGAAGCCCTTGGGAAACAGCGGGCGAACCGGCCGGTCGATCAGGCGGGACGTGAGCGTCTCCTTCTCGCTGGGCCGTCCCTCTCGCTTGAAGAATCCGCCCGGGATCTTACCCGCGGCGTAGGTGCGTTCCTGATAGTTGACCGTCAGCGGAAAAAAGTCGCGGCCAGGATCGGCTGTCTTGCGGCCCACGGCGGTGACCAGCACCACGGTGTCGGCCATGCTGACCAGCACGGCGCCGTCAGCCTGCCGCGCAATCGCGCCCGTCTCGAGGGTGACCTGTTGATCACCGTATTGAAAAGATTTCTTGATAGCGTTCACTTGAATGGTCCTGTCGGAAATAGCAAGGCGCCTGGATCGTCGCAGTCAGCGGCGAGCTCGGGCGGAGACAAATCAGAGGATCGGCCCTCGTTTAACGACGCAGGCCGAGACGTTCGATCAGCTGGCGATAAC
Organism: uncultured Gammaproteobacteria bacterium; assembly: GCA_947258805.1. Next base: position 13,143 of record CAMYJV010000025.1, on the reverse strand, counting down.
GCTCGCTGTCTTTGCTCTTTAAGTAGTCGAGCAGCTTGCGACGATTGTTGACCATGCGCAGGAGTCCCTGCCGTGAGTGATGATCTTTCTTGTGCTTGCTGAAGTGCTCGGTCAATTCACTGATGCGGGCAGACAACAATGCCACCTGCACTTCTGGCGAGCCCGTGTCGGCCTCGCCGAGACCGTAGTCTTCGATGATTTTGCGCTTTTGCGCGCCTTCAAGAGACATTCGTGAAGCTCCTGTTCGCTAGAACTTTTAAACCCTTTAAAATCGCGCGGTATTGTAACCGCGGCCATCCCTGAAAAACAGCGTCAGGAAGCGCCTCCGCCGGCATTCACGAGCAAACGCCGCGGGGCCACCCGGCCGTCGCCCAGGGCCTCCCCGACCCCGAGGAAGCCATGGCCCTCGCCATACAGCCGCACCCGCCCCGTCAGGCCGCCGCCAGCGCCAGTGACCGCGTGACCCTGGCGCAGGTAAAAGGCCTCATGGGCACCGAGCTCCACCGCCGGCCAGTGGGCGATGGCCTCGTCCATAGGTCTCAGCAGCGCGTCCAGCGACGCCTGACCAGCCTCCCTGGCGGCCGCGATGGCCTCCAGCGAGACCACCTGGTCTTCGGTAAACGGCCCCACCCGGGTCCGCCGCAAAGCGGCAACGTGGCCAACGGTGCCGCAGGCGCGCGCGAGGTCTTCCACCAGCGTCCGCACATAGGTGCCCTTGCTGCAGCGAACCCGCAGCACCGGACAGACCGGGTCGAACCGTTCGATGTCCAGTTCATGAATCACGACGCGCCGCGGGGCCCGCTCGACCTCCTCGCCCGCCCGCGCCAGTTCATACAGCCGCCGGCCACCGTGTTTCAGGGCCGAGTACATTGGCGGGATTTGCTCGATCGCACCGATGAATCCTGCCATCGCACTGCGGAGCTGCGCTTCGCCTACCTCCGAGACCTGGCTCTGCTCCACCACGGTCCCGTCGGCGTCGGCAGTGTCGGTGCGCGCGCCGAACCGGGCAGTCACGACGTAGGTCTTCTCCGCATCCAGCAGATAGGCCGAAAGCTTGGTGGCCTGACCCAGGCAGACCGGCAACAGTCCGCTGGCCAACGGATCGAGGCTGCCGGTGTGCCCGGCCTTCCGCGCATTAAACAGCCGCTTGACCTGCTGCAGTGCTGCGTTCGATGTCATCCCGGTGGGTTTGTCGAGCAACAGCAGGCCGTCGACGGCCCGCCGCGCGTTGCGTCCATCACGCGCCATCGTCGGGCTCGCGGTCTGCGGCGACATTATCTTTCGTTAACACCGAGTCGATAAGCGAATCCATATGGGCCGCGCGTTCCGCCGTGTCATCGATCTTGAACCTGAGTTCGGGCGCCTGCCGGACAGAAATCCCGGCTGCCACTGCACTACGCAGAAAGCCGGCGGCGCGTTGACAGGCGTCCAGCAGCGCGTGGCGGTCGGCCTCTGCATCGAGCGAGGTCACATAGACCCGGGCGACGCTCAGGTCCCTGGAAACGCGAACTTCCGTCACTACGGCATGATGCAGGGCCGGGTCGCGCGCCTCGGCCCGCAGGACGTCGCTCAGAATCCGGTGGATCTGTTCTTCGACTCGACGGCTGCGGGGAAACTCACGCGGCACAGCGAGGCGCTCCGATGGGGGCTGCGGTCATCGACTTGCTGGCGTTGCCACTAAACGGTCCGGGCTATCTCTACCCGTTCGTAGCATTCGATCTGGTCGCCCGCCCGCACGTCATCGTAGTTTTTCACCGCGATGCCGCATTCCGTGCCGGCCCGGACCTCGGCCACGTCGTCCTTGAAGCGACGCAGTGACTCCAGCTCACCTTCGTAGATGACCACGTTCTCGCGCAGCACGCGAATCGGATTGTTGCGCTTCACGAACCCATCGACCACGAGGCAACCCGCCACGTCACCGAATTTCGGCGACTTGAAGACCTCGCGGACTTCAGCAAGCCCGACAATCTCCTCGCGAATCTCAGGTGACAGCATCCCAGTCATGGCGGCCCGCACATCGTCGATGGCCTCGTAGATGATTGAGTAGTACCGCACCTCAACGCCTGTCTCTTTGATCGCCGTGCGTGCCGATGCATCAGCGCGTACATTGAAACCAATGACGGAAGCGTTCGAGGCTGCCGCAAGGTTGACGTCGTTCTCTGTGATCCCGCCGACTCCGCTGCTGATTACCTTGACCTCGACTTCTTCATGACTGAGCTTCTGCAGCGCATCGCGCAACGCTTCGGCACTACCGTGCACATCGGCTTTCACGAAGATCTGCAGGCTCTTCGCCTCGGCGGAACCCATCTGGCTGAACACGTCGCCCATTTTCTGCGCCTGCTGCTGGGCAAGCTTCACATCGCGAGACTTGGCCAGCCGCAACTGGGCCAGCTCGCGAGCCTTGCGCTCATCATCCAGGACGATGACATTGTCACCGGCGCTCGGGGTCCCGGACAGCCCGAGGACAGCCACCGGCGTCGACGGGCCAGCGGTCCCGACCTCGGCACCGGACTCGTCCAGCATCCGCCGGACACGCCCGTATTCCTGGCCCGCCAGCATGAACTGGCCCGGTTCCAGCCGACCACGAGTGACCAGCACCGTGGCGACAGTACCTCGACCTTTCTCCAGGCTCGACTCAATGACGACGCCTGAAGCCGGCCCCTCATCCACGGCATTCAGGTCAAGCACCTCTGCCTGCAGCAGAATCGCTTCCAGCAGCGCATCCACACCATCGCCAGTCTTGGCAGAAACATTGATGAAGATGTTTTCGCCTCCCCATTCCTCCGGGACCACCTCAAGCGCCGCCAGCTCATTGCGGACGCGCTCGGGGTCTGCATCGCTCTTGTCTATCTTGTTCACCGCCACAACGATGGGTACACCAGCTGCCTTGGCATGCTGAATCGCTTCTTCGGTCTGGGGCTTGGCCCCGTCGTCAGCCGCCACTACCAGGATCACGATGTCAGTGACCTCAGCGCCACGGGCCCGCATGGCCGTGAACGCAGCGTGGCCCGGCGTATCCAGGAAGGTGATGGCGCCCCTGTCAGTTTCTACGTGGTACGCGCCGATGTGCTGCGTGATGCCGCCTGCTTCACCAGATGCCACTTTGGTGCGGCGAATGTAGTCCAGCAACGACGTCTTGCCATGATCAACGTGGCCCATGATGGTGACGACCGGCCAGCGCGGCTTCTCGTCGCCCGTGGCTGCGACTGTCTGGAGAACTTCCTCCTCAAGCCCGGTCTCGGCCACGGCCATGCCCTCGTGGCCCATCTCCTCGACTACCAGCAGGGCCGTATCCTGATCGATGACCTGATTGATGGTAGCCATGACTCCCATCTTCATCATTTGCTTGATGACCTCGGTACCCTTCACGGCCATCTGTTGAGCGAGTTCGGCCACCGTGACGGAATCGGGGATCTCAACCACCCGCTTGACGGGTTCAGTGGGCCGCTCGAAACCATGCTGCGTATCGACGCTGACGGAGGACGGGCGCCGCCGCGGGCGCTTTTTCCGCCGGCGGGTACTGATGTCGCCGGCCACATGCAGTTCTTTGCGACCGTAGCGCGTGGCCTTGGCTTCGCGCTGGCGCGCAGCTTCCAGCTTGGCCCGCTCGTCGCGTTCCCTGGCAGCCTGCCGCTCACGTTCGGTCTGTTCCCGGAGGCGGGCTTCGTCCGCCGCGCGGGATGCAGCTTCAGCCTGCGCAAGCGCCTCGGCTTCTGCCTGAGCTTCGGCCTGGGCTTCTGCCTGTTTTGCGGCCTCCGCCGCAGCCACGCGAGCCTGTGCCTCCGCCTCGGCCTGAGACACAGCTTCGTCTTCAGCACGTCGCTTTGCGTCAAGTTCTTCCTGCTGCTGGCGTGCCTCCTCCTCGAGCACGTCACGCTTCACATAGGTGCGCTTTCGACGGACCTCGACGTTAACCGTACGGGAGCGACCCTGGCCACCGGCAAGGCGCAGCTCACTTTGGCTCCGTCTCTTCAGCGTGATTTGCCGGGGTGCGCCGGCCACCGCTTCTTCCTTACGTCCATGGCTGCGGCGCAGGTAAGTCAGCAACTCCATTTTCGCGTCGTCACTGATGATATCGTCGGCGCCCTGCACCGTGATGCCGGCCTCGTCGAGCTGACTCAACAGTCGGTCGACGGGCACTTTCAGTACCTCGGCAAACTGTGAAACTGTCACTTCAGACATAGCTTCTGCCTCACTCAGCGCCCGGGCTTCGCCCGTAGCCTGTTCCTCGTCTTCGAACCAGTGCGCGCGGGCCTTCATGATCAGCTCGCCGGCACGCTCCGCTTCCATTCCTTCGATCTCCAGCAGTTCGTCAACAGACTGCTCCGCGAGATCTTCCCGCGTGACAACACCCTTGGCGGCCAGCAGGAATGCCGTTTCGCGGGTCATGCCTTCCAGTTCCAGGAGGTCTGCCGCCGGCTCCGCCTCGTCGATTTTCTCTTCGCTGGCAATCGCTTGCGTCAGCAACACGTCGCGTGCCCGGTTGCGCAGCTCGTCGACAATGCCGGCGTCGAATTCGTCGATCTCTACCAGTTCGGCGGCCGGGACGTAGGCCACCTCTTCGATGGATGAGAAGCCTTCCTGCACCAGGATCAGGGCCACCTGCTCGTCAACGTCGAGCTGTTTCATGAACATGGCGAGCAGCTCTTTGGCTTCGGACTCGCTCTTCTCGTCGGCGTCGGCTTCCGTCATCACGTTCAGCTCCCAGCCGGACAACTCGCTGGCGAGGCGAATGTTCTGGCCACCACGGCCGATGGCCTGTGAAAGCTTTTCTTCTTCCACGGCCACATCCATGCTGTGAGCCTCTTCGTCCATCACGATGGCAACTACGTCAGCAGGCGACATCGCATTGATCACGAATTGCGCGGGGTTCTCGTCGTGCAAGATGATGTCCACGCGCTCGCCGGCCAATTCGTTCGACACGGCCTGAACCCGCGAACCCCGCATGCCCACGCAGGCGCCGACTGGGTCGATGCGCCGGTCGTTGCTCTTCACGGCAATCTTGGCGCGCAGCCCCGGGTCGCGGGCCGCCCCAAGAATCTCAATCAGGCCCTGGCCAACCTCAGGCACTTCAATCTGAAACAGCGAGAGCAAGAACTCCGGCGACGTCCGGGTCAGAAACAATTGCGGCCCGCGGGGCTCGGAGCGCACTTCATACAGCAGCGCCTTCAACCGGTCCTGCGGTCTCACTGGCTCGCGCGGGATCATCTGCTCGCGGGCCACGAACCCTTCGGCGTTGCCGCCCAGGTCGAGATATACCCCGTTGCGGTCCACGCGCTTGACGACACCGGCCAGCAGCTCGCCGACGCGTCCCTCGTATTCTTCCACCAGCTTCGCGCGTTCGGCCTCGCGGACTTTCTGCACGATCACCTGTTTGGCGGTCTGGGCGCCAATACGACCAAATTCCACTGACTCGATGGGCTCTTCGACGAACTCGCCCGGTTGCGTGTCGGGATTGTAGTCCACCGCGTCGATCATGCGCAGCTCGCGCTCCGGGAACTCCAGCTCATCAGACTCGTCGGCGAACACCTGCCAGCGCCGAAAAGTGTCGTACTCGCCGGTTTCCCGGTCGATGGCGACCCGTACGTCGATGTCTTCTTCGCCGTACCGACGGCGCGTTGCCGATGCCAGGGCTGCCTCGATGGCCTCGAAGATAATCTCTTTCTCGACGCCCTTCTCATTGGACACCGCTTCGACAACCAACAGAATCTCTTTACTATTCACGATACTGCTCCCCCGGGACGTTTGCCCGGAGCCTGCGCCTTCAGATCGGGCACGAGTCGTGCCACCTCAATCTCATCCATCTGCACAGACACCGTGTCGCCATCGACCTGTATCAGTACATTGGACCCGTCGCGTGCCAGCAACTTGCCGTGCAGGCGTCGTCGCTGATCAATCATCCTTCTCAACCGCACCTTGACCTCGCAACCTGCAAAGCGGTCGAAGTGCGCCGGCTTCACCAACCTGCGGTCCAGCCCCGGGGACGACACCTCGAGGTTGTAATCCCCCGGGATCGGGTCTTCTACGTCCAGCAGGGCCGCAACCTGCCGACTGACCTGCTCGCAGTCCTCCAGCGTGATGCCGTCATCCTTGTCGATGAACAGGCGCAGCAAGCCTCTGCCATGCCCAAGCCGGCATTCCAGTTCGGCCAGTTCGTAGCCCATGCCTTCAACGGCGGGCTCTACCAGCCTGCGTACCTGCTCTCGCGTTTCTGCCACGCGCCCTGCCCCTCCGGGGCACAAAAAATGGGCCAATGGCCCACTCATCTATGGCCTGGCTCCTGATGCGCCTGCCGGCGCCGCCAAGGCCCGAAAAAGAAATAGCCCCATGCGGGGCTATTCCTACCATTCGGTGGTAGCGGGGGCAGGATTCGAACCTGCGACCTTCGGGTTATGAGCCCGACGAGCTGCCAGACTGCTCCACCCCGCATCCGCGAGCCGGGAATATTAGCTTATCCACCTAGGGGTCGCAACAGCCGAAATCAGCCCAGGGCGCGGGCGCAGAGCGCAATCAGCCCCTCCGGGAACAGCCCGAGCGCGAGCACCAGCAGCACATTGACGCTAAGCGTCAAACGCAGCGCAGCGCCTGGCCGCAGCGGCGCATCGGGCGCCGGCGTGTCGAAATACATCAGCTTGATCACGCGCAGATAGTAGAACGCGCCAATAACCGAGAACAGGACGCCGGCTACGGCGAGCCACAGCTGCCCCGCGTCGAGCAGCGCGGCCAACACCCACCACTTGGCGTAGAAACCGGCCAGCGGCGGCACGCCGATCATGCTCACCATCAGCAACAGCATCATCAGTGCGAACCAGGGACTGCGCTGGCTCAGGCCCCGCAGGTCTTCCAGGTCGTCGCCATCGTTGCCGTGGCGCCCAAGCAGCACCACGATGCCAAAGGCGCCCGCGGCCATGATCACGTAGACAACCGTATAGAACAGCGCCGCTTCGATACCGTCGCGGCTGCCGGCTGCAAAGCCGAGCAGGATGAAGCCCACGTGGGCGATAGTGGAATAGGCGAGCATCCGGCGCAGGTTCGTTTGCACGATGGCGACGATGTTGCCAATGGCCAGCGACAGCACGGCCAGCACGCCGAGCATGGGCTCCCACGCGACGCCCGCCTCCCCGAGTCCCTCCACCAGCACACGCAGCGCAAGGGCGAAGGCACCCACCTTCGGCACGGTGCCCACGAGCAGCGTCACACTGACCGGTGCACCCTGGTAGACGTCGGGTACCCACATGTGAAAGGGCACCGCGCCGAACTTGAAAGCGATGCCGACCACGACAAAGGCTACGGCGACTAGCGTAACGGCATCGTCCGCACCGCGAGCCTGCAGGGCCTGGCTGACCTCGGCAAGCTGCACGGAACCGGTAATTCCGTACAGCAGCGAGATGCCGTACAGCAAACAACCCGACGCGATGGCGCCGAGGACGAAATATTTCATCGCAGCTTCGGCCGCCACCGGTGAATCGCGGTTGAATGCCACCATGGCGTACAGGGCCAGGGCCTGCATTTCGAGGCCGAGATACAGCGTCAACAGGCTGGCACCGGAAATCATGACCAGGATGCCCAGCGCTGCAAACAGGCCCAGCACGTAGTACTCACCCTTGTTGAACGCGCTGTCCTGCAAATAGGAACGGCTGTACACGAAGGTCGTGGCCAGCACCGCCAGCACGAACAGCTTGAGGAAACCGGCGAGCGGGTCGGCAATAAAGCTGCCGTCGAACGCGAGCGTCGCGCCAGTTAGCCCCATATCACCCACAGCCAGCGCGGTGGCCGCCAGGGCCCCGAGGGCCAGCACATAGCTAACGTCACGCAGCCGTGCAGGCAGGTACAGGTCCACCAGCAGGACCAGGCAGATGCCGAGCCCCAACACGATTTCGGGGAACGCAGGCGCAAACTCTGGCGGTATCGTCGGCATGATCAGAGCTTCGACTGGGTCACCTGGATGACCAGTTTGTCCACCGACGCCGCCATGACATCCACGAGGGGTGCCGGCCAGAGGCCAATAATAAGAACGCCGCCGGCCATCAGCGCCAGGATCATGAACTCACGCAGGCTCAGGTCCTGCAGCCCCGCTACTCCGTCGTTGGCCACCGCGCCGAACACCACACGTTTGATCATCCACAAGGTATAGGCGGCGCCCAGGACCAGGGTGGTTCCGGCCAGCAACGCATACCAGAAATTGGCCCGGAAGCTCGCCAGGATGACCAGGAATTCGCCGACGAAGCCCGACGTGCCCGGCAGCCCGGCATTGGCCAGCGCAAACAGCACGAAAAACGTGGCGAATATCGGCATGGTGTTGACCACGCCACCGTAGGCGCCGATGTCTCGCGTGTGCAGTCGGTCGTAGAGCACGCCGACGCACAGGAACAGCGCGCCCGACACGAAACCGTGCGACACCATCTGCACCATACCGCCGGTGATCCCCATGCCGATTCCGGTGGTATCGCCGGTGCGGATCAGGATGGCCGACACAAGGAAAAAGCCCAGCGTGACGAAACCCATGTGGGCAATCGACGAGTAGGCGATCAGCTTTTTCATGTCCTGCTGGGCCAGGGCTACGAAGCCGATATACACCACCGCCATCAGGGACAGTCCGATCATTAGCAAGGCCAGGGTCTGGCTCGCATCTGGCGTGATCGGCAGGCTGAAGCGCACGAAACCGTAGCCACCCATTTTCAGCAGCACCGCCGCAAGAATGACGGAACCGCCGGTGGGCGCTTCGACATGGGCATCCGGTAACCAGGTATGCACCGGCCACATGGGCACCTTCACTGCAAACGCAAACAGGAAGGCCAGGAAAATGGGCAGCTGTTCCGCCATGCTCAGCGGCACCGAATGGAAACCCAGGATGCTGTAGCTACCCGTCTGCAGGTACAGGTAAATCAGCGCCAGCAGCATGAATACCGAGCCAAGAAAAGTGTAGAGAAAGAACTTCACCGTGGCATAGACGCGCCGCTCGCCCCCCCACACACCGATGATGATGAACATCGGCACGAGCATGGCTTCCCAAAAGACGTAGAACAGCAGGCCATCGAGGGCGGAGAACACTCCGATCATCAAACCTTCCAGGATCAGGAAGGCAGCAAAATATTGCACGGGGCGCAGTTTCACGGATTCCCAGCCGGCAATGACGACGATGGGAGTCAGAAACGTCGTCAACAGGATCAGCGGCATCGACAGGCCGTCAATGCCGAGAAAGTAATCGACGCGGAAGGCCGGGATCCACGGGATACGCTCGACGAACTGCATGTCCGCGGTACTGCCATCGAAGCCCGCATACAGCGGCAGGCTCAGCATGAAGGTCAGGACGGACAGAGCGAGCGCCAGCCAGCGGTGGCCGCTGCCAAGGCGGTTGCCGACGAACAGCAACAGCGCACCACCCAGTATGGGCAGCCAGATCAGCACGCTCAACAAGCCGAAGTCGGGCATCGTCAGCTGTCTCCCGGCCGGATCAGCAGCCAGCCGGCCAGCAGCGCCAGCGCAATGACCATCACGAATGCGTAGTGGTACAGGAAGCCGGTCTGCAGGCGCCGGATCAGTGCCGACCCCCAGCCGACTACCCGCGCGCTGCCGTTCACCAGGCCCCCGTCGATCAGGGTCACGTCCCCAACCCGCCAGAACAACGAACCCGTCGCCCGCCCGGCGGCGGGGATCACGCGCTCGGCCAGCCAGTCCGCGTAGTACTTGTTCTCCAGCAGGCGGTACAGGGCACCGAATTTCTCCCGGAGCTGATCAGGCAGGTCGGGCCGGCGCAGGTACAGGAACCAGGCGAGGACAGCACCGCCCAGCGCCAGGTACAGCACCAAACCCTGGAAGCCGTGCACGAGGAAGGAGAACGGCCCGTGCCATTCCTCACCCAGGCGCGCAAGAACGTCGTGCTCGGGGCGGACAAAGAGGCTGTCGCCGAAGAAACTGCCAAAGACCATCGGGCCGGTGGCAAACCAGCCGATGATGGCCGACGGGATGGCCAACAGTACCAGCGGCAACCACACCACCCACGGTGGCTCACGAAGGTGGCTGCGGGCCTCGGCATCCATGCGCTCCTGGCCGTGGAAGACCAGGAAAAACATCCTGAAGGTGTACAAAGATGTGACGAATACGCCAGCGACAATGCAGAACTCGGCGAATCCGGCCCCGGGAATTTGCGACAGGCCCTCCGCTTCGATCAGCGCATCTTTCGAAAAGAAGCCGGCGAAACCGGGAAACCCTATGAGCGCCAGACAGCCAACCAGCGATGTCCAGTAGGTGACAGGCAGGTACTTCCGCAATCCGCCCATGCGCCGCATGTCCTGTTCGTGATGCAGCGCGATGATCACCGACCCGGCGGCCAGGAACAGCAGCGCTTTGAAAAACGCATGCGTGGTCAGATGGAACATACCCACCGCGTAGGCAGAAGCGCCCTGCGCCACCATCATGTAGCCGAGCTGCGACAGCGTGGAGTAAGCCACCACGCGCTTGATGTCGAATTGCACCAGCGCAATCAGCCCGGTAAACAGTGCCGTGATCGCGCCGATGACCAGCACGAAAGTCAGCGCGCTCTCCGCATACTCGAATACGGGCGACATTCGCGCGACCATAAACACCCCGGCGGTGACCATGGTCGCAGCGTGTATAAGCGCCGAGATGGGCGTCGGACCTTCCATGGAATCGGGCAACCACACGTGCAGTGGTACCTGCGCGGACTTACCCATGGCACCAATGAACAACAGGATGCAGGCCATACCAAGCGCGGACCATTGCCAATTGCCCACGTCGATGCTGGCGTCCTGAAGGGCGGGCGCTGCCGCAAAAATCTCGCGATAGTCCAGGCTACCGGTGAGGTACAGCAATGCAGCGATACCCAGCAGGAAGCCGAAATCGCCGACGCGGTTCACGAGGAATGCCTTCAGGTTGGCAAAGATCGCGCTGGGGCGCGTATACCAGAAACCGATCAGCAGATATGACACGAGACCCACTGCTTCCCAGCCGAAGAACAGCTGCAGCAGGTTATTCGCCATCACCAACATCAGCATGGAGAAAGTGAACAGCGAGATATAGCTGAAAAAGCGCTGGTAACCGGCATCCTCATGCATGTAACCGATGGAATACACATGCACCATCAGCGAAACAAAGGTGACCACCACCATCATCAAAGCGCTGAGCCGGTCCACCAGGAAACCGACCTCCATACGGACGCCGTCGGTGACCAGCCACGTGTAGACGCTGACATTGTCGGCGGGCGCCCCGTCGATGAACTGACGCCACAGCACGAATGCCGATAGCACGCACGACACGCCCACGCCGAGAATAGTGACGGAGTGCGCGCCCGCGCGGCCGATCTGGCGACCGAACAGCCCGGCGACCAGCGCGGCGGCTAGCGGGCTCAAAACGATAGTCAGGTAGATGGATTCCACGGCTAGCCCTTCAGCACGTCGAGTTCCTGCACGTTGATGCTGCGCCTGGCCCGGAACAGCACGACCAGGATTGCGAGCCCGATGGCCGCCTCAGCGGCGGCTACGGTCAGGATAAAAAACACGAAAACCTGGCCGGTGGGATCGTTCAGATACCGGGAAAATGCAATGAAGTTGAAATTGACCGCGAGCAGCAGCAGCTCCACGCACATCAACAGCAAGATGACATTCTTCCGATTCAGGAAAATGCCGGCAATGGAGATGACGAACAGCAATGCCGACAGCGTCAGGTAGTGGCCAAGCGTTATCACTGGTCGCGCTCCGCTTTCATTTTCACCAGCCGCACCCGGTCTTCGCTGCGCACCGCCACCTGCGCGGCGATATCCTGCACCTTTAGCCCCGGACGGCGGCGCATGGTCAGCACGATGGCAGCCACGATAGCCAGCAACAGAATGAAAGCTGCCAGTTCGAAGGCGTACAAGTGCTCCGTATAGAGCACGGTGCCGAGCATCTCCGTGTTGCTGTAGTCCGCCGGGCGCGGGGTTATTGTTGCTGCCATGGGCAGACCTTCTGGCCGCCACCAGATCACCGCCAGTAATTCGGCCGCCAGGACCGCCGCAACAATGACCCCCAACCACGCATAGCGCGTAAAGCCTTCCCGCAGCTGCGCCACGTTGACGTCGAGCATCATCACGACAAACA
>CAMYJV010000025.1:0-987 GCA_947258805.1 uncultured Gammaproteobacteria bacterium | reverse complement strand
CGCCTCCAGCAACAGCCACAGCACCGAGCTGGTGACAAAACTAAGCACCAGGAAAAGCACAGCGTGCACTGGGTTCCGCGACGTAATCACGCCAAGTGCAGATGCAATCAGCACCGCCGCGAGCGTGTAGAAGAATATTGTCCCCGCCATACCCCTGAAGCCCTTTGCGCGGCGGATAACCGCGCCATGCCTACCTGTATTCCGCGTCCGCTGCTCTGTCTGCAGCGATGGAGTCGGCGTATTTATCGCCAACTGCCAGCAGCTTGTCTTTCGTCATGATGTTTTCGCCCCGCTGCTCCATGTGGTACTCAAAAATTCGCGTCTCCACAATGGCGTCTACAGGACAGGCTTCCTCGCAGAAGCCGCAGTAGATGCACTTGAACAGATCAATGTCGTAGCGGGTCGTGCGCCTGGTGCCGTCCTGGGCCACGTCCGACTCAATCGTTATGGCCGCCGCCGGGCAGACCGCCTGGCACAGCTTGCACGCAATGCAGCGTTCCTCGCCGTTCGGATAGCGGCGCAGCGCGTGCAGGCCCCGGAAACGCGGCGACTGCGGCGTTTTTTCTTCCGGGTATTGGATTGTCACCTTCTTCACGAACAGGTTGCGCAGCGTGACGCGCAAGCCGATGAGCAGCTCCCAGAGGGAGAAGGTCTTGATGATGCTGGTCAATGAACTCATTCAACTGCTCCAGGGGCCCACTTCCATCACCAGCATCGCGCCTTCCACGAAGATCCACACGATGGTGATCGGGATGAACACCTTCCAGCCCAGGCGCATGATCTGGTCATAGCGGTAGCGCGGGAAAGTTGCCCGGAACCACAGGAAACAGAACAGGAAAAATGCAATCTTGACGGCCAGCCAGTGCACGCCGGGTGCGATCAGAAACGCCAGCGGGGTGCCCGCCAGGAAGCCCCAGCCGGCAAACAACGACTCCCACCCGCCGAGAAACATGACCGCCGTCAGGGCGGAGATCAGGATCATGTTGG
>CAMYJV010000024.1 GCA_947258805.1 uncultured Gammaproteobacteria bacterium | reverse complement strand
CTCCAGCTCCGGGTTGATGTCCGGGTTGCTGTGGTCGGCAGCGCGAATGGCCTGGCCGCGTTGGTTCAAGTCAATCAGTTCGCGTTCTATGGCGGGTATCACCGACCGGAACACCATTTCCTGCGCGTTGTAGCGGACGGCGCTGTAGAAGCGAAAATAGTCGTCCGCCTGCATCTGTTCATGCACCTCGGGGCCCGTCACGGGTGGCCGGCCATGTTCCCGCTGGAAGGCGGGCGCTACGCGGGTCGAGTAACGGTCGCGCATGCTGGTGGCCATGTCGCCGAGGAGATGGGCGCGCAGCGCCCCGATGAACTCCTGGCGAGCCCGTTCATCCCGGGCCGGCGTGACGGCCATATCGTGCTGTAAGTCCTTGATCAAAGAAGGATCTCCCAGGGTCTCGTGGAACCGATGTAAAACAATCCTATATTTCTTTTAGCTTGTCAAACACCAAAAATTTTTGTATATCTGCTCTCCCGCTTGTGACGCCAGGAGCCAAGCCATGCCGACATTAATTGTGTTCTTCCGCCTGAAAGCTGGAACCGACCCGGCCGTCTACGAGAATTGGGCTCGCGAGACTGATTTGCCCATCGTCCGCGGCCTGCCGTCCGTTGACGCTTTCCGGTTGTACCGGGCGGACGGTCTCTTCGGCAGCGACGCGGCACCGCCCTACGACTACGTGGAACTGATCGACATCGCCAGCATGGACCGGTTCGGCGCCGATGTTGGTACCGATACCATGGCGTCTGTGGCGGCCCAGTTCAGGCAGTTCGCCGACGAACCCGTGTTCCTGCTAACCAGCGAGATACACCAGGAGCGCGCGCAATGAACGGACTAAGAAACAAGGTCGCTGTCTGCACGGGCGCCGGCCGTCGCGATGGACTGGGCGCAGAAATCTTGCGGCGTTTGGCCACCGAGGGTTGCCGGGTCGTCGTCAGCGACCTGGGCACGCCGGACGGCCTGCTGGACCGTGGCGACATCGGCGCGACGGAGGAAATGGAAGCTGTCGCAGAGGAACTGCGTGAGCTGGGCGCCGAATGCCGCACCGTCGCCTGCGACGTTCGCCGCGAGGACGATGTGCGCCGTTTGTTTGCCGCCACGGTCGAGGCTTTCGGCCAGGTGGATATCCTGGTGAACAATGCGGGTGTGGGTTACCTGATGCGCGGTTTCCAGGAGGTGACACTGGAGGAATGGCAACTGGTGCTCGACGTGAACCTCACCGGCGCATTCCTGTGCACCCAGCAGGCCGCTGCCCGGATGATCGAGGCCGGCAAAGGCGGGCGCATCATCAATATCGCCAGCCAGGCTGCGAAATCCGGCTTTCCGCATCTTGCTGCCTACGTGGCATCCAAGCACGGCCTGGTGGGCCTGACCCGTTCTAACGCCATCGAGTTCGGCAGTCACGGCATCACCGTGAACGCTGTCTGTCCCAACCATGTCACCACGGGGCTGGGGGCAAAGCAGAATGAGTACTATTCCCGCCTGCGCGGGCAGACCATGGAAGAGTTCATGGCGGCCATGCGCGACCGTATACCCCTGGGCCGGCCGGGGTTGCCGGCGGACACCGCTGCTGCGGTGGCTTATCTCGCCAGCGATGATGCGAACTACATCACCGGTGAGGCCGTCAACGTGAGCGGCGGCGAAGAGATGCACTGACGGGAAACCGGGAATGGAATTGCGACAGCTCAAGCGCTTCCTGGCCGTTTACGATAACGGCAGCCTGGCGCTGGCCGCCCGGAAACTGGGGCTGACCCAGCAGGCCTTGAGTGCGAGTCTTGCCAATCTCGAAGACGAACTGGGCCTGCGTTTGTTCGACCGGTCGCCCGGCGGTGTCACGCGGCCAACGGACTGCGGCAAGGCCCTGGTGCATCACGCCCGGGCGCAAGTGGCCGCCGATGGCCGGGCCCTGGAAGATTTGCGCAGCATCAGTGAGGGCCGGGCGGGTACGGTGACGCTGGGTGTGGGCGAGGCCTTCGCCGGCGAAATCATCGTCGCCGCCGTTACAGCCATGCAGGCCGAGCTGCCGCAGGTACGCATCAACCTGATCGAGGGCTACTCCGAGGAACTGCGGCATCGGCTCTATGACGGCGAATTCGACTTTATCGCTGCCGGTGTCAGCGCCTTTGAGCTGGACGACGAGTACGTTCGCGAGCAGATTTACAGCAGCAACGACGTCATCGTGTGCCGCACCGGGCACCCCCTCGCCAGGCGGCGCCGGTTAGAACTTGCCGATCTGCAGGGCTACCCGTGGCTGGTTCCCTATTCGCGACCCAGCGATCTGAACGCGATAGTCGAAGCCTTTGTCGCAGAAAATCTGGAGCCCCCGACCCGGATCGTCGGCAGCGACGCCTACCGCATTGGCATGCGCCTGTTGCGCCAGACTGATGTGCTGATGATGGTGTCGCCCTCGCTCGTTGCGCCCGAACTGGCGCAGCGGCCCTCACCACTCGCGAGCCTCAAGATCGAGCGGCCCACCATTCGCCGGCATGCCAGCCTGATTTATCCGCGTCACCGGCCCATGTCACCGCCGGCCCGGCTACTGCTCGAAGAGATCCGCACCCAGGCGCACAGCGCGGGCGCGCCGGGGCGCAAGGCAGCGCGGTCCTAGCGCGCCCGGGGGAGGCCAGGCGGTGATGCCGGTGGCTTTCGGCCTAACGCGGCCGCAGCAGGCGTCCGCCTTTGCGATCCTCCAGCAGCCAGATGGCATCGTCGGGTCCCTGCGCGACGCGGATAGAACGTATAAGCCACCTTATGTTAGCGCGGGAACGGTCGAGGCGGGTTGAAGCCGGGCGGATGACGGCAGGACGAGGCCGCGATCGAGGCTGAGCCGCTCGCGGGCGTGGTCGTTCGGCCCTTGACTCCTCGCGGTGGCGCTGGAAATGCCGGCGGTGCAGGGTGCCGGTCAGAACGCACCCGTCCCGGCGCGGTGGGTGGGCCGATCACTCGATTGAGGCTTTGCGTCTGGCTCAATCGAGCCCCATCACAATACACCAGTAGGTTTCCACCTCGGCCAGTTCACGCTCGGTCAGGACCGTCAGTATCGCGTCCATGAAACGACGGTTGTCGATGGTTCTCGCCTGATCCAGCATGATGTCGGAATCTGCATCGAGATCATCACGGGCTTTCAGGCGGTAGCGCAGCGGCGCGGCGCCTTCGAGTAACTGCGTCGTCAGGGGCAGTACCGTCGTGCTGGGATGTCCGGCTTCGTTCAGCAGATCGCTCTGCATGACAACGCAGGGGCGGATCTTGCCGGGCTCGGTGCCCTTCGAGGGATTGAAATTGGCCAGATAGATCGCGCCGCGCTTGACCGGCATTCTCGTTACAGCCCGTCAGCGCTGGCTGCGTCAAAATCGTCGGCGGCCTGCTCGGCCTGGGCGCGCGTCTTCAGGGAGGCATTGCGCAATTGCTGCCGCAGCGCCTCGCGCTCCAGCTCCCGCTGGTAACGGCGCACCGCATCGCGGATTACGCCGCTGCGCGTGGTCTTCATGCGCCGCGCCAGTCGCGTGAGCAGCGCATCGAATTCCCGGTCAGCCCTGACAGTGATCGTCTTCATTGTATGTACATCCGTATTACGGTTTGAAGTATAGGGGGCCGGATACTGCCGGGCAACCGCGTGCTGCCGCAAGCTGGTCCGCAATCTGAATGAAACCACTGAGAGAACGACTGCGGATCGGCGCGAATCGGGAGAGAAAGGCGTTCGAATTAGACACGATCTGGACACGGTGCCTTTGTAAGCCATTGAAAGAACGAGAAACACCGAAGGTTCGAATCCCTCCCTCTCCGCAAAATTTCCGCCCCCGGGCGAACAGGGATTCGAAACCCCGTCAATGCCACTCTCCAAACTTGACCGATTGGGACCAAGCAGTGGTGCAGGAAGACAATATTCATTGTCTGTGGATCCGTATGTTTCGCAATACCGATCGACTAAAGAGGGTAGGACAATGAACAATCCTGCGGCTGAACGCGCCATACCGGGCAGGGTCAGCTTTTCCTGAGGGTCTGCAATGAGACGCAAACTGTCTGCTGATCGTGGCTTGCACCGTATTGCCGGATTCGCATTGTTGCCTCTGATGGTGCTTGCAGGCCTCTCCGGTTGCAGCGGCGGCGGCGGCGGCGATGGAGGCGGCATCTCTCCGTCGCCCGAGATTATCGTGAATAGCCTGCTGGACGATGCGGCGCCCCCGGCCGGGATGGTGACGCTGCGGTCTGCGCTTGCTTCAGCGGCACACGGCCAGAGAATCACCTTCGATCGTACGCTGAACGGCGGCACGATCGATCTGCTCTTCGTCGATGAAGAACACACGGCGCTCGTCGGCGAGGTGATGGGCTTTGACGACGCCAATAATATTTCTTTTCTCGTCGGCTATTTCCTCAGGGACTACGGAAGGTCGGCGCTTTTTGCCGACAAGAACGTTGTCATTGACGCGTCCAGTCTTCCCGATGGCATCACAGTGAACTGGGACGGGGCAGTTCCGGCAAGGGTCCTGGCGGTGTACGGTGACCTCTGGCTGACGAATGTTGCGATCACCGGCGGCAACAGTGTCTTTGATGTGGCTGCGGATGTCGGCCAGCACCCGGATGACAACCAGACGTCTACGCTCGCAAGGGGCGCGGGAATCGCCGTCTGGGGAGTTGCGACCTTATCCGACTGCGCGATCTACGATAATCACGCGCTTGGTGACGATGCCGATACGTCTCGTGACGGGGGCGCCTACGGCGGCGGAGTCTACGCAGACACCGTCGTGATGGACAATTGTGTTGTCAGCGGCAATACGGTGTACGGGGGAGGAGCTGCCGGAGGCGGCGTATTTTCGATCGGCGGGCGTCATACCGGAGTCAATATTTCTTCGATCAGCCAGTCAGTGATCACTGAAAACAGCATTGCCGGACTCTTCGCGTACGGTGGCGGTGTGTACTCGGATGGCGGCGGTATCGGATTAGCCACGAGAATTCATGTTGATAACAGCACCATCGCGAGGAATCTCGTCCAGCCACCGGCACTTCCGCCTTTCCTGTTTGAATTGCTGAACATCGGATACTGGCGCGGGGGCGGCCTCTACATGTCCAACGGATACATGCGGGTTCAGAGCAGCACCATTGCTGAGAACCAGGTGTTTGGAAGACCGCGGACCACTGAACTGGACAAGCCGAATATGGCGGGCGGTATCGCGGCGACCATCGGCAACGCCCACGCTGTGGAAGATATGATTATTGGTCATTCCATTGTCGTCGGAAACACTGTTCACGAGATCGATGGTATCGGTCCTGGCGGCTACACGATCGGCAGCGTCTATCCGCACGATATTTTTTCCGGGTCTGTCTTTTATTTCCGCAGCATGGGGTACAACCGGATCGGGGTCATCGATTTCAGCCAAATATTGGTGCCGATCGGTGAGCCGGGCTGGCGCTCCTTATCGCGCAAACATTATCCGAAAGTGGGTGATGAGAACGGTGTGGTCGTTGGTGATGTGCTCGGTAGTGCGATGCTGTCTGCATTCATCAATTCAACCGGTGTTGAAGCCGATCCCTTCGCGGTGCTTTATTACGAACCCACGGGCAGTGCTCTGGATCAGCTCCCCAGCGGAAACTACAATGTGACTGAGGTTCTAGGTGAACTGGAAGGGCCACGATGGGAAGGCGGCAATCCTCAACTTCTGCCATTGATACTGAATCAAATCCGCGATGTTTACGGTCAGGCAGATTTCGAGAGTGAGTTCAGAACATATTTTGAAGGCTTCTTGCCGGATGTCGATCCGGATACCGAGGGGTTTCAGCAATACGCCAACTGCAACAGCGTCATTATCGACACAGTCGAACAGGCGTACTGGTGTGGCCCCGCGCAGACGTGGCCTCAAGAGGAATACAACCATGCCTATATCGAGTTCTGGCACGATCTCGACCGGGCGCTCGCGAACGAAATCCCCGACGTCAACGTGGATCAGATTGGCGATTTGGGGCCGGCACTAATGAACGACGATGTCTGGACAACCCTCTTCGGTCTCGGTCGAAGCACCTACAACGACATCACGGTCAATCTGACGGAGACTACGGTCGGAGTGAATCCATCGGGCACCGATCAGCTCGGTAATGGCAGGCCTGCGGACGTCCTCGGCGATATCGGGGCAATTGAAATCGACAATTAGCGACGGGGCTGCAGAGCAGCCTCCTCACAGGACTCGCCCCACCGCCACCCAGTCATGGTGTATTCCGGACACATAGTTGACACTTTGTCCGGCACGAAGGGGTTGGGACCTGGGCGGATAGGACGTATAAGCCGCCTTATGTGAGCTGAGGCGACCCGCAGGCGGAGTTGGGGCCAGGCGGCAGACGGGTTCGGCGGCTCGATCGAGGCCGTCATCCGGGTCAGGCCGGCCCAGACCGGCGTTGGGCGTGCGGCGAAGACGGCCGCCGATAAACGCTTGCAGAACCTCTGGAGTTGGGCCGGCCGCCACTGGGGCCAGCAGGGCGTCTTTGCCCGGTCCTGGCCCATTGGCACCACCGCCTTGTGGATTGCGGTGCTGTTGTCGGGGTACGTGCTGATCTACTACACCTAGCCGACCTGTTGGCGGCTGATGGCCGCTGCGAGTTACGTTCTGCCTAACGGGGGCGCAGCCGCAGCAGGCGTCCGCCCTTGCGATCTTCCAGCAGCCAGATGGCATCGTCGGGCCCCTGGACCACGGCGCGGATGCGCTTTTTCATCGGGTAGCGTTCGGCTTCTCGTGCGCTGTCGCCGTCAACTTCCACGCGAACCAATGCCTCCGCCGACAGGCCGGCGATGAAGGCGTTGTCGCGCCAGGCCGGGAAGAGTTCGCCCGAATAGAACATCAGGTCACCCGGGGAGATCACGGGCGTCCACCAGGCCTTCGGTGCTTCGAACTCCGGGCGCGTGTCGTGATCGGGAATATCCTTGCCGTTGTAATGGTCGCCGTTCGATACGAGGGGGTAACCGTAGTTACCGCCTCGCACCACCAGGTTCAGTTCGTCGCCGCCTTTAGGGCCCATCTCCACGTTCCAGAGCCGGCCCCGGGCGTCGAAGGCAATGCCGAGCGGATTGCGGTGGCCCACGGACCAGATTTGCGCCGAGACACCGCCGCGATCGGCAAAGGGGTTGTCATCAGGCACCGAGCCGTCGTCGCGTAGCCGCAGGATCTTGCCGAGATTGCTCTGCATGTCCTGGGCCGGGTCGAACTTCTGCCGCTCGCCCGAAGAAATAAAGAGATAGCCGTCGTCGTCGAACAGCAGCCGGTGACCGAAATGCCCGCGGCCCGACACTTTCGGTACCTGCCGCCAGATCACCGTGACGTCCGCCAGCGTGCCGCCGTCGTCGGTCAATGTCAGCTTGCCCCGAGCGACGGCGGCGCCGCGGATCTTGTTCTCGCCGGCCTCCGCGTAGCTCAGGTAGATCAGCCCGTTATCGGCAAAGCCGGGATGCAAGGCCACATCACCGAGGCCGCCCTGGCCGCCGTGATCGACCACCGGGACCCCGCTGACGGGCGCCGACTGGCGGCCGTCCTGTGTGACGACCAGGAGCTGGCCCGGCTTTTCCGTGACCAGCAACCGCCCGTCCGGGAGGAATGCCATGGCCCATGGCGAATTGAAGCTGGCGATTTCCTCGATGGCAAAGCGCTCACCGCGCGCGTCCGCACAGGCTGTGGCGAAGAACGCAAGGACGCTGATCAGCAAGACTTTGATATGCACTGTTGACCTCGTGTCTGTCGACGGCGCGGAGCAGCAGAGCCGACTCGCAACATCCCGTCAGGGGGTATTCGTTTCCAGCACCCGGCCGGGATTCAGAATGTTCTGAGGATCGAGGCTCCGCTTCATCAGCTGCATGACCTGGATCTCTTCGGGGCTGCGGCTGTGGGGCAGCCACCGGAGTTTCTCGGTGCCGATGCCGTGCTCGGCCGACACCGAGCCGCCGATACCACGCAACGGATCGTAGACGATCTCGTCGCTGGCGGCATGCAGGTCGCCCTGCTCGTTGGGTTGTACGAACAGGTGCAGGTTGCCGTCGGCCATGTGGCCGAGCACGTAGCACTGGCCGTTCGGCCACCGCTGCCGGACGGCGCGCTTCACCGTATCGACATATTCAGCCATCGTCGAGATGGGCAGGCTCACGTCGTACAGGGAGACGGGCTGCGGCTCCAGGATCGCGTCGAAGTTCTCGCGTATATCCCAGATCGCAGCGGTCTCGCGGTCGGATTTTGGAATGACGGCGTCTGCGATCAGTTTCTGGTCCAGCGCCTGCGACAGCACGGCCTCGAAGCGCCGCGCATCCGCATCGGGTTCCGCGCCCTCGCTCTGCAGCACCACATATAGAGGGTGATCGCGCCCCAGTGGCGCCCGATGCCCGCCGTCGCCGGTGACCGCTTGGTAGTAGTCGCCCCACATCACTTCGAAGGCGCTCAGTGAACCCGCCAGCTGCTGGTGCAGGGAGCGCAGCAAGCCGCACACGGAAGCAAAGTTCGGTGCCGCCACCATTGCGTTCTGCCGTGCGGCCGGCTGCGGGAACACCCGCACCACCACCCGGGTCACGACGCCGAGCGTGCCTTCGCTGCCGATGAACAGTTGTTTCAGGTCATAACCCGCGTTGTTCTTCAGCATGCGGTTCATGGACGACACGATGGTGCCATCGGCAAGCACTGCTTCCAGGCCGAGGACCAGGTTTCTCGTCATGCCGTAGCGCAATACGTTGATGCCGCCCGCGTTCGTCGCAACGTTGCCACCGATGGTGCAGCTGCCGCGGGCGCCCAGGTCCAGCGGAAAATACAGGCCCGCATCCGCTACAAACTCCTGAAAGGTCTGCAGCACGGCGCCTGCCTCGACCACGGCCGTGCCGCCGGCCGGGTCAATTTCCACGACGCCGTGCATTTTTTCCAGCGACAGCACGATGTCGTCCAGGCCTGACTCCGCGCCGGCTACGCAGCCGGTGCGCCCGCCGTGCGTAATCACGCTCTGGCCCGTCGTGTGGCAGCACCGCAGGATCTCTGCGACTTCGGCCGTGGATCGCGGCAGCAGCATGGCTTTCGCCTGCATCGGGGCGCTGTTCCAGTAGCTCGTGGCGCGCTGGCTCACTGCAGCACCGGGCAGAAAGCGGTCAGGGTCGAGTGCATTACGAAGTGTGGATACTGCGTCGGTCATGGCCGTCCAGTGCCGTGCTCGCTATGGATCAATACCTTATAACACCGGCCAGCCTCGCCGGCACCGGTCGGCCGCCATGATGTCGCTATACTCTGGAAAGACCCGATCAGGTAGATAGCGATGCCCGCCGAGATCCCCCACGCCAACCCGATTCGCGGCCGCTTCAACTCCTGGCTGCTGGCAAAGTTCGAAGACGATTTTCATGAAGAGGTCGGCGACCGCAAGGCTCAGCACATCGGCGCATTGAGCGGAACCGTGGTGGAGATCGGTGCCGGCAACGGGGTGAACTTTCGCTACTACCCGGCCGGCGTGCAGCTCGTCGTGTACGAACCGAACCCATACATGCATGATCGATTGCACCAAGCGGCCCGCCAACGTGGTATTGACGTGGAACTACGGGCAATTGCCGCAGAGGCGATGGAGTTCGCTGACGGGTCCGTCGATGCTGTTGTCTGTACGCTGGTGCTTTGCACCGTGCCGAACCCGGAGCAGCTGATTGGCGAAGTGTGTCGCGTGCTGAAGCCCGGCGGCCGGTTCTTCTTTATCGAGCATGTCGCTGCTGAGGAGGGGACGACTCTGCGCCAGCTGCAGAACCTGCTGGTCAGGCCCTGGCGGTGGCTGTTCGAAGGCTGTCACACCAATCGGGAAACCGGCAGGATGCTCGAAGACGCCGGCTTCTCCGCGGTGAAAATCGAAAGCTTTAGGTCGGAGAAGATGCCGCCGCTGATCGTGCCGCAGATCGCTGGAGTGGCAATCAAGTAATAGCCGCGGCGGTCAAAAAGACCGCCGCGAGGAGAAGTATGATGGGTCAGATTGTTGTGTTTTCCAAGCGGCAGTGTCCGCACTGCGTCGAGGCCAAGGGCCTGCTCGCGGAACTGGACATCCCGTTCACGGACATCGATATCGGCGCCGACGTGAAGAGCAGCATGCTGATGTCTGTCGCCAGCCAGCGGCATACAGTGCCGCAGATTTTCTTCAACGATGAGCACATAGGCGGGGCGGACGACCTGAAGCGGCTGGGTCGCGACACGATCAAGAGCCGTGCCGAGCAGGCCCTGGGTGCCGCCGGCGCGCCAGCTTTCCTTTCCGCCGCTTATACACACGAAGAACTGCAGGCGGCCATCGTGCCGATCAAGGACATCCTCGATCCGCACCTGCCGGCCGATCCCACCGCGCTGCCGGAGTACAATGCGGTGCGCATCTGGTACCGCAGCATGTTCGGCTTCCTGTGCAACCTGTACGACCAGATGTCTTTGGCGCCGGAGCCCATGGCACTGTTCATTGGCGCGTTGAGTTCCATGATGTCGCTGGTGGAGAAGCAGATCGGCCAGTATTTTGGTATGAGCTGCCTGTCGACGGCTTTCGCCGCCAACTGTTCCTATTGTTCGGCTCACGGTGCCGACCTGTCGATGAAATACGGCGGGCAGGCGCCGGACAACATCCAGGCTCTGTTTGAGTTTCTGCAGGGTCGCAAGACGCTGGCCGAACTGCCTTTCGATGACCGCTTGAAGACCATCGCCAACCTGTCTTCGAAAATGACCACGCAGAGCGTCACGCACGCGGACCTTCAGCAGGCACGTGATGCAATGGGCGTGGAGCAGTTGCAGGACATGATTCACAGCGTCGGCGGCATGGGCTGCATCATGGGTTTCCTGAATCGTTTCAACGACCTGGTGGGCGTGGAAATCGAGGCGTCCATCAAGGAGACTATCGACAGTTCCCCACTGGCTGCGGACTGGGACTGGGGCACCCACGACACGCCCGACCACGCCAATCGTCACGATTACCGCGACCAGCAGCCGCCACCGGACGGTCCGCCGAGCCCGGAGCAGTTCACCGAAATCGTCGGTCATGTGTTGCGCGAGGTGTCCGACGAGCTGCGCCCGCTGCATGCGAAATACAATGCCTTCGACCAGCACCTGCTGCCGGCGTGGATCAGCAGCTATCCGGAAGCCCATGCAATACAGAGCGTGGGCGCGCTGTACCAGGCCGCGTTCAATGCTGGTGCGCTGGCGCCGGAAACCAAGCACCTGGCGGCCTACGTACTCGCCCGCGGTACCAATCACCCGGTCATGGCGGCGGACGAGCGACGTATCGCGCTGCTGGTTAGCAAAGATGCGGACAGACTCAAGTCCAAGCTAAGCGAACTCGACGCTTATGCCACGGGCGGTAAACTGGCAGCCAATACCGTGCTCACGCCGGCAGAGGTCGCCGCTGCGCGCCTGGCCCGCGTGTCGCAAAGCTTCCCGCATGAAGTGCGCGGTGAACTGGTGCTGGAACTCGACCGGGCGCTGGAGCCTGCGCAGATCGTAGAACTGGTGATCGCCCTGGCCGTCGCAGGCATGGGCCAGCGCTGGGTTAACATCCACAAGGCTTACTCGGACTATGCCTTGGGTTGAAACCGCAGGAGCGCGACGATGAGTGTGAAGTTCAGTGTCGGCCTGCAGGGCAGCTATCCCATCAAGGATTACATCCGGATGGCGCAGCGTATCGAGTCCTATGACTTCGATGAGGTGCACGTCTACGATGACCTGATGTTCAAGCCCACGTGGCCGCTATTGACGCTGATCGGCGAGCACACGGAACGCATCAAGGTGGGCCCGGGCATCATCACGCCGCAGATCGTTCACCCGTGTTACCACGCCGGTAACCTTGCGGAGCTCGACGAACTGACTGGCGGGCGCGCAGTCTGCGGCATAGCGCGTGGCGCGTTCTGGGAATTGCTCGGCATCGACAAGCAGGACAAGCCCATCACGATGGTCCGGGAAGCGATACAAATCATCCGCCGCTTGCTGTCCGGAGATCGCACACCTTTTCACGGTCAGGTGTTTACAGCCACCGACGAACTGTTCTTCCGCTTCCAGCCGCTGCGCAGTGATGTGCCCATCTTCATCGGTACCTGGGGGCCGAAGATGTGCCAGCTGGCAGGGGAGATGGCATCGGGCGTGAAGTCCGACGGTTTGTGGAACCCGGACTACGTGAAGATCCTGAAAGACAACATTGAGATTGGTGCGGCGAAAGTCGGCCGCGATCCGGCCGAGGTGGAGATCATCGCCGGCCCGCTGAGCGCGATCTCAGCCGACGGTGACAAGGCTCGGGACACCGCGCGCCGGGTCTTGTCCGTTTACCTGCCGTACCTGCGGCCGATGACGGATGTGGCCGGCATCCCGGAGGCCGAGGTCAATGCTGTGCGTGATGCTGCCGCGGTGGGGGACTTCGCCCGCGGCGCCCGTCACGTGTCGGACCTGGCCGTGGCCAAGTGCTCCGTGGCCGGTACGCCGGAAGATGTGATTCCACAGATCGAGGCCATGGTTGAGGCCGGTGTCACCCACGTGGCCTTTGGTCACTGTCTGGGGCCGAACTTCAACGAGGCGTTGGACCTGATCGGCAAAGAGGTGATCCCGCACTTCCGGCACTGAGCCGCCTGCACGCCGGAGCGCCGGCCGGCGCTTTTGGTATGGTAGAGGCCCCTTTTCTCCTGAGGTCGGCCCGCCATGTCTTTCCTGCCTTCGAGCCCCGGTATCACCAATTTTCGGGACGTGATGCAGAAGTATCCGCAGCGGTCGGTGCTGATGCTGCGCCTGATCGACGACATCATGCGCGGCGAGTCCCCGCTGACCGTGGCCGAACGGGAGTTGATCTTTGCCTATGGTTCCGGCCAGAACGCCTGCAACTTCTGCTACCAATCCCATCGGCCGGTGGCCGCTGCCTTCGGTATCGATGAAAGCGTGTTCGATGAGTTGATGACCAGCATCGACGGGTCGTCCGTCGATGAGCGCCTGAAACCGATCCTGCGCTACGTGCAGAAACTCACCCTCACGCCCAGCCGCATGACGCAGGCCGACGCCGACGCGATCCTGGACGCCGGCTGGGACGAGCAGGCACTCGTGGATGTGGTCAGCATCTGCGCCGTGCACAATTTCTTCAACCGCTTTGTCGATGGGGTCGGAGTAGACGTCGACACCGCGACCGCGCGGCGTTCGGGCGAGGAGGTGCTGCCGACCATCGGCTACGCGGGTCTCGCTGACCGACTGGAGGAGGCAATAGGCGGGAACCCGTAGCGGGTTCCCGCCCACGCCAAGGCATGGGACTTCAGAACCGGACGATTACTTGCTCCAGACCTTGACTTTCCTGTAAGTCGCCGTGCCTACGATGCTGCGGATGTCCTCGACGTCGTCGTTGAAATCCTTATAGGCCTTGCTTGCAAACATGGCGTCCAGGTGTTCGTTTAGCGCCGCGAAGCTGGGTCCGGACATCACGACGAAGTGGGTTGGCGCCACGCCCGCTGAGCGATTTTCCAGCAGCCGCGTAATGCCGGGAGCCTTCTTGCCAATTTCTGAATTCGCGAGCTTGTCCAAGGCTTTCGCATAGGCACCGGCATCCTTCACATCGATCGAGTAGACCATGATGAAGTTGTCGCGATCTGGCCAGCCTTCACCGTAGTTGGCTCGGATAATGCCGAAACCGCTACGAACGGGAACGCCGGCATTATCTATAGCGCGCATTGCGTTAGCCCAGTCGCCCGAGCGAACCTTTTGCGCTGTCATCGCGTCGTAGTCCGCGTAGCTGGCGTACTCAGACACCAGGAAATGCGTGGCGGGATCATCACCGTCGAATAGCGACCGAACGAGAAACAGCTTCGATCCTCTTGCGGCTTCGGTGGCGAACAGGCCGTCGAGGGCTGCCACGACAGCAGTTGGGCTTTCAACGTCGAAACCGATATAGGTCTCAACTGGATCGGCCGCCAAGACACCGCCGCTAAATGTCAGCGCGAGAAGGGATGTGATTGACAGTTTTAGCTTTTTCCCCATGACATAGACTCCATTGTTATTAATCTAACTTTAGCCTTTTTACATAATTATTTCTAAAATTCAATAAGTTAAAGTACTTACGGTGGCGCGGTGCGTCGACGGTCCAGCAGCGGCGAGCGGTGTCTGCGGCAGGTTTTGTTAGTCTTGACCCATGCTGCGCCGACCGCTCCTCGGGCTCGTTGTCCTGCTCGTGACCGTTGCGGGCCAGCCGCTGGCGCGCACCGTGAACCGCATCGTGCTCAACGTGGGCGGTGACTGGGCCTTCTGGGGTTTCGTGTTGATGGGCCTGGCCGGCGCCGTGCTGGTGGCCGCGGCCCTGCGCTGGGACGAACTGGGGGCGTCAATCGCCGGCTACACCGGCGGCATGCTGATGTGGCACGGGCTGGCGGAAGGCTGCCTGCGCTTTTTCGCCGAACAGTTCCAGGTGCCGGCCGTGGACTTCGGTGGTTTTCCTCTCGACGGCCGCTACGCGCTGCTGATGTCCACCACCACCATCCTGCTCGGCGTGTTCTGCGTATACGGCCTGATGAACCGCGAGACCCGCTGCAACTTCATGCGCTGGATTTTGCGCCGGCTGCACTGGTCGCCCGGCGATCCCACGCCGGGTATGCGGCGCAGCTACGCTCGCATCACGGCGATGGAAACGCTGTTGGTGCAATGGTTCGTGTTTATCCTGTTTCTGTATCTCGGCGGCGGGCTCGGCACATATTTCTATGCGGCGATGCTCGCGTGGAGCGCGTACCTGTTGTGGCGCCTGTTCCAGATCCCGCGCCCCGGAATGGCCTTCCGCTATGCCATCCCGGTTGCGGTCGTATTGTTCTCTCTCGCCGAGGTAGGCGCGTTTTTTGGTGCCTATCCGGAGTACTGGAAAGATGCGCTGGCCTATCCGCTGGCCAACATAGTCACGGTGCTGCTGTTTGGTGCCGGTGTGACGGCCATGATGCGGGCGCAGAGGCAAAGCGCTGACGCTCGAGAGACAGCCTGAAAAAACCCGCGGGAATCAGGCGCACCCCAGGAGATCGAGAACATGCAACCCACGCTATATCACTCCGGTCTGTCCACCTGCGCGCAGAAAGTTCGCCTGGCACTGGCGGAAAAGGGCGTCAGTTTCGAGAGCGTGGAACTCGACCTGATCGCGGGTGATCAGCACCAACCGGCCTACAGGCAGTTGAATCCGAAAGCCGTGGTGCCGACACTGGTGGACGGCGACCATGTCATCACCGAGTCAACAGTAATTAATGAGTACATCGACGACGTGTATGACGGGACTCCCTTGCGGCCGGCGCATGCCGCGGATCGGGCGCGCATGCGCATCTGGACCAAGCGCCTTGACGAGACCATTCATCCCCAGACCGTCGTTCTCAGTTTCAGCATTGCGTTCCGGATGAACTTTGTCGGCCAGCAGGCAGCGGTCGGGGAGGCCTTTCTGGGCCGCATTGCCGACCCTGCCCGCCGCGAGGGAATGCGTGCGATCATCGAAGAGGGTGTTGCGGGCCCGGAATTCCCGGGCGCAGTTGGGGTGTTCAACGCGTTGCTGGCAGACCTGGATCAGGCGCTGCAGACACAACCATGGCTGGCGGGCGACGCGTATTCGCTGGCGGACATCGCCTATGCACCCTATATCACGCGCCTGGTGAATCTTGGCCTCGCCGGCTGGTGGCAGGATAAGCTCGCACTGACGGACTGGTACGCCCGCGTGCGTGCGCGGCCAAGTTTTTCGACTGCAGTCGACGAGTGGCTGCCGCCACCGTTACTTGCAATGATGGCTTGTGAGGGTGAACGGGCCTGGCCGGTGGTGAAAGATATTATCGGCGGTTTAGACTTGAGCAGTTAGCAGCGCAGATCAACGCCGGGTTGATTCTGTGCGCCGGGGGGTTGGCGTGTCCGAAGGTGCCGAGGGCAACCTCGAGTCAGGACGGTGGAATGCAGCACGAATAACTGTGCACGGACTGCTGTTTGCTGCGTTGTGGGCGATCCTCAGCGGCGGTAAAGGCTGGGCCTTTGGTATCCCCGTGGTTCTTTTTGCGGCCACCGCCAGCTGCGTGCTGGTACCCAAAACACGACTATCACTCGCAGGCCTGGTGCGGTTCGTGCCTTACTTCGCCTTGAACTCGCTGCGTGGGGGTGTAGATGTGGCTTCGCGTGCCTTGCGTCCCCATATGCCCATCGACCCGGCGCTGTTGCGCTACGAGTTGCAGCTCGATGACCCGGTGGGGCGGGTCGTGATGGCAAACGTCGTGACCCTGCTCCCGGGTACGCTCAGCGCGGACCTGCAAGGCAACGTGCTGCTCGTCCATGTCCTGAACGCGGGCGGGCCGTTCCCGGAGGCATTCCAGCTTTTGGAGGGGCGCGTGGCTGATCTTTTCGGGCGGCAGGATTCTGGCAGGACGTCGTGACGACCTTCTACCTGGCAATTGCCTTCATATTGCTCGCATCCCTGTGCGGGGGTATGTACCAGGTGCTGCGCGGTCCGACGCCCGGCGACCGCATGCTGGCGGGGCAACTCTTCGGCACTGTCGCCGTCGCGGTGCTGCTCCTGATTGACCAGGTGAGCGATACGGCCGCACCGGTAGACGTTGCGCTCGTATTCGCGCTGCTCGCGGCGGTCACCGTCGTGGCGTTTGTGCGGCGTGCGTGGCGGGAGAGCGATTCTGATGCCCCTGGTTCTTAACGCTATTTCAATCGCATCACTGGTGGCGGGCGCCGCGTTTTTCGTGGCGGGCACCATTGGTCTGCTGCGCTTTCCCGATCTCTATACCCGGCTCCATGCGCTGACCAAGGCCGACAATGTTGGTCTGGGCCTGATCGTGCTGGGTCTCGCCATGCAGTCTGCTTCGATAACCGCCGCACTCAAACTTATCGTGATCTGGTTGCTCGTACTGCTGGCTTCGTCCTCTGCCGGTCATCTGATCGCCAGGGCGGCCCTGCGCAACGGGATTCGACCGTGGACGACACGCTGATGGATGTCGGTTTCCTGTTCGATGTTCTGTTGGCCGCCCTGATCGTCTGGCTAGGCTGGCGCGCGTTGACCAGCGACTCCCTGTTCCGGGCCATTGTGCTCTTTGTTGCCTTTGGTCTTTCCACGGGACTGGCCTGGATTCGCCTGGATGCACCGGACGTGGCGCTGGCGGAAGTGGCGGTGAGTGCCGGCTTGACGGGCGCGTTGCTGCTCGCCGCTTTCGGTGGCGAGGGTCGTTCGGGGGATGACGATGAGCCGCGCTGACCGGAAGATGCCCGCGCGGCTGGCGCACGCCCTGCTCACGCTGGCTGTGACTTTCGTGTTCGCGGGTCTGGCGTTTGCCATGCTCTCGCTGCCGGTGGAGACGTCCGGCCTTGCCGAAGCAGTGAGTGCCGAACTCGCGGGGGCTGGTGCACGCAATCCGGTCACCGCAGTCCTGCTCAACTTCCGGGGCTACGACACTTTGCTGGAGATCGCCGTGCTGCTGCTGGCCCTGATGGCCATCTGGACAATGCGTCGCGGCGAGCTCCGGTCGCAGCGCGACCCCGGCGAGATACTCGCGTTTCTGGCCAGCGTTCAGGCCCCGGTGATGATTGTCGTTGCGGGCTACATGTTGTGGTCCGGTGGTGACGCACCGGGTGGCGCTTTCCAGGCTGGCGCAATCCTGGCTGCCGCGGGCGTACTGCTGGTCCTGGCCGGCAGCGATTGGCCGCAGCGGCTGTCTGGCTGGCCCCTGCGCGTGGGTCTCGTGCTGGGCCTCACCGTATTCATTGCTGTGGGCGTGGCCACTGTGCTGAGCGGCCGTGCCTTTCTCGATTATTCAGGGGAGTTCGTCGCCCCCACCATCCTGATTCTCGAAGTCAGTGCCACCGTGTCTATAGGCCTGGTGCTGCTCGACATGTTCCTCAGTGTCCTGCGCGGTCGCGCGAGCAACACTGAAACAACAGCGAGCATGGAAGATCCGTGAGCGTGCCGTTGCTATACAGCCTGGCAGGCATAGCGCTGTTCTGTATCGCGCTGCGTGCCGTCATCCTTGCGACCGCGCCGCTGCGTGCCATTCTGGCCGTGAACGTGATGAGCAGCGGGGTATTCCTGGTGCTGGTGGCGCTCGCGCGCAGAACGCCTGGCCCGGTGCCCGACCCCGTGCCCCACGCGATGGTCATTACCGGCATCGTGGTGGCCGTTTCGGCAACCGCAATGGCCATTGTCCTGACACAGCGGTTGCGGGCCGCAGCCGGCACGAACACGACCGAAGACGCTCCCAGAGCTGACCCATGAACCCGGTGGAAACAGGCGCAACGTGGGCGATCTGGCTGATCGTATCGCCACTCGCTGCTGCGCTCATCGCCTTTCTCCTGCCCCGCGTTGCCGCGGGTATCGCGCTCGTGAACGCGGTGTTCATGACGGCGGCAGCGCTGGCCTTGCTCGATCAGGTGACCGAAGCGCCGCAGTGCTGTGCACTGGGTGGCTGGCGTGCACCGCTGGGCATCGATCTGTATGCAGACACGTTGAGCGGCGTATTGCTGGTGGTCACCTCAGTCGTCTTTCTGGCCACATTGTTGTACTCGCGGAGCTACCTGGCGCACACCGCCATCGGGCCGCTTTTCTGGCCGATCAGCCTGTTCCTGCATGCTGCCTCGGCCGATGCGTTCAATCTCTATGTCACGCTGGAATTGCTGTCCCTTTCTGCTGTGGCGCTCGTCGCACTCGCCGACGAAACGCGTGCGGTGGCCGCCGCGCTGCGCTATCTCCTGGCCAGCATCGTTGCATCGCTCGCTTATCTGCTCGGCGTGGCCCTGCTGTACCACGCAACAGGCGTGCTCGATCTTGCTGCGCTGGCTGACCGCGTCACGTGGACGCCCGCGACCTGGGCCGCTCTCGGACTGATGACGGCCGGGCTGGCCCTCAAGGGCGCGCTGTTCCCGGTGCATTTCTGGCTGCCGGGCGCGCATTCGTATGCGCCGTCTCCCGTGAGCGCGCTGCTGTCGGCCCTGGTCGTGAAGGCGCCGTTTTACGTGCTGTTGCGGCTTTGGTACGCGCCATTCGTCGGTGCACCGGAGGTGGTTGCTAACCTGCTGGGACTACTCGGCGCAGTCGCGATCGTATGGGGCTCCGTGCAGGCGCTGCGCCAGGAGCGGTTGAAGCTGCTCATTGCCTATTCGACAGTGGCGCAGATCGGTTACCTGTTCCTGCTTTTTCCGCTGGCGCAGACCCGCAGCGCCCTGCAGGGCGTTACCGTGTTTATTCTCGGGCATGCATTCGCCAAGGCGGCCATGTTTCTCGCCGCCGGCAACATTTATCAATACCTTGGGCATGACCGCATTCGCGACTTGCGTCGCGTTGCGCGGGAATTGCCGGTCACGCTGGCTGCGTTCGCCGTGGGCGGTGTCTGCATCATTGGACTACCGCCAAGCGGGAATTTCATCGGCAAGTGGCTACTCATTGAAGCTGCCTTCGAGCAGGGCGACTGGGGCTGGGCAGTGATCATCGTTGCGGGTGGTCTGCTGTCCGCGGCCTATGTTTTTCGCGTGCTGGGTCACGCGTTTACCCTGGACAAAAGACGGGCGGAGGGGACCGGCGCCCCGGCAACGATGTCCTGGACCGCGTTCGGGCTGGCCCTGCTTGCACTGATGCTCGGGCTGGCCGCGGCGCCGCTGATCGACATCATTGGCTCGCCGGTAGCGGTTGCTGTCGCCATCGCTGCGGTTCCGGCGCTATGAGCTGGCAAGCAGCTCTGCCACTCCTGGTACTCGGCAGTTCGTTGTTGCCCGGGCTGGTGATCTTCGCCTTGCCCGAACGCAGCCGGACCCTGCGCACCACGCTCAACCTCGGCGGCGCAGTCGTGAAACTGGCCCTTGTGGTCTGGATGATCTGGCAGAGTGGCCAGGGGGTTAACTACGAGCTGAGAGCGGCACTGTTGCCGGGGCTTGACATGGTCCTGCGAGGCAGCGAGCTGGGGCTGTTCTTCGTTGGCCTGTCCGCGTTGCTGTGGCTGGTCACCACGATTTATGCCGTCGGCTACCTGGAAGACTCGCCGAATCGCAGTCGGTTTTTCGGGTTCTTCAGTCTCTGCGTGACGGCGACCGCCGGCGCGGCGCTCGCGGGTAACCTGATTACCTTTCTCGCCTTCTACGAGATGCTGACCCTCGCCACCTATCCCCTGGTGGTGCACCGGGGTACGGCGGTAGCACGGCATGCGGGCCGCGTGTATCTCGCTTACACCATTGGCGGTGGCGGCCTGGTGACGCTCGGAACGCTCTGGCTCTACAGCATTACCGGTACGCTCGAGTTCCAGCCGGGCGGTGTGGTCGCGGCCTTTGTCGACAGCGAGGCCAGGGCGCTGAGTGCCATCTTCGTGGTGCTTGCTGCCGGTATCGGCGTGAAAGCGGCACTGGTGCCGTTGCACAGCTGGCTGCCGACGGCGATGGTTGCACCGGCACCCGTGTCCGCCCTGCTGCACGCAGTCGCCGTGGTGAAAGTTGGTGCCTTCGGCCTGATGCGCCTTGTCTTCAGCATTTACGGGGTTGACGTTGCCACCGGTCTGGGTCTCGCTCAGGGGCTCGCCGTCGTCGCTGCTATCACCATCGTCTACGGCTCGCTGCGCGCGCTGTCCCAGCGCAATCTGAAACGGCTGCTGGCCTATTCCACCGTCAGCCAGCTCGCCTTCATTGCGCTGGGCATCTCCATCGGCGGTGCGGTTGCCGCCACCGGCGGCATCGTCCATCTCGTCCACCAGGGCCTGATGAAGATCACACTGTTCTTTGCGGCCGGCAATCTTGCCGAAACGCTCGGCGTACACGAGATTCGCGACATGCGTGGTGTTGGCCGCCGCATGCCGTGGTCCATGGCGGCATTTACGCTGTGCGCCTTCGGCATGATCGGCACACCGCCGATGGCCGGCTTCGTAAGCAAGTGGTACCTGGGAGTTGGTGCCGTTGGCAGTAACGCGTCGTGGGTTGTGTGGTTGCTCGCGGCTTCCAGTATCCTCAACGCCGCTTACTTCCTGCCGATTATCCGCGCTATCTGGTTCGACGCGGCACCCGAACAATGGCCGAAAGAGCGCAGCTTCGGCCGCGCGGAAACCTCGCTGATGCTGTTGCTGCCAACGCTGTTCACGGCGGGGGCGGCGCTCGCAGTGGGGCTATTTGCTTCCACGCCGTATAGCCCGCTGGAATGGGCGCGGCTGATCGCCGCGAGGCAGTACGCGCCATGAGCGTCGCAGCCTGGTTATTGTTGCTCGTGCCGCTGTGGCCGGGGGTGCTCGCGCTGACCTTCCACAGGCGAATTCCCCGCTGGCCGCTCGCGATGATCGGCACGTTGCCGGCGCTCGCTGTCGGTCTCTATCCGCCGGCCGCGGGAGAGATTTCCTACCCGTGGCTGCTGCTCGGCACCCGGCTCGGTGTGGGCGACCCCGACGCGATGCTCCTGGCGTTCAGCGCGCTGGTGTGGCTGGTGGCGGCCGGCTTTGCGCACTCGTGGATACGCGCACCGGGGCGAGAACGATTCTTCGTGTTCTTCCTCTATGCGATGGCCGGCAACCTGGGCGCCCTGGTCGCGCAGGACATGCCGAGTTTCTACGCGTGCTTTGCGTTGATGAGCTTCTCCGCCTATGGGCTTATCATGCACAAA
>CAMYJV010000023.1 GCA_947258805.1 uncultured Gammaproteobacteria bacterium | reverse complement strand
CGCCGGCGGCATTGCCGGCAATGGCCACGGTCGCCGTGACCGTCGACGACTCCAGTACGCCCGAGAGCGACCGGTTGATGGCTGCGTTGCTCGACGGTTGCGACGAAGGTGCGACGCTCGATGATTGCCTGGATCCGCCGGCCGAGTGCGCCGACGGCTCCACGCCTGACAACGGTGATTGCGAACCGGACGAGCCGAGCCCGGAGCTGCTGGTGGAAGTCACGGCCGTCACCTTGCTCGGGCCCGATGGTCCGGAACAGGTATTCGACGGCAGCCGGACTGTCGACCTGTTCAAGCTCAAGGACGGGGTAGAACTCAAGTTCCTGTCCGCCGAGGCCAAGCCGGGCGTCTACGACAAGATTCGCTTAACGGTCGAAGGCGAGCCGATGCTGTTTTCCGATGAATACCCGGACGGCCTTGAGGTGAAATTGCCCGGCAACAAGATCGACCTGAACCCCAGGGACGAGTTCCGGCTCCTGCCGGGCGATACGGTGTTGATCGAGCTCGACTGGCATGCCAACAGATCCCTGAAGCTCAACAATGATCCGCCGATTCTGCGGCCGGTGATCTTCGTGTCGATCGAAGTCGAGTCGAGGCTGCTTGATCGCATCGTGCGGGCCAGCGGTATCGTCGGCGACATCGAAGACGATGAATTCGAGTTGTGCATGGTGGCCTTTAGCCGGCCGATTCGCCTGCCGGGAGGGGGCGATGAGCCGCCCACCGCAAACGAGGGCGACGGCAGCAACGACGACGAGGAATGTATCGACGTCGTCGTCACAGAGCGCACTGGCCTGTTCGATGAGAACGGCGAGCCCAAGACGCTGGAAGACCTCTCCGAGGGTGATCCGCTGACGGTTATCGGCCTGCTGCGCGTCGAGACCGATGACCCGCTGGACGAATGCGACGAGGCGGCGATTCCGGAGAACGAGTGCAACGAGGCCACACCGCTGACGGCGATGGCCCACGACAATGGCAAAGGTCGGGGCCATTCCGATAGCGATAGCGACTCGGACAGCGACAGCGATTCCGGGAACGGGAACGGGAACGGCAACGGGAATGGTAACGGCAACGGCGGGGGCAATTCCGACAGCGACAGCGACTCCGACAGCGACAGCGACAGCGACTCCGACAGCGACGACAGGGACCGGCCAGGCCTCGAGATCATCGCAGCCGTGGTCGAGTGCGGCCCGTCGGGCACCTGGATCCGCGAACGCGGCACGCTCGAAACCGCGCCCGACGGCATGGGCGAGTTCGACTTCCGCCTCGCCGGGCCCGAGGGCCGGCTGCTCATCGGCAAGGTCTATCCCGAGACCCGCATCTTCGTGCGCAGCAAGGAAGACGGGATCATGGAGATCAGCGCCGAGGAACTCGCAGCGGGCGACCGCGCGATCGTCGAGGCCGTGTTCATCCCGGGTGATGACACGGGGCCGACGCCGAAGCAGGCGCCGCAGGACTGTGATGAGGCATCGATACCGGAAGAGTGCCAGGAAGTGCCGGAGAAACTGGACGGCACCCTGCGCATTGCCATCATGCTGGTCACGCTGGGTGAAGACGGCGGCGAGTCGCCGCCCGTCCAGGCTGAGAGCATCGACGGTACCCTGCTGAGCGTTGATCTGGAGACGGGTCAGCTGATAGTGGCAACCGTCGTTGGCGATCGCTGCGTCAACACCGACGAGGATACGACGTTCCTGCAGGTCGTGAACACCGAGGAGGACCCCGACTTCTTCCCGGCCACGATTGAAGACCTGGAGGTGGGCAGTTTCGTGCTGGCGACCGGCGACACCGGGGGCTGTATCGACGCAAATGTCGTTGTGGCCCGCGGGCCCGACGAGCTGCCCTGATCCCGATCCGGTGGGACCAGGCCAGTAACAAAGGCCTCAGCCCGTTGTGATAAAGCCCGGCGCGCTCATCGCGCGCCGGGCTTTAATTTGGGGTGCCTTCGCGGGCGCCAGCGCTGGGCGCCGTCAACAGAGGGCATACGGGTCGAACCGAATTGCCCTGTCTTGCGACTAAACACTAGTACGAACATGGGCGGGGAAATTCCGGGGAAATTCGGTTCGACCCCTAAATTTGCTCGACCCCTAAATTTGCTAACTTCGATGCGTCTGGCTACTGACTTTTTTCCAGCATGTACTCGACGGCCGCACGGATTTCTTCATCGGTGCAGGTCGCACATTCGCCGCGCGCCGCCATTTTTCCCACGCCGGCGATTGTACTGGCCGTCAACGCATCGACACCCTTCGGGATCAATTCTTTCCAGTCTTTCTGTTTTCCGACTTTGGGTGCCCCGGTGAAGAAACCACCAAATCCGCCGCTGTGGCAATTGGCACAGTGGGCCTGGTAGATCGCGTCGCCAGACGGTGTGGCGGTGCTGTGACTGGCGGCTATGGCAATAGCCGTCGTGGCAAGACCGATAAACGCAATCAGGATCCAGGCAGTACCACGCATCTTTTGGGCTCCAGTCA
This sequence comes from uncultured Gammaproteobacteria bacterium, assembly GCA_947258805.1. The sequence continues at coordinate 16,313 of CAMYJV010000023.1, read as the reverse complement.
ACGGCAAGTCGAGAGTGTTGTAGCATAACTGATGGTGCTTGTAATGGCGTGAATAAGGTAAGGACTCAATTTTTCGCCGTCCGACAAACAGGCCCTGCACCTTTTTCAAACCAGCCGCCTGTATAAGCTCTAAAGCTATGACCAGCACCAGGCGGGCAGCAATTTTCCAGCTTCGGCTATCCGCCGGACCGGGCCTCCGCTGCCAACGGAGGCTTGTATCTCGGCTCTTCTCGCTGCAGTTCGCCGAGCAGCGCAAGGATCTCTTCGGCCGCCGCCTCGACGCCCTTCGCAACGGCCGGCGAGAGCGTACCCTCGCAGGCGATGCTGCCTTCGATCCCGACGATCTCGACATGACGCGGGAGTCGCCCGAGCGCCTTCGCCAGCTCCAGCGCTTCGGCCACGCCCAGGCTGTGGCTCGAGTAGCCCCGCTGGGGTTGCAGCAACTCGATCGGGATCCGGCGGACCGTCCCGGCCGGCCTGCCCGACTGCGTTGCGTCGACCACCACCACCGCATCGGCGCCGGACAGCTCATCCAGCAGGTCGAGCCCCGGCCGGGGGCACTCCGCGACGTCGACGTTTGCCGGCAACGGGCAATGTCTCAGCCGATCGGCGACGACGAGACCTGCCGAATCGTCGCCCTGCTCGCTGCCGACGCCGATTACCCGGATGCGCATGTCGGCTCCCGCCGCTCGATGTCGAGCTTGAGGAAGTGCGTGGCGCACGAGATGCAGGGGTCGTAATCGCGAATCGCCGCTTCGCAGGCTCGCCGCGCTTCGCTATCCGGCAGATTTACAATGCCGGGCGCCAGCGCCCGCAGGTCGTCCTCGATACGTGCCTGGTTCTGCGCGGTGGGCGGGACGATGCGCATTTGCAGGACGTGACCCACGGCATCCGTCTTCACCGCCATGTAGAGAATTCCCCGGGGCGCTTCCGTGACCCAGCTGGCCGAGCCGGCGCGGGGTGACCAGTCAGCGGCGGGGGCCGGCGGCGGCTCGAAGGCGTCGATCACGTGAATCGCCTCGTCGATCGCCTGGAGGACCTCGATGCCGCGCGCGAAGACCGAAGCGGCCGGGTCCGGCGTAGCGAAGCGTTCGCGCAGCGCCTCGAAGGCGGCGGCGGCCGTGGGCGACAAACGGTCTGCATTGAGCATGACGCGCGCGAGCGGGCCGACCATGTACGAGCCACGCCCGCGAATTCGCGAGTGCATGGCCGTGGAGTGCGGGACCTGCTCCTCCTCGAAAGCCATATCGAACTCGCTCGCCTCGAGCGCAAGTCCCTGCGACGAGACGATGCGGCCCTCGTTCATCGGATACTCGTCCGGGTGGCGCATCGCGACCAGTTCGATGTCCTGCGGTCGCCTGGGGACCGGGAGCGATGCGAACCAGTGCAGCAGCGCTTCGGCACCGCCGCGCTCTCGGCGCAGGTCTTCGGCCAGCGCGTGGAGCTCGCCGCGGCTCGGCAGGCTCCAGAATCCGCCGATGCGCACGCCGACGGGATTGACCGACCGCCCGCCGAGCAGTCTGAGGATGCGATTGCCGAGGTTGCGAAGTTGCAGCGCCCGGTTGACCTCTTCGGGGTGCACGCGGGCAATGCCGAGCACGTCGTCGAGGCCGAGGAAGTCCGGAGCGGCCAGCAGCATCATGTGCAGTAGGTGGCTCTCGAGCCACTCGCCGGCGTAGTACAGGCGGCGCAGCGCGCGAACCTGGGGATGCACCTCGACCTGGAAAATCGCCTCGAGCGCGTGGACGACGCTCATCTGATACGCAGCGGGGCAGATGCCGCAGATGCGCGCGACGAGATCAGGCAGCTCGCTGACATCCCGGCCGCGCAGGGCAGATTCGAAGAAGCGCGGTGGTTCGAAGATCTCGAGCCGCAGGTCTGTGACACGCTCGCCCTCGACGGTGAGGTGCAGGGCGCCATGGCCTTCCACCCGGGTGACCGGATGCACGACGAAGGTGCGGGGTTCACTCATCGCGGTACTCCAGCCGGTCGGCCAGGCGGCGGAATTCCGGCTCGTTGCCGGTGACGCCGCGGAATCTTCGCGCCACGTTACGGCGCCGCAGGCCCAGCGCCGAAAGCTGGTCCGCCAGGGCGTCGACGTTCGGGTCGTGGGTCGGCCCGAAGCAGCCGTAACAGTCGCGCCCCATCGACGGGCAGACCGCGCCGCAGCCGGCCCGGGTGACCGGCCCCATGCAGGGCATCTGCCGGGCGACCATGACGCACACGTTGCCTTTCCGCTTGCACTCCAGACACACGCTGCTCCCGGGCAGGTCCGGCGTTGTGCCGAGCAGCGCCCGGGACAGCACGCGGAGTACCTGCAGCTTGTCGACGGGACACCCGTGGATCTCGTAGTCCACCGGCACGTGCGCGCTGATGGGCGTGGACTTGTCGAGCGCGTCGATCCACTCGGGATGGGGGTAGGTTTCATCCCGCCACTTGGCCATGCTGGCGACGTTGCGCAGCGCCTGGATCCCGCCCGACGTGGCGCAGGCGCCGATGGCAATCAGCTGGGTGGCGCCGGCCCGGATACGTTTGATCTGCTCGATCTCGTGCGCTGTCGACACGCTCCCTTCCACCAGAGCGACATCATAGGGACCGTCTTCCAGGCGACTCGAGGCCTCGGCGAAGTACGCGACATCGAACCTCTCGGCGAGTTCGAGAAACTGCGCGTCGAGGTTCAGTATCTGCACCTGGCAGCCGTCGCAGGAGGTGAGCTTGAAAATGCCAAGCCGTGGGCGCTCGCTCATAGCCCTTTCACTCCAAAGAACGGCGCGACGCGTCGGTAGGGAACCACCGGGCCATCCTTGCAGACGAACGCCGGCCCGTACTGGCAGTGGCCACAAAAGCCGACCGCACATTTCATGTTTCGCTCCAGCGAGATAAATACCCGATCCTCTGAAATCCCCCGGCTGCGCAGGGCTTGGGTTGCGGACACGACCATCGGTTCCGGACCGCACATGAAGACCACCCGATGGCTCGGGTCGAGCTCGACCTCGTCGAGCAGGGTCGTGACGTAGCCCACGTGGTCGCGCCAGCCGCGATCGGGCTGGTCACACGTCAGGTGGACCTCGGCATTCGGCTCCCGCCGCCAGTCTTCGAAGCGATCACGGTGGAGGAGGTCGGCAGCCTCTTTGACGCCGTGGAGGACGCTGATGCGCCCGTAGTTGGCGCGCCGCCGGAACATATAGTCGATGGCGCCGATGACGGGCGCACTACCGAGACCGCCCGTGATCACCAGGACGTTTTTCCAGCGCGCCTCCTGCAGTGGCCAGGGCGTTCCATACGGGCCGCGCAGCCCCAAAACGTCGCCCTTCTCCAGCTTGCCGATCACGCCTGTCGTCCGGCCGACGATGCGGATGATGTGCTCGAGGTCTTCCTCTTCCGGATCGGAGGCAATGGAGATCGCAACCTCGCCGACGCCGGGTACGTAGACCATGTTGAACTGGCCCGGCAGGAAATCGAAGCAGCGGCGCGCGGCGGGATCGAGGAACCGCAGGCGGTACGAGTGGATGTCGGGCGCGAAGGAGCGCTTCTCCACGATCTCCACCTGCTGGGGCACGAGGCAATACGCGGCGCTTTCAACTGTCTCCACCCTCTCCGTCATCGCCGTGTTCTCCGGATGGCGTCGATCTCCTTCGTCGGATCGATCCCGACCGGACACCAGGTGATGCAGCGCCCGCAGCCGACGCATCCCGAAGTCCCGAACTGGTCGATCCAGCTCGCAAACTTGTGCACCAGCCACTGTCGATAGCGATCGCGAATGAGGGGGCGGTGGTTCATGCCGTGGACCTGGGCGTGGTCGCGATCGAAACAGGAGTCCCACTCTCGCACCCGCAGGGACGTGCCGCCGTCCAGGCTCGGTTCGTCCCGCTCGTCGTGGCAAAAGCAGGTGGGGCAAGACATGGTGCAGTTGCCGCATGAGAGACAGCGGTCCGCGACGTCCTCGAAGCGCGAGTGCTCGAGGTTCTCGTACAAAAGCGCAGGCAGGTCACTGGTGTCGAAGCGGCGCTGCATCTCCTCGGCACACGATGCAAGGTCGCGCCGTTCCTGGAGCATGGCTTCGGCGCTCGCCTCGGGCAGTGCCAGGCGGTCGAGGATCGCCTCCCCGACCGGGCTGCCGGCGCGGACGACGAAACCGCCATCGAGTTCGGTGAGGCCGAGGTCGAAGCCGTCGCGGGCCTCCGGACCGGTCTCCATCGACGTGCAGAAGCACGTCGAGACCGAGCGGGTGCAGTTCACGGCGACGAGAAACAGGCCGCGGCGACGCACCGCGTAGTACGGATCCGGATAGCGGTCATTAAGGAACACGCGGTCCTGGATGGCGAGCGCGGCCAGGTCGCACGCACGCACGCCGAGCACGGCAATCCTGGCTGGCTCCGGCAGGGTCGGCTTGGCGGTGAACGCTTGGCCTGGTCCGCGTATCTCGACCTCGACCAGCGACTCCCGCGGCGCGAACACCAGGCGCTTGAGCGACCCCGGTCCGTTCACGACCCCGAACACGCGCTCGTCGCCGGCAGGCTCCAGCGAATAAACGCCGGCGCTCTGGGTGTCGCGCTGGCCGATCGGCAGATCCTCGACGGTGTGGATTTCGTCGAGCACGATCGCACCGTCCCGGACGGTCGGGCCCAGGACCTGGTAACCCTGCTCGTGCAATACGTCCCGCAGGCGCTGCAAGGCACTCCGTTCCAGCCATTGAGAATCCAGGTCGTTTACCACAGCGGGCCTCCGGCGCAGCGCCGCCGCTGCCGTACTCAGTTTGTCACGGCAGGAGAGGGGGTGCCAACCGGAGTTGTGGTGCCGCTAATAGCTGGACAAAGAGGTCGAACCGAATTTCCCTGGTTTACGACTAAACACTAGTACGAACATGGGTGGGGAAATTCGGTTCGACCCCTGTATTGGGCCGCGCACCGTTGTCCTGCCGTATCTAGGTCGCCGACCGGCGCTTGGTCTCCAGGTATTCCCGCAACGCCTTGTTCACGGACTCCGAGTCGGGAAAGAACTTCTGCAGGTCCCGGTCAAGCAGGACGACGTTGGTCCCTTCCCGGTAGCGCTTTGCGTACTTCCCGCGGACGCCTGACTTAATAAATTCAGCGGAGTAATCGTCCCGCAGGTCGTCGTCACCGTTGCTCATAAGCTCGACGTTCTCTCGGCGTCATGGGCCGGGCTGAGATCAGCCTGATTCTACCACCGCGCTCTGTGAAGGAGAGAGTGACGTGCCTCCCACGAAGCGTTTGACCGAAGATGATCAATCTTTGCTCCTGCTCGGAGTGATCCGGGTCGCTGACCGTCGATGAATGAATGTCCGCGAATACTTCTGTCGCTTCATCGAAGCTGACGTCATGCTTGATTTCATTACGTCTGGCCTTTCGAGGGTCCCACTCGAATTCCATGCGCCCAAGTTTTCATTGGGCGTTGGTGGTATCGCAGCGCGTTAATCAGGGGCAATTAACTGGTTATGTCGCGGGGCAGCCCTATCGGGGCTAAAGCCCCTCCCACCAGTTTGAGATCATCGGGTTCCGGTTCTTTATCCAAGCAGCGGCAAAAAGACCCGCTCCGCCCAATCCACTTCCCGATAGAAAATGATCAGCACGAACACGACTGCATAGGCAATTCGGGTGCGGTGCTGTTCCCGCGTGCATTGCGCGGCACCCATCGCGAGCAGCAGCCAGCCGAAGCCGTCGACCGTGGCCACGGCATAGGTGACTGTGCAGTAAACCAGCAGCAACGGGTGACGGAGCCGGCTCGGCCCGCGGTCTGCCGGCCACAGAAACGCAACGGCCAGCGCGAGGTTGATGAGCAGGTTCCAGCCTGTTGCGGCAAGGGCGACGGCCGTGAAGCGTCGGGGCAGGTCGATACCGCCGCTGTCTGCCGATGGCGCAGCATCGCGGTGCTCACCGACAAACTGACTCAAGGCCTCGAAGGCCTGTGCATCCAGGCCGCCCGCAACTTGCGCGAAGCCCTGGAAACGGGGGTCGCTCAGCATCGTGACCTGGAAGAAGCTGCCGTCCAGGTAGTCGCCCGACAGGCCGAACTTCCAGAGGCAGGCGAACAGGAACACCAGGCCGGTCAACAGGCGACCGTTGAATGCCAGGGCCCGGTCCGTATCTGCCGCCGTCAATGCGAGCGACACGGCCAGGCACCAGTAGGCCAGCAGGTAGGCGTGGTTGTCGGCCATTGGCCAGTCGAGCATGACTCTCGTGCCGGTCAGCCCGGCCAGTGCGAGCCAGAGCAGGGGCTGGCGAAGCCAGCGCGCGCGCAACAGGGCGATCGCGGCCACGCCGAGAATCCACGGCCGCAGGGCCCAGTTGCCGACCGGGCGCAACAGCAAGTCCAGCAGGGTGAGCCGCAAGGCCAGGTCGATGGCCAGCGGGCCGGCAGCAGCGGCACGCCCGAGCGGGAATCTGTCAGCGAGGCGCAACGGCAAAGCGCTCGGTCCTGACCAGCCGGCCCCTGGGCTGCAGCCCGGGCGTCGCGTAGTCCACCGCCCAGACCTGCAGCACGATCTCGTCCCACTGGATAGCACTGGTTGCTTCGAGCCCGGCCAGCTGAGTGGCCAAAGCGCCCAGCCGCGACCGGGTGGGCAGCGTGGTGGCTCGCCGCACGGCCTCTTGCAGGTCGCGGGGGATCGCGACCTCGCGCCGGATGGCGTCGTTTTGCACGAACGCATGCAGATGCCGGTTGCTTGGTGAATCGGTGGACGAGAACATGCCGAAGCCGCCGCCCGACCACGGCGACAGTGACTCTGCCCACACCAGCCGCAGCTGGTTTGCGGCGACGATGATCAATAGCACCGCCGGCAACCAGTAGCGGACCGTCGCTGCCACGCCCTTGATCGCGTCGAGTGTCGCTGCGCCCCGCACCCTAGTTGACGGCGATGAAGATCACCTCGCTACCGCGATACACGCGCTCGTAGCGAATGCCGTCGCACACGTAATAGGTCACCGCGTCGATGATCACCGTCGAGTAGCCACAACTCATGCTGTTCCAAGACACCACCGAGATATAGGCACCTGCGCGCCAGCGATCTTCGTACCACTCATTGCGATCGCTGTAGTACTCATTGCGATCACCGTAGTAGTCCTGGCGATTGTCCTGTCTTTGATCGACGCGGTCCTGGCGATTGTCCTGTCTTTGATCGACGCGGTCCTGGCGGTTGTCCTGTCTTTCATCGGCACGGTCCGGGTCAATCGCCGGCCTCGTGCCGTCGCCCGGGTCCCCCGGCCTGGTCAGGCCGCTGCCGGGCTCCCGGTCCCCGGGTCTTGTGAGGCCCGTGCCGGGCTCGCCATCCCCGGGCCGTGGCCGACTGGTGCCCGGATCCAGGGTCCCGGGCCTTGTCAGGCTGGTGCCCGGATCCCGATCCCGCGGCATCGTCCGGCTGATGTCCCGACCCAGGTCCTGGGGCATCGTCCGGCCGGTGTCCCGACCCAGGTCCCGGTTCATGCCCCGGTTCATGTCCCGCCGGGATCGATTCATGCCGGGCCTGGCCCGGGAGCGATTGAACGAACCGCTGGCCGCGGGACCACCGCGCGACATGCGGTGCCCGCCGCCCCCGCGCCCGCCACGCCGGGCGTCGGCATAATCTGCCACGAGCAGGAACATCACGGCCGCGACCGCGAGGCTGGCGACGACGTTGCTGCAGGTCGTCCTCATGATTGATCCGCCTGTTCCGCGTTCGCCGCCGGCACATAAAAGCGAATCCGTTCCGCGCCGTCGGGCGGCCGGAAATCAAGCCTGGCCCGCACGTTCTCGGGGGCCATGTCCCAGTCGCGGAATTGCGCCCGATACTGCGGTTCGCCCGGTTCATCTTTATAGGTGATGACAATACGTTTCAGCACCGGCCGGTCGCCGGTGGTGATCCACATCTGGAAGTCCGCGTAGTCGTTGCCCATGAGCAGGTGGTCGCAGACCACGCCGGATACCACCTTCTCGCCCAGGTCGAGCGCCCCGGTCAGTTCCTTCGTGACCCTCTCGTACAAGTCCGGCTCCAGCAGCTCGGCCATTGGCGCCTTGACGCGCAGCTCGACCACGACGAAATCAATGGTTTCATCCAGGTCGCCGGGCTGCTCCGCCGTGGCGTAAACGTTCTCGTCGGGATCAACGGCCCAGATTGTCTGGCCGTCGAAGATGAGTTCACCCCGCATGCCGTCGCGTCGCTCTGAGTCCATGCGCAGCTGGTTGGGTCGCGACACCAGCACGTTGCGGGACGCGCCGAACTCCACTTTCATCCCCGAAGCCTGGACCACGTCGTAGGACGATTCGGAGTGGTATGAGAATGCTTTGGCCGCAGCCAGATAGTCAGCCATGCGCTTGAAGATCTGCAGCGCCTCGGCCTCAATGGCGGGGTTGTCAGCGCTTGCCTCTGCCACAGCGTCGGCTGATTGAACGGCTGTCTCGTGCTCCGTGGCCGCTACCGGCGCGGCGACCATGCACAGCATCGGCAATAGATAAGTCGGAATCCTGCCGCGCAATTTCATTGGTATCTCCCGGGCGGACGAGTTCATGGCTCGAAGTTCGACCAGCATAGCCCCTTGCGGGCTGCATAGGGGGGAAGGTGCTGGGCCGGTTTTTCAGGTCCACGTCCACCATCGAACTGCCCACCTTCACCACCCGCACCGGGCGCGGCCCCGGCTCGGTTCCAGTTTCGCTCCCGCGCTGTTCAGCCGCTCATGTCGATGCCTTCGTAATCGATGAGTTGCCGCAAGGCGTTTTCCATGACCAGGTTCGCGCGGATGGTTTCCCGGTACAGATACTCATGCATTGCCGCGTCGGTGACATTCCGGTTCGTGCAATCGGCGCTGTAGCGTTCGAAGGCTCGCAGGTTGCTGATCAGGGTGACCAGGTGATGCGGGCATTCACAATCAATACTCGTGGAGATGGCGCCAATGCGGGTGAGTTCCGCCGTGGTGAACCGCGGCCGCTCGGCCGACGCGTCGCTGACTTCCAGGGTTTGTGCCAGCGCGGCGGCGGCAAGGTGTTGCTGGGTGACTTCGTCGAGGGCGCGCTTCAGGTCGGCTGCGCGCGCCGGTGCCTGCAGGATGATCGTGCCGTCGCGCGCCAGACGTTGCAGGTCCTGGTCCCGGGCAAAGCCATAGACCAGGATCAGCGCGCGATCACTCGCGTCGCGACGCAGGCCGGCCAGCGCTTCGACCGCAGCGGGGGCCACGCTGGCCAGTTCGACGACTAGGCAGTCCACCTGCGGGGGTGATGCCAGCAGCGACGCCGGCGTGGCGGACGTTTGGGTGTCTGCCAGTTTCCAGGGGCGGACGCCTTCGGCCAGCCCGGCGGCCAGGGCCTCGGCACCGGGGCCATACACGCCGAACTGCAGTTCCGGCAACGCCGCGATGGCTGGCTGGCTGCCCGGGCCGAGCACCGCCAGTCTTTCATCCAGGGCCGCCGGGGACAGTCCGGCCAGCCCGCCGATGCGTTCGCCCAGATCCGTCAGCTGCTTGAGTTTGGTCAGGCGTTCGACGTCTGCCGGGGAATAGCGCCGGCGACCGGCGGCATCGCGCGTGGCCGCGATGGCCTGGTAGCGGCCCTCCCAGGCGCGGATCGTGTGGGTGGTCAGTCCCGTGAGGCGTGCGGCCGTGCCGATGCCATAACTCATTGATTTTGCGTCACTCATGGGCTGGTTGTCCGTTCATGCCGTTTGTCTAAGAACTATCTAACAAAAAGCCAAAATCTGGCCAAGAAATCTCGAATCACTGATCCAGTATCTAAGACAAGGCGAAACCTCAGTCAAGTATTTATTAGCCGTCCTCCACACCACAGGGACTTTTTTCCCGGGAGCAGAACCATGAACCGATCCCCCGAAACCACTGCCAACTCATCCGGTCCGCCCCCGGCTGCCGCCGCCCTCGGTTTTGTCATGGGCGTCGCCTTGCTCGGTCTGGTCACCATGGTCAGCGCTGCCGTGCTGGTCTGAGTCTGGATCACCCCAGCAATACTAAGGAGAGAAACATGACACCTCGTGAATCCCGCCCCTTTGAATCGACCGATAGTCCCGTCGTGCTGTCCGCCATTGGCTTTGTCTTCGGCCTCACCATGCTCGGCCTCCTCGCAATCGTCGGGGCCATCGTGGTGGGCTGAACCTGCATTCCCCTGACGCAGGGGCTAAACGTGGGCCCGATGCCTCGACTGCACTAATCATTGGTGCCGCCGGCGGCACCGGGCGCCCGTCGGCAGTGTCGGCGATAACCGTCTGGGTGGTTGGTGCAGCTACCGCGCCTCGAAAGACACGTTGAGCATGCTGCTCACGACCCTGTCGATCGAGTGAGGCTAGACCCGGTACCTTTTTGGCCGCACTCGACTGCGGCGTGCCTTCGGGCGGCGCCAGCGCTGCGCACTGTCAACAAGTTATAAAGCTATGACCGGCACCAGCATTCACGCGTCGTCAGGTCAATAGTGCCGGGTCTATGTCTTGCGGACGACGAGTTAAATAACTCCGGTACCCTTTTCCCAGGTAATGCGTTCCGTCGGGTTGATGGCCGACCATGTGAACACAGCCATAAAAATCGCTGCCCACAGCCAGCCGGGACGAACTTGCGAGGAAAACGTGCCGAGGAAAACGTGCCGGGTTTATTTTCCGCGAAATAGATCCGGACCGTTTTCACGGCACCTTTTCTCCTTTTCTATTCGGAAATCCCCGATTGGCTTTATCGCGTCGCAGCCCTAACGTGACGGATTATGGCTAGCATACTGATCGCCTACGGCACGACCGAGGGGCAAACGGCAAAGATTGCGCAGCACATCAGCGCGCACCTGGAGCAGCTGGGGCATGCGGCACAGACAGTGCTCGCTGGCGAGACGATCGATAAGGATCTTGCCGGCTATGACGTGGTCGCCGTCGGTGCTTCGATGCACGAGGGCCGCTACCAGCGGGAAGTTCGCCGGTTCGTCAAAGCCCATCGGGCCGCACTCGGAGCCACGCGGACGGCGTTTTTCTCAGTGTCGCTAGGCGCAGCCAGCGACGATCCTCAGGAGCAAGCCCGCGTCGAAAAAGTCATTGGGGAATTCTGCAGCAGCTGCGACTGGACGCCGACGGTGACCCGCAGCTTCGCCGGCGCGCTGCGCTACACGCAGTACAGCTGGTTGAAGCGTCAGGTAATGCTGCATATCGTGACCAAGGAGGGTGGGCCAACCGACACTTCGCAGGACTTCGAGTACACCAACTGGGATGAAGTGAGTCGCTTCGCCGACGAGCTCGTCGAACCCCTGCAGTAGTCGTGGAAAAAGGTGCCGTGGAAAAAGGAAAAAGGTGCCGGGTTTATTTTCGGTTAGAGTCTATATTCTCCCAAGGAAAATAAACCCGGCACCTTTTCCAGCACCTTTCCCCCTTTTCCGCGGCATTTTCCATTTTCCTCTGGAGGTCAGCCATGAAAGCCGTTAGTAAAGCCACGCGGGTTGTGTCCCGCCGTACGTTTGTGCGGGGCGCAGGTGCTTCTGTGGCTGCCGCGGGCCTGCTCGGCTGGGTGCCAGGGCGTGGCCTGGCCGGCGAGGGGGCTGCATTCGCCGGCGCCGGCGGCACAATCCAGGTTGGCGACCTCAAAGTAAACCGCATGGGCTACGGCGCGATGTGGCTGACCGGCGAAGGTATCTGGGGGTCCCCCGAAGACCCGGCGACCGCCAAAGCGGTGCTCCGGCGAGCATACGAGCTGGGCGTCAATTTCATCGATACCGCCGATGCCTATGGGCCGGACGTGAACGAGGAAGTGATTGCTGAGGCTCTGTATCCCTACCCCGAGGACCTGGTGATTGCCACCAAGGGCGGCTTTACCCGCGGCGGACCGAACCAGTGGACGCCGGACGGTCGCCCGGAACACCTGCGCGCCGCGTGCGAAGCGAGCCTGAAGCGCCTGCGGCTGGACGCCCACCACGTGTACCAGTTGCACGTCCCGGACCCCAATGTGCCGCTGGAAGCCTCGGTGGGTGAGCTCGCCCGGCTGCAGGAAGAGGGCAAGATCCGGCACATCGGGGTGTCCAACTTCACGCTCGAGCAATTGCGCCTTGCGCAGGGTTTGGTCGACGTGGTCTCGGTACAGAACCGCTACAACGTGGCGATCCGCGACTCGGACCCGGTGCTCGCGGCGTGTGAAGAAGACGGTATCGTGTTTATCCCGTGGGGCCCTCTGGCGCAACGGACCAGCGGCTCGGCAGCGGTAGCAAAGCTCGGCGAGCTGGCCGACGAGCGGGGCACCAGTATCTACCAGGTGGCCCTGGCCTGGTTGATGACGCGCTCGCCGGCCATGCTGCCAATCCCCGGCACGAGTTCCATCGATCACCTCGAAGAAAACATCGCCGCAGCCGGCCTGCGCCTGAGTGAGGCCGAGATGGCCGCGCTGGGTTGAACCTGGCGCTCTCGAAGAGACATCACCGGTAGGAGCGGCTGCAGCCGCGATTGGCGGTTAATGGTGTCGGGCACCTTTTCCCTGTTCGGAGCAAATAAACCCGGCACCTTTTCGCGGGCACCTTTTCGCGCAGGCCAGGGCCGTCAGGGTTTGAGCAGGCTCAGTCCTACGATGCCGGCGATCAGCACCCATAGCACAATGAGCACGGCCGTCGCGTTCCAGTATCGCTGCCAGAGTTGGCGCTCGTTGCTGGGCGTGGAACCCGCCTGCTCGATATCGCGCCACGTCAGGTAGTAGCGCACGATGGCAAGGCGTATGCCCAGCCCGCACAGGATCACGCCCGCAAACAGCGCGAGCTTGATGGCGAGCCACGTGGCCAACGGCCAGGCGCCGGCCAGCGCGCCGCCACCCACTACCGCCAGCACGAGCATCACCGAGTAACGCACGACGCCGTCGAGCGTCTCCAGCCAGCGGCCGGCGGGTGTCTTGCGCAGGCGATGCGTGGCTTCCACCAGCACGAGCCAGGCGATGGCCGCCACGCCGGCGGCCATCGCAACCAGGTGGCCGCCGGGAACGTAGCCGAGCAGCGCGGCGAGGGCGGTGCCAAGCCCGGTTTGCAGGATCAGCGCGTAACGCACGTGCTGGTCCACATCCAGCACGTGATCGAGCAGGCGATCGCGTTCGATGAAGGGCTGGCCGGCCGCGCGCGTAACAAAGCGAAAGTTCGCGTTGATCACTAGTTCCGAACCGAGCCAGTAGCCCAGCACCGCGATGTGCGCGACCAGCAGGGTATGCAGCAGCATCAATCTTCGGCCCGTCGCGCCAGCACGCCTGGGTTCATCACGTTTTGCGGATCCAGGTGGGCCTTCAAGGCATCAAAAAGCTCGCCGGCGCCCATTTCCAGGTTGTCGCGCCACGGATAGGTGCGCCCGATCTGGTTCGACGCCGCACCCAGCTCGGTAAACAGTTCAATGGTTTCGGCGCGTAGCCTGGCGACAAGTTCAGCGGCCTTCGGGTTGGCCGCAGGCTCGGTCAGGGATGCCAGGTGTTTGGCATCGGGCACCGCCTTGTGCGGGGGCAGCCAGCGATCGGGCCAGTGAAACACCGGCTCGAAGCTGAAGGCATGCGTGTCCATCGCAATAAACAAGGTGGACGTCGTCACGCTGTGGGCATCCAGTTCGGCCTGGTGGCGGGCCACGATGGCGGCGAAGCCGTCGATGATAGTCACGGCATCGCTGTGCGTGACCTTGGCATTCAGTGCGGCCCAGCGCTCGCCGTCCGGACCAAGCACACCGTTCAGGTTGTCGAAGGGTGCGGCGCGCACGGCCACCGGTATGGAGTTCGGAATCTCACTGCCGCCGTAACTGCCGACCAGTTCCCGGCAGCGGTCTGCATCGGCGCGGACGGCGGCCTCGCTGCGCCCCGCGCACACCGCGTGCAGGGAGTAGGCCCCCTCGGGCACCAGCTTCTTGCCGGCGCGCACCACTTTGGCACCGGCTTTCAGGCCGGCCAGTGTGCTGCCCTGGCCCGTCACAATGCTGCCCAGCCGTTTCAGGTCGCTGCCAAGGCTGCCGGCATCCATGTTTCGTGCGGTGGATTCGGGATCGAACACATAGGCATCTTCGGCGACGCCGGCACGTGCCACGGCCGACAGCGCGGCGGCCGCCGACGTCGCATCCGGCAGCGCAAAAGACACCGACTCATTGCCTTTGGGCATTTCGATCAGCCGGAAAGTCGCTTCGGTCTTGATGCCCAGGGCGCCGCAGTCGTGCAGGAAGAGCCCGGTCAGGTCAGGTCCGTGCGTGCGATAAAAGGCTTTGCCGTTCTTTAACGCGGCCTGGCCCGTGCGCAGCACCCGGCCGTCGGCGCACACCACTTCAAGGCCCAATACGTGATCCGCCGCGCAGCCATAGCGGGCCGTGCCAAAGAACACAGCGCCATTCGACAGGCCGCCACCGACGGTGGCGAGTCGGCCAGAGAACGTGCCAAAAAAGGGCACGCGCAGGCCGTGGGGTTTCAGGGCGTCGTAAACGGTCTCCCACGTGGCGCCGGCCTGCACGGTAAGCGTCATGTCACCCGGGTTGACGGCGACAATCGCGGCCATATCACCCAGGTCCACCATCACGGTGTGGGCGCGCGTGGGCGTGTAGCCGCCCGTGTAAGACATGCCGCCGCCGCGCGGTATCAAGGCGTAGCCGGCGCTTGTGATCAGGGCCGCCGCTTCGGCCAGGGCAGTGGTAGTTGTTGGACGAATAATGGCCGTGCAGGGCGTACCCGCTGAATAGAAGTCGGTGGATGCCAGTTCGCGCTGCCCGGCATCGGTGATGACCTGCGCCGCGCCCAGTTGGGCCCGCAGGTCAGCAACGAGTTGTGCTGCAGGTAGTGCGGTCATTTCCACCCGTTCAGGATTTCCTTGAACGGATGAATCTTGATGTCTTGCCACAGACCGGCCTTGAAGTAGGGATCAGCGTTAATCATATCCCGCACGGCTGCTTCGGAATCGGCTTCCAGCACCAGGATGCCGCCTGCCTGGGTTTCACCGTCGGCCCGCATCACGGGTCCGCCCAGCTTGATGCGATCCACAAAGGCGCCGATGTGCTGCATGTGCTTTTCAAGCAGTTCGGCGCGAATGCCGACGTTGTCGGCAATGTCTTCCAGGTAGACGAAGTACAGCATGGCGGGGCTCGACAAATTCACTGGCTCGCGTAGATTCTCGCACCCGCCCTTGCCCGAATTGTGGCTATGTTAAAAAGACTAATAAAAATAAACTCTTAAAGCATTTTTCCGGCGCGCAAAGACCATCAATAGCCGCGTGCTGTGCCTAAGCTTCTTGGGGAAATAGTGCCGGGTTCATTTTTGCGGACGACGAGGTAAATAAACCCGGTACCTTTTTCCCTTTCGCCGGCCGCACGCTTTTCTGGTGCCCGAGCTGCCAGCCGAAGTAGATCGCTTTATGAGCTAGAATGATTTATCCAGATCCGGACGGTAGGGACGAGCTGCCTGCGATGATCATGCATCGCGACATCGACCTGATACCCTGTGCGCTGGTCATTGGGCTATCGCTGCTGACCGCCTCGGCTTCATTACTTGATGCGGCGGACCTTGGTCCCGAGGGGGAACCCATGCTTACCGACTTCACTCCGGATACCCCTGATTTTGGCTGGTATGTGCAGAACGATAACGTGATGGGCGGACGGAGCGAGGGTGGCTTCGAACAAATACCCGGGGAACTCATCTTCGCCGGCAGCACCAACACCAACGGCGGCGGCTTCAGCTCGATACGCACGCAAGCCCTGCAGCTGGATTTGTCCAATCATGCTGGCATCCAGCTCCGCCTCAAGGGTGACGGTCGTCGCTATACCTGGCAGTTAGAGACCAATGCCCGCTGGCGCGGCCGGCGGATCAGTTACTGGGCTGATTTCGAAACCAGCGCGGGCGAATGGAGCACCGTGAACATTCCCTTCTCGCGCTTTTACCCGCAATACCGCGGCTACAAACTGGACGGCCCCGAACTTGACCCCGGCCAGATCCGGGAAATGGCGCTGTATATCTACGATAAAAAAGATGGCCCTTTTGAATTGCGCCTGGCCAGCATCAATGCCTATCTGGCCAGCGCGCCCCACTAAGCCTTCGGCGCCGGCTCGATCAGCTGCTTGGCACCCGGGTAGGAGAAATCGCGCCAGACCTTGATCTTGCCGTCATCGATCAGGAAGTAACCCGCCACATGAAACCGCATCCGCGGCACTCGGCTGCCGGGAAAGGGGTCAACAAAGGTGCCGGGTTTATTTTGGCGCTGTCCCTCAAGCCGAAAAATGAGTTCGGCACCCTTTTTGCAGACATAGAGTCACTGTCCCTCGATTTCAGGTGGGCGCCGTCAAATCCCGCCGCCACAGGGGGCATCATTCCTATTGCTGCATGGCCTCCAGGCGCGCCCGGGCCTTCTCGTGCCCCTGTTCGGCCGCCAGGGTG
>CAMYJV010000022.1 GCA_947258805.1 uncultured Gammaproteobacteria bacterium | reverse complement strand
GCGGAAGAATCGCTGCTGTTGCGCCGCCTGGAATCCACCCTGGAGCTCGCGCGACTGGCCCTGCTACAGGGCAGTGGCGAACTGTACCGGGGGCTGCTGGATGACGTGAAAAGCGCGCTACGCCGGCACTTCGATACCGATGCGCCAGCGGTGCGCGCGGCGATCAACGAACTGACGGATCTCGAGCGCACGGAACTGCCCGACGCGCTGCCGGACATCTCTGGCTCCCTCGAACTGCTGCAGCGCCTCGGCCGCGAGGCCACGGCCCCATGAGCCTTATCTCATGAGACTGGGCCTGCTGGTCCTGCTAGTCCTCGCGGCCGGCTCTGTCGCCGCGCACTTCCTGCTCCAGGACAACGGCTACGTGCTGATTCAGTTCCGCGGCTATGCGGTAGAAATGTCCGTGCCCGTGCTCGCCTTCATGGTGGTGATTGCCTATATCGCACTGCGGCTCGCGGCGCGAATCTGGCGGGCACCCAGGGAACTCGGCGAAGCGGCAGGACGGGCCACGGCCCGCCGGGCCGGCAAGCGCGTGAACAAAGGCCTGGCTGCCCTGGCCGACGGCAAACTGGCCCGCGGCGAGCGGTTGCTGACCCGCGCGGCGAACGCCAGCGAAGCACCGGCTCTGCACTACCTGGCCGCGGCCCGCGTCGCACAAATGCAGGGCGACACGGCGCGCCGCGATAACTGGCTGCAGCTCGCGTCCCAGCAGGATGGCAGCGGCAACGAGGCCATCTTGCTGACGCGGGCGGAACTGGAACTTGCCGGCGGCGATCGTGAGGGTGCGGCCAAGAGCCTGCAGGACCTGCTGGAGTCAAAGCCTCGCCACCCCGAGGCCCTGAGAATGCTGGCAACGATCCGGCGCGACACCGGCAACTGGTCTGGCCTGGCGGAGCTCCTGCCGGCATTGCGGAAGCTGCGCAGCCTGAGCCCCGAGCTGCTGGACGAATGGACTACGGAGGCCTGGCAACACCTGCTGGTGGACGAGGCCCTCGACTGGGCCGGCCTGGATCGGCTCTGGCAGGCACTGCCGCGCCACCTGCGCAAGGATCCGGCGCTGCAGCGAGCCCGCCTGAAGGGCCTGGCCCGGCTCGGCGCCACTGCCGACGTGGAGGTGGAAATTCGCCGCGTGCTGAAGGCCGGATGGGACCCGGAACTGGCCGCGCTGTATGCAGACCTGGAGATGGCCGACAGCTCCAGGCAGCTGAGCCACCTGGAAAACTGGCTGCGCGTGCGGCCCGATGACCCGGACCTGCTGCTGGCAACCGGGCGGGTGTGCATGCGCCGGAAACTGTGGGGCAAGGCACGCAGCTACCTGGAATCGAGCCTGGCCATTCAACCGAATCCGGCGGCCTATAACGTGCTGGGACAGCTGATGCTGGAGATCGGTGAAACGGGCCCGGCCACGGAAGCTTTCCGCAAGGGCCTGACGCTGAGCCACGGCGGGCCCCCCGGGGTCCTGCAGCTCAAGGCAGACCCGCCCGCCAAAGCCACTGATACGGGCGGTAGCTAAACCCTCAAGGCTGGCTGCGCTTGCTTTCGAGCCACTTGACCAGGGGCTCCCACTGTTCCCAGTCTGGCCAGGCCAGGTATTCAGGCAGTTCCCAAACCCCGATGCCACGCGTATAGGCGCGCACATAGTTCTGGGCCTCGCGGAGCACGCCCACGTAAGGCACCCGCAGCTTCTCCAGGAACGCATCGAGTTCTTCGTAGATCAGCGTATATTCGCGGACGCGATTCGCCACCACGGCTACTTTCACGTCTTTACGCACCACCTTGCCGACCTTTCGGAGTTCCGCGAGGAACTTGGCCGCGGCCTGCATGTCGATGGTGGATGGCAGTACCGGCACCAGGATCGTGTCGGCGTGCTTGACCAGTTCCGTTAGCTCATGCCCGTGAGAGCGGGCCGGGGCGTCGATAATCGCGACGTCCGCAGAGCGCGGCAGGTGCCGCAGGCCTTCCTCAAAGCCCGCCACGCCGACAATCTCGGCGCGGCTGGCGGGGCGACGGGCCAGCCAGTCCAGGCTCGAGGCCTGCGGGTCGTAGTCCACGAGGGCGACCTTTTCCCCGGCCTCCGCCGCAAAATAACTGGCCAGGTTGGTGGCCAGCGTGCTTTTTCCGCAGCCGCCCTTGGCGTTCAAGACCATGATGTGCCGCATTCTTCTTTTCCTCTTGCTGTGCAGCGAGGGGCTAAACTTAGCCGCCGATTTAACAAAAGTCCATTTCACATGCGCCTGAATTTCACCAAGATGCACGGCCTCGGCAATGACTTCATGGTGGTTGCCAGCGACGGCGAACCGCCGGCCGCAGCGCGGATCCGTGCCCTGGCCGACCGCCGGACCGGGGTGGGCTTCGACCAGCTCCTGTGGGTGCAGCCGGGCCGCGACACGGGCACCGATGCCTATTACCGCATCTTCAACGCCGACGGCAGCGAGGCGGAGCAATGCGGCAACGGCGCGCGGTGCGTTGCCCGGTTCCTGGCCGGCCCAACCCCCGAGCGCGAACTGGTGCTGGCTCAGGCCGGTGGCTCGTCGCCAGCGCGGCTGCAGAACGATGGCAACGTGACGGTGGCCATGGGCGAGCCCGACTTTCAACCCGCGGCGGTGCCGTTCCGGGCCGAGGCCGAAGCCGAGGCCTACGCTCTGGACGCAGACGGCAGCTTGGTGGAGTTGCGGGTCGTATCCATCGGCAACCCGCACGGGGTTTTGCGCGTGAAAGATATCGACACGGCGCCGGTCGCGACCCTCGGCCCGGTCCTGGAGCGTCATGAGCGCTTTCCCAACCGTGCTAACATCGGCTTCATGCAGGTGGTCACTTCCGGGCACGTGCGGCTGCGCGTTTTCGAGCGCGGCGTCGGCGAGACCCGGGCCTGCGGGACAGGTGCCTGTGCGGCGGCCGTGGTGGGCCAACGTGCTGGCTGGCTAGACGACTCAGTGCGTGTAGACCTGCCCGGAGGATCGGTGACCGTCGGCTGGAAGGGTCCCGGCGAGCCAGTCTGGCTGACCGGGGAAGCGATCACCGTCTTCGAGGGAACGGTCGCCGCATGAGTACGCTCGAGCAGCCGCAGTCCGATGCGCCGGACATTGACGAAAGCGAGATAGCCGCTTACCTGCAATCCAACCCGGATTTTTTCGAACGCCATACGGCGGTGCTGGCCAAGCTGCGCCTGCCGCACATGCCGGGCAGCGCCACAGTTTCGCTGGTGGAACGGCAGGTGGCGGTGCTGCGCCAGGGCAACATCAAGCTCGAGCGAAAGCTGCGCGACCTGCTGGATGTGGCTCGCGGCAACGATCAGCTGGCGGGCAAGATTCACCGGCTGGCGCTGCTGCTGATGCGGGCCGACGGGCCCGAGGAAGTGGTGGCCACGCTGGAGGAGCAGTTGCGCCTGAGCTTCAAGGCGGACCGGGCCATGCTGGTGCTGTTCCGTGAGCCTGAAGGGCTGCAGGGCAGCCGCTTTCTGCGGGTGATCGGCCGCGACGACGAAGCGCTGGCGCCGTTTCGCACCTTCCTGGAATCCGGCAACGCGCGCTGCGGCCGCATTCGCGACGCCCAGCGGCGCTTCCTGTTCGGCGACGGCGACGTCGAGATCGGTTCGGCGGCCCTGCTGCCGCTGGGCGAAGGCGTGCAGACCGGCTTCCTGGCCGTCGGCAGCCGCGAAGTCGACCACTTCCATCCGGGGAAGAGCATCGATTTTCTTGCCCGACTGGGCGAACTGGTGACCTGCGCGCTGGACCACTGAAGCCGCGCGGTGAACGCCGATGAATGGCAGCTCGCCGAAGATTTTTTCCGCCACCTGAGCCTGGAACGGCGGCTCTCGCCGCACACCGTGAAGGGCTACCGCCGCGACCTGGTGTGCCTGACAGAGTTCTGTGACCGCGACTCCATCGTTGCGTGGCAGGAGCTCCGTGACTACCACCTGCGCCGGTTCGCGGCCCTGAGCCACGCGGCAGGCCTGAGCCCGCGGAGCATTCAGCGCCGCCTGTCCGGGGTGCGCAGCTTCCTGAATTACCTGATCCGGGAATCACGGCTGAAACAGAACGTGGCTGCCGATGTGCAGGCGCCCAGGGCCCCGCGCAAACTGCCGGACACGCTGGACGTCGACCAGGTGGCGCGGCTGCTGGACATACGCGGCGATGACCCGGTGACCCGCCGCGACCGCGCGATCCTGGAATTGCTGTATTCGTCGGGGCTGCGGCTGGCCGAGCTGGTGGCCCTGAACCCGACGGACCTGGATCTCGACGACGGCACGGTGCGAGTCACCGGCAAAGGCTCCCGCACTCGCGTGGTCCCGGTGGGCCGCAAGGCCCGGGCCGCGTTGCGCGACTGGCTCGCCGCCCGCCCGACCCTGGCGCAAGGCAGCGAATCGGCGCTGTTCGTCGGCCAGCGGGGCAGGCGCATCAGTCCGCGCGTGGTGCAGCGGCGGGTGCGCCACTGGGCGCAGCAGTCCGGGTTGCCCAAACGGGTCTACCCCCACCTGTTCCGCCACAGCTTTGCCACCCACCTGCTGGAGTCGAGCCGGGATCTCCGCGGCGTGCAGGAAATGCTGGGCCACGCGGATATCAGCACGACCCAGGTCTATACCCACCTTGATTTCCAGCATCTCGCCCAGATATACGATGAGGCTCATCCGCGGGCGCAGCGCAAGACGAAAGGCTAGAGCCTGTCGCGACGCGGCTCGACGCCGAGATGGAGTCCGGCTGACCAATGCAGCCCAATAAACCACCTTTGAGATGGCCGGACGCGCCTCTAGGGCCATAAGAAAAACCGGTGGGATAACAGACCTGAGTTCCCACCGCCCGCAGCTGGAGAATCATATGGAGCAATTTCGCGGTACGACCATCGTCTCGTTGCGGCGCAACGGGATCGTCGCCGTGGGCGGTGACGGGCAGGTCAGCATGGGCAACACCGTGATGAAGGGTAACGCGCGCAAAGTTCGCCGGCTGGCCGAAGGCCGCGTGCTGGCCGGTTTCGCCGGTGGTACGGCCGACGCCTTCACACTGTTCGAGCTCTTCGAGGGCAAGATGGAGCAGTACGGCAACCTGACCCGGGCGGCCATCGAACTGGCCAAGGACTGGCGCACCGATCGGCGGTTGCGCCGCCTGGAAGCGCTGCTGTGCGTTGCCGATGACGAAACTTCGCTGATCATTTCCGGCAACGGCGACGTGATCGAACCCGAAAACGACCTGATGGCCATTGGGTCAGGCGGGCCGTACGCCCAGGCCGCTGCGCGGGCACTGCTGGAGAACACCGAGTTAAACGCCGCCGAGATCGTGCAAAAAGCCCTGGAGATTGCGGCCGCGATCTGCGTGTATACGAATGAAAACGTCGTGGTGGAAACTCTCGGTGATGAACAGGAATAACGGCATGGCCTCAGCAGAGCGCTTGGTTAGCCGGCAGCCACCAGACACCGATCAACTGAATTGGCGCATTGCATCATGCCCTCCGTTCGCTGACACGGCGCCACCAAACGAAGGCGGTTTTAAATGTCCCAGATGACCCCGCGTGAAATCGTCCAGGAACTGGACAAGCACATCATCGGCCAGGATGACGCGAAGCGCGCCGTGGCCATTGCATTGCGTAACCGCTGGCGGCGGATGCAGGTACCCGATGCGCTGCGCGACGAGATCACGCCCAAGAACATCCTGATGATGGGCCCCACCGGCGTCGGCAAAACCGAAATTGCCCGCCGTCTGGCCAACCTCGCCCGCGCGCCGTTCATCAAGATCGAGGCCACCAAGTTCACCGAAGTGGGCTACGTGGGCCGCGAGGTCGACAGCATCATCCGCGACCTTGCCGACTCGGCCGTCAAGCTGACCCGCGAACTCGAGATGGAGAAGGTGCGCCACCGCGCGGAAGATGCGGCCGAAGACCGGATTCTCGATGCGCTGCTGCCGCCGCCCACCAACAGCCTGGGCCAGCCGGAAAGACCGGACACGTCGGACACCCGGCAGAAATTTCGCAAGAAGCTGCGCGAGGGCGACCTCGACGACAAGGAGATCGAGATAGAGCTGCAGGCCCCGCAGGTCGGTGTGGAAATCATGGCGCCGCCCGGCATGGAGGAGATGACGGGCCAGCTGCAGAACATGTTTCAGAATTTCTCCAGCGGCAAGAAGCGGTCGCGCCGGCTGAAGATTCGCGAGGCCTTCAAGCTGCTCACCGAGGAAGAAGCCGGCCGGCTGGTCAACGACGAAGAAATCAAGGTCGAAGCGCTGAAGAACGTCGAGCAGAACGGCATCGTGTTCATCGACGAAATCGACAAGGTGGCCCGCCGCTCCGACGTGACCGGTGCCGACGTGTCGCGCGAAGGCGTGCAGCGCGATCTGTTGCCGCTGGTGGAGGGCTGCACCGTGACCACCAAGTACGGCATGGTGCGTACCGACCACATCCTGTTCATCGCGTCGGGCGCCTTCCACACGGCGAAACCGTCAGACCTGATTCCCGAGCTGCAGGGCCGGTTCCCGATTCGTGTGGAACTGAACGCTCTAAAGGCGGGCGAGTTCGCGCGCATCCTGACCGAACCCGATGCGTCCCTGCGTGCATCGCATCGCGGAAATTGCCTTCCGCATGAACGAGCAGAACGAAAATATCGGCGCCCGGCGCCTGCACACGGTGATGGAGCGGCTCGTGGAGAGCCTGTCTTTCGAGGCGGCGGACCGCGGCGGTCAGTCGGTAATCGTGGATGCGGCCTACGTGGACGAGCAGCTCGGCGAACTGCTGAAGGACGAGGATCTGAGCCGGTACATCCTCTGACCCGCTGAGGCAGGTCTGCCGCTAAACTACGCCTTCGCCACCGGCAGGCCCCATGACCGACAAGCAACCCGACACCACGCATTTCGGCTACCAGACCGTACCGCGCCCCGAAAAAGCCGAGCGGGTGCGGGACGTATTCGATTCCGTCGCGTCGCGCTACGACCTGATGAACGACCTGATGTCAGGCGGGCTGCACCGGTTGTGGAAGCGCTTCACGATTACCCGCACCGGCCTGCGCCCGGGCCAGGCCGCGCTGGACGTGGCCGGGGGCACCGGCGACCTGGCGGGCGCCATGAGCCGCCGCGTCGGCGCGCGGGGGCAGGTGGTGCTGAGCGACATCAATCACGCCATGCTGCTGGAAGGCCGCCACCGGCTGCTGGACCGGGGCATCGTGGGCAACGTCCGTCTCGTGCAGGCTGACGCCGAACAGCTGCCCTTTCCGAACGGAGCTTTCGACTGCGTGACCATCGGTTTTGGGCTGCGCAACGTCACCGACAAGGCCGCGGCCCTGGCCGACATGGGGCGGGTGCTGAAACCCGGCGGGCGGCTGCTGGTGCTGGAGTTTTCCACACCCGCGCTCAAGGTTCTGCGACCGATATACGACTGGTATTCCTTCAACGTGCTGCCACGGCTCGGCGCCGCAGTGGCCGGCGATGCGGCGAGCTACCAGTACCTGGCCGAATCCATTCGCGTGCACCCGGACCAGCAAACCCTGCTCGGCATGATGAATGACGCGGGGCTGGAAGATTGTCGCTACCACAACCTCACGGGCGGCGTCGTCGCGCTGCACATGGGCTTTCGGTACTGACCATGGAGCCGCTCTACCGCCCCGTCGCCGCACTGCTGAACCGCGGTATCCAGGAATCGGCCAGTGCCCGGGCCCTGAGCCGGGAACTGGAAGGGCGCAGCCTGGACATCAACCTGGAACCCGCGGGCCTGCGCCTGCGCATCACGATGACCGAAGGCCATGCCATCGTCGGGCCCGCGCTGGCCGAACCGGCCGACGCGACCCTGGCCGGCAGCATTATGGGCTTTAACCAGCTGGTCTTCGGCGAAGCCACTGCAGCGCTCCGCAGCGGCGCAGTTCGCCTCAGCGGCAACCCCGACATCGCCCAGGCCTACCAGGCGCTGCTCGACTATGCCCGCCCGGACCCGGAAGAAGAGCTGTCCCGCGTCGTCGGTGACGTGGCAGCTCACCAGCTGGGCGAGGCCGCACGCGGTTTCGCGGGCTGGGCCCGCGGCGCCGCCGAGAGTTTTTCCCGCAGCCTGACGGAGTACCTGCAGGAAGAACGTCGTGACCTGCCTACCCGCTTTGAGATGGACGAGTTTCTGGCCGACGTCGACCGGCTGGCCAACGACGTGGAACGCGCCGGTGCCCGGGTCGGGCGCCTAAGGGACAAAGGCGCATCATGAGTCGTTTGCGACTGCTGCTGAGGCTGCTTGCCATTCAGCGTGTCCTCGTTCGCCACGGGCTCGACGACCTGATCACCGCTACGCACCTGTTTCGACCGTTCCGGCTTTTCCTGCGCCTGTGGCCCGGCACCTGGAACGGCCAGCACAAGGACGCACCGCGCGGCGTGCGCATCCGCGAAGCGCTGCAGGAACTCGGCCCGATTTTCGTGAAGTTCGGCCAGTCCCTGTCGACACGCCAGGACCTGCTGCCCCCGGATGTGGGTGCGGAACTCGCCAAGCTGCAGGACCAGGTGCCGCCGTTTCCGGCCGAGCAGGCCCGGGAAATTCTCGAGCGCGCCTACGGCCGGCCACCGGAAGAGGTGTTCGCCGAGTTTGCGCCGGAAGCTCTCGCCGCGGCTTCCATCGCGCAGGTGCACGCGGCCCGGCTGCCTGGCGGTGAAGAAGTCATCGTGAAGGTGCTGCGCCCCGGCGTGCGCCGGCAAATCCAGCGCGACATCGAGGTGCTGTACGCCATTGCCCGACTCGCCGACCGCTACTGGCCCGAGGCCCGCCGCCTGCGCCCGGTGGAGGTGATCCAGGAGTACGACAAGACCTGCGAGGCCGAACTCGACCTGATGCGCGAGGCCGCGAACTGCATGCAGCTCCGGCGCAACTTCAAGGGCTCGCCGCAGATCTACGTGCCCGACATTTACTGGGACTACTGCAACGACCGGGCGATGGTGCAGGAACGAATCTACGGCGTTCCGATCAACCAGATGGACGCACTGCTGGCAGCCGGTACCAATATCAAAAAACTGGCGGCCAACGGGGTAGAGATCTTTTTTACGCAGGTCTTCCGCGACAACTTTTTCCATGCCGACATGCACCCCGGCAATATTTTCGTCGACGTGAGCGATCCGGAGAACCCGCGTTACGCGGCGGTGGACTTCGGCATTGTCGGTACGCTGGACGATCGCGACCGCCGTTATCTCGCCGAAAATTTCATCGCCTTTTTCGACTATGACTATCGCCGTGTAGCGCAGCTGCACGCAGATTCCGGCTGGGTGCCGGAAGGCACCCGGGTGGACGAACTCGAGTCGGCGGTGCGCACGGTGTGCGAACCCATCATGAACAAGCCGCTGAAAGACATCTCCTTCGGCACGGTGCTGATGCGCCTGTTCGAGGTGGCGCGGCGTTTCGATATGGAAGTGCAGCCACAACTGATCCTGCTGCAGAAAACCCTGCTGCAGATCGAAGGCCTGGGCCGCGAGCTGTACCCGGAACTCGACCTGTGGGAAACGGGCCGGCCGGTACTGAAGAAATGGATGGCCGAGCAGACCGGGCCCGCTGGCACGGCCCGGCGCATCGCCCGCGAGCTGCCGGATATCCGCTACACGCTGGAGCGCCTGCCGGTGCTGGCCCGGCGGCTGGTGGACCAGCTCGAAGAGAGTGAGCGCACGCCACCGGCGCCCAATCGCCGCGGCAACCAGGAGCGCGAACGCCGGCAGTTCAGAGTTATCGCCGGCGCCGCCGGCCTGGTGGCCGGGGCGCTGCTGATCGGACTACAGGCGCAACCCGATTGGCTGGGATGGGTTATCGCTGCTGCCGGCCTCACGGGCCTCTACCTGGGGCGCCCAGCTAGCTGACACCTGGGTTCGTCGATCGCTGCCTATCAACTCAACAGGCTTTGGCAGGCACCGCACCCACATTGCCAAAGTGTCTATTGAGAGTCGGCTTCGTCACCCCAGAACTTCCACCACGGTTTCTTGGCGGGCTTGCCTGCCGCTTTGTCCTGGCCTTCCTGTCCGGGTTCGCGATTCGAGCGGTATTCTTCCTGGATCGCTTTACGCTCGTCCCTGCGCTCACGCATTTCCTGGCTCCGTTCATTCCCCCGGCCACGGGCAGCATCCTCGTCTCGGCTGGACTCCTGCTCTTCAGCATCGGAGTCGTCATCGCTATCGTCATCATCCGAATCGTCATCATCGTCACTATCATCCCGGCCTTCCTGGTCACGGGACCTGTCTGCACGCCGATCCTTTTTATTCTGTCTGCCTTGCCCGGTTTCTTCCGCCGACGCAGTGTCGGCCGCCTCGATCACGTCCGTCTTTTTCCTGCCCTTGTTCTCTTTATGGCTCCCCGCGCTCAGTGAAGATACGCTCAGCGCCAGAATGAGACCGACGACAACAACCACTAATTTGTTCAAGGACCGGCTCCTGTTACTGTGAAGAACTGAAATTCAGAGTCTGAAACATTGGCCAGAAGTAAACGCGGCTAGCGCGCAGCAAGCCTGGATCGCACTCCGGAGACAAGAATTATTAGCGAAACCAGCGAGCGAGCGTGTGCGCAGCCTGTGCCTTCACCCCGGCATCG
The DNA here is from genome assembly GCA_947258805.1 of uncultured Gammaproteobacteria bacterium. Next base: position 17,328 of record CAMYJV010000022.1, on the reverse strand, counting down.
ATGTGCGCGCCGATCGTGGCGACGGCAAAGGCGAGCACGGCCAGGTCGTCCGTGAAGCCGGCCAGCGGCGTCAGATCGGGCACCGCGTCGGCGGGCAGGATGAAATAGGCCAGCGCACCGTACACGGTGACCTTCGCCCATTTCGGCGTCTGCGGGCGCTCGGCGGCGTAATACAGCCACAGCGCCTTTTCGATCAGTTCACGGCCGGCGCTGCGGCCGAAGGCGGCGAGCTTTTTCCAGAAGCGGCCTTCGGAATACTCGTTGGCAGGCAGGGTAGTCAGTGCATGTGACATAGGCGTCTCCGCATCAATAGCTACAGACCCTCACGAGTTTAGCGGATGGCGACAGGCCGAGCTCCGGGCCGGCCCACGCCCTTGTCACAGGCGGGTCTAGCCGGGCCGCAGCCCCTGCAGGAAGGCCGCCGGATCGTGGCCCGCTTCCAGCTGCTCCACCAGCGCCGAGCCGACGATGACACCGTCGGAATGCCGGCCGATGGACTCGACCTGCTCCGCCTTGCGAATGCCGAAGCCTGCGCAGACCGGAATGTCGGCCACAGCGGTCACACGGTCCAGGTAGCCGGTGACCTCCGGCGGAATCACCGTGCCGCCGCCGGTGATACCGGTCACCGTGACCGCGTAGATGAACCCCCTGCTCGCTAGGCACAGCTCGGCCATGCGCGCATCCGTGGTCGTGGGTGTGATCAGCTGCACCTGGCCGAGACCCGCCTGCTCCAGCGCCGCGCGAAACTCGCCGCCTTCCTCCAGCGGCAAGTCCGGCACGATGAAACCGCAGACACCAGCCTGCGCCGCATCCGTCGCCAGCTGCTCGTAGCCATAAATGAACAGCGGATTCAGGTAGCTCATCAGCACCAGCGGCGCAAAACGCTTGCCAGCATTCCGGGCTGCAGTGAGCTGGTCAATGATCCAGTGCAGGCTCACCCCGGCCTCGATCGCGGCATGACTGGCACGTTGAATCGTCACGCCGTCGGCCATCGGGTCCGAGAAGGGCACGCCGATCTCCACGACATCAGCGACGGCCGACAGGGCCTCGAGTGTATCGATGAAGCGATCTTTCTGCGGATAGCCGGCGGTGATGAACGGCACCAGGCCGACGCGCCCGGCTGCGGTAGCGGCAGAGATCGCGGCACCGATTCTTTCGTGCGGCAACTCGCTCACGCTGCGCGCTCGCGGGTATCGCTTTGGCGCATCAGCTTGCTCAACGTGGGCATGTCCTTGTCGCCCCGACCGGACAGGCCGATCAGGATCCGCCTGGCCGGATGGGCGCGGGCCCAGCGCCGCGCGCCGGCGAAGGCGTGCGCGGTTTCGAGCGCGGGCAAAATACCTTCGGCCTCGCAACATTCCTGCAGGGCGTCCAGGGCCTCGGCATCCGTGGCCGACTCGTAGCTCACCCGGCCGATGGTCTTCAACAACGCGTGCTCCGGCCCGACACCGGCGTAGTCGAGCCCGGCCGACACCGAGTGCGTCTCCTGCACCTGGCCGTCGGGGTCCTGGAGCAGCAGGGACAGGCTGCCGTGCAGGATGCCCGGCGTGCCCGTTACCAGCGTGGCGGAGTTCTCACCGAGCCCGCCACCGCAGCCGCCGGCCTCGACACCGATCAGCTGCGTCCCGGCATCGCCGAGCAGCGGGTGAAACAGCCCGATCGCGTTGGAACCCCCGCCGACGCAGGCAAAGGCCGCGTCCGGCAGACCGCCCGCCAGTTCCTGCATCTGTGCGCGCGCTTCGCGCCCGATGACCGCCTGCAGTTCGCGCACCAGGTACGGATAGGGGTGCGGCCCCACGGCCGAGCCCAGCAGGTAGTAGCTGCCCTCGGGATCCGCCACCCAGTCGCGGAACGCCTCGTCGATGGCCGCACGCAGCGTGGCGTCGCCGCTGGTCACCGCCACGACTTCTGCGCCCAGCTGCAACATGCGGTCGACGTTGGGCCGCTGGCGCTCCACGTCGACAGCGCCCATGTACACGATGCATGGAATGCCTGCGCGCGCGCACGCGGCAGCCGAAGCCACACCGTGCTGGCCCGCCCCCGTCTCCGCAATCACGCGGCCGGCACCCAGGCGCCGGGCGAGCAGGGCCTGGCCCAGCGCGTTGTTGATCTTGTGTGCCCCGGTGTGGGCCAGGTCTTCGCGTTTCAGCCACACGTCTGCCCCCCAGCGTGCGGACAGGCCCCGTGCATGGGTGAGTGCCGTCGGCCGGCCTACCCAATCCCTGAGTTCCGTATTCAGTTCTGCCTGGAAAGACGGTGCGTGCAGGTGCTCGCGCACGCCGACCGCCAGCCGCGTCAGGGCGGGCATCAGGGTTTCGGGGGCGTAACAACCCCCAAAGGGGCCAAAACGGCCGCGCGCGTCGGGTAATTCACCGGCCACGAGCTGACGCAACAATTCGTCACGCTGCCCGTCGGTCAATTCAATGCGCATGCAGGTCCTCCGCTTTCGCCGCATCGATAAACGCCACGATCCGGTCCAGGTCTTTCACGCCGCGCTTTCTTTCCACGCCGCTGCTGACGTCCACCCCCCACGGCCGAACCTGGCGAATGGCCGTCGCAACATTATCCGGGTCCAGGCCGCCGGCGAGGATCAGGTCAGTGCGCGCCGCCAGCCGCGCGGCACGTTCCCAGTCCGCGCGCACGCCCATGCCGCTGGCGCCCGCCTCGAACAGTGCCAGCGGCTGCACCGCCACCGCATCTTCGTCCAGGCTACCGAGGTCACGGTAGACGGGCAGCGGCCGCACGTCGCCGCCCACCGGCAACGGCGCGAAGTCGTCGGCGTCCGTCTGCAGCCATTCCGGGCGGAATATCTGCCGCACCTCGAGCCATTCGTCGGCTGACGGTCGATGCATCACCGCGACTCGAATCACGTGATCAGGCAGTCCGTCACACAGTTCGCGCGCGTGCTCCGGCGTTACGCGCCGGGGGGAAGGGGCAAACACGAAACCCAGCGCATCGGCGCCGGCATCCACTGCTGCTTCCACCGCCTCGCGGGTTCGGCAACCACATATTTTTACAAACACGCTCATGCACAAGCCCCACGACCCGCGGACAGCAATGCCTGCGCTGCGGCCGCCGGGTCTGCCGCACGCATCAGCGCGGTGCCCACCAGCGCCAGTTCGTAACCCGCGGCTGCGACGGCGGCCGCGTCGGTGGGCTCCGCTACGCCGCTTTCGGCAATCTTCGGATAGTTGGCCGGCAACCGCGGCGCCAGCTCGGCAAAGCGTGCGAAGTCCACCTGCAGGCTGCGCAGGTCGCGGCAGTTCACGCCCAGTAACATGCGCACGCCGTCGGACTCCAGGGCTGGCCCCGCCGCGTCCATGACCGGCAGGCAGTGCTGGAGTTCGCCCTCGTCGAAGACTTCCACCAACGCGAACAGGCCGAGTTCCAGGGTCACCTCGAGCATTCGCTCCAGCATCTCCCGGTCGAGGCATGCGGCCACCAGGAGCACGCCACCGGCACCGGCGGCCCTTGCCTCCCAGACCTGGTAGGGATCCACCAAAAAATCCTTGCGCATCGCGGGCACGCGGACTACCGCGCCGGCGACCGCGTCGAGATCGGCGAGCGTGCCGTGAAATTCTTCCGGCTCCGTGAGCACGGACAAAGCCGCGGCACCTGCGTCGGCATAGGCCGTCGCCTGGGCCACGGGGTCGAGCAGCTCGCCCGCGAGCTGGCCCTGGGCCGGCGACCGGCGCTTGACCTCGGCGATCAGGTCGAAGCCTTCCGCCGCCAGGCGCAGCGACGGCGGGGCTGGGAGGTCCCGCGCCTGCGCCTGCAGCTCCGCAATCGGGCATCGGGCCTGCGCCGCCGACACGCGCGCGCGGCTGCGCGCCGTCATTCGCTCGAGGAAGTCGTTCGCGTGATCGGTGTCGTGGCTCGTCATGGCTACAGGGCCTCGGCAAAGGCCCGCAGCCGGTCGAGTACCGTGGCGCCCTTGCCCGCATCCAGCGTGCTGCGCGCCCGGGCGATGCCCGCTGCGAGCTCCGGTTCCATGCCGGTCACCTCCAGCACCAACCCGGTGCCTAACAGCAGCGCATCGCGATGGGCGCCGTGCTGGTCGCCGCGCAGCACCGCTTCCAGGGCCGCCGCGTTATGCGCCGCGTCACCGCCCGCCAGCTGGCCGGGCTCGCACCGCGGCAAGCCGTAGTCCTGCGGGTCACGCTGGTGTTCGTGCACCTCACCCGGCCGGATATCGAACAGCGCAAAGGGGCCGCAGGGCGTGGCCTCATCCCAGCCCGGGTCCCCGTGCACAACAAACGCGCGCTCCAGGGGCAAACCGGACAGGGCGTCTGCCAGCAACCGCGAGTGGGGCATATCGAATGCGCCGAGCAGGTAGTACGGGGGTGCGGCCGGGTTGGCCAGCGGCCCGAGAAAGTTGAACACGGTGCGCACCCCCATGGCCGCACGCACAGGCGCCACCGCCTTCATGGCCGGGTGGAAAAACGGTGCGAACAGGAACGCAAAACCGCACTCTTTCAGGCAGCCCAGCGCGGTATTGGCATCCGGCGCCAGCGGCACGCCCAGGGCCTGCAGCACGTCTGCGCTGCCCGACTTGGACGATACCGACCGGTTGCCGTGCTTGATCATCGGCACACCGCAGGCGGCCGCGAGCAGTGCGGTGCCCGTGGAAAGATTAAAACTGCCGGACAGGTCGCCGCCGGTGCCGGCACTGTCGGCTGCCCGCAGCCCCGCGGGCAGGTGAACCTTGTGCGCGAGTCGGCGCATCTCCTGGGCGAAGCCGCGCACCTCCTCAGCCGTCTCGCCCTTGCTGCGCAGGGCCGCCAGCAGCGCACCGGCCTGTGCCGGTGGCAGCGATTCGTCCGTCAGCACGCGCATCAGCTCTGCCGCGTCGGCCTCGGCCAAGTGTTCGCCGCTCAACAGGCGTTCGAGGAATGCGCTGGGATCGGTGGCCATAAGCTGCTCCTTCATTCCGCTCGCAGTGTCAGGAAGTTTTGCAGCAGGCGGTCGCCCTCCGGCGTCAGCACACTTTCCGGATGAAACTGCACGCCCTCCATCGGCAGGTTGCGATGCCGCACCCCCATGATCTCGCCGCCTTCGGTGCGCGCCGTGACTTGCAGTACGTCGGGCAGGGAGTCGGATTCGGCTGCCAGCGAATGATAACGCCCCGCTTCCAGTGGATTACTCAGGCCCTGGAAAATCGTGCGTTCGTCATGCTGCACCATGGAGGTCTTGCCGTGCATCAGTCGCCGGGCCGCTACAATGCGCCCGCCGCAGGCCTGGACCAGGCTCTGGTGGCCAAGGCACACGCCAAGTACCGGTATGCGCTCGCCGAACGCAGCAATCATCTCGAGCGACACGCCCGCGTCGTCAGGACGGCCCGGCCCCGGCGAGATGCACAGGTGAGTGATGTTCAGTGCCCCAGCCTCCGGCACCGTGATTTCGTCGTTGCGGTAGACCAGCACCTCGGCGCCGAGCACAAGAAATGCCTGCACCAGGTTGTAGGTGAAAGAATCGTAGTTGTCGATCAGCAGCAGCCGCACGCTCACAGGCCTTCCTCCGCGATGACCAGGGCGCGGCGCAATATCGCGCTCTTGGCCAGCACTTCTTCATACTCGGTCTGCGGCACGCTGTCGGCCACGATGCCGGCCCCGGCCTGGTAGCTGTACATGCCATTACCGAACACCAGCGTGCGTATCGCAATGGCCTGATCCATGTCACCGCTGTGGCCGAAGTACCCGACCGTGCCGCCGTACACGCCGCGCCGCACGGGCTCCAAGGTATCGATCAGCTGCATCGCGCGCACCTTCGGCGCACCCACCAGCGTGCCGGCGGGGAACGCAGCGGCGAACAGGTCGAAGGCATCGTGGCCCTCTGCCAGGCGGCCTTTGACGCCGCTCACGATGTGCATCACGTGGCTGTAGCGTTCGATGGCGCGATAGGGGTCCACTTGCACCGAGCCCGCCGCGGCTACGCGGCCAAGGTCGTTGCGCGCAAGATCCACGAGCATGACATGCTCGGCGTTTTCTTTGACATCGGCGAGCAGCGAAACCTCGTGGGCGGCATCTTCCACATCGTCTGCACCGCGCGGCCGCGTGCCGGCAATGGGCCGCAGCGACGCATTCCCGCCGTAGAGCTTTACCAGGGCCTCGGGCGAGGAGCCCACGATCTGCAGGTCGCCAGTATCCATGAAGTACATATACGGCGACGGGTTCAGCAAGCGCAGTGCGCGGTAGACCTCGAAGGGCGACAGCCGGTGCTCGCCGGAAAAGCGCACGGACAGCACAATCTGGTATATGTCGCCACTTGTAATGTAGTCCTTGCTGCGCGCTACGGCAGCCTCGAACTCGTCACGGCTCAGGCTTTGCTCGGCCGGCGCGCAGCTGCGCTGTGCCGGGGCCGGTGGCACCGGCCCGCGCAGCAGGCGAATGACCTCGCTGCGCAGTTGCTGACGCTCGGCATCACTGCCCACGTGCAGCAGCGCGATACGCCGGGTCAGGTGATCGAAAACCAGCAGCGATTCTGCGGCGAGATAGGCGGCCTCAGGCGAGTCCGGGCAAGCGTTGCCGGCCGGTGGTGCCGGCAGACGCTCGAACTGCCGCACCAGGTCATAGGCGGCGACACCCACCAGACCGCCGTCGAAGGGCAGGCCGGGAACTGTCGGTGCGAGTCTTGGCGATGCGGCCAGGGTCTCGCGCAGCAGTGCCAGCAGTTCCCGCCCGCCGGCGGGCCGCGGCAACTGGCGCCCCGCCGCGCGCACGCCCTGTGCGTCCAGGCGAAATTCCGTGGCCGCACCGAAACCCAGGAAGGAATAGCGCGACAGCTGCGTGCCGTGCTCAACGCTCTCGAGCAGATAGCGTGGCGCGAGTGGCGCGAGCTTCAGAAACGTGGATACCGGGGTATCCAGGTCGGCGCTGATATCAAAAGGCGGTTGCATGACTCGTGTGTCGTTTTCCTGCTTATTTGTCGAGGCTTTTTCCGGGCATTAAAAAACCCATCGCCGGGGTTCCGGGGATGGGCCTGCAGCCGGTAATACTGGCGCGCTACTCGGCAGCCCTCTCCCCGGAGCAGCTCCACCACCAGTCGCGATTCAGGTTCACGGTCGTCATTGCGGCGAAGTATCGCTGCGCGCCGCGGGGGGCGTCAAGGGCCAGGCCCGGCCGTCAGCCCAGGTCGTAGAAGATTGGCAGAATAATAGAGAAAGCCAGCCACATGACCACGGTCAGCGGCACACCGACCCGCATGAAATCGGAGAACCGGTAGCCACCGGCGCTCATGATCAGCAGGTTCGTCTGATAGCCAATGGGTGTGGCGAAGCTCATGTTTGCGCCGAAGATCACCGCCAGGATGAACGGCTCTACCGGGGCCTGGAGTTCCGCCGCAATGCTGATGGCAACGGGTGTGCCGATCACCGCTGCCGCGTTGTTCGACACGACGTTGGTCAGGATCGTCATCAGCAAAATCAGGCCGCTCAGGATCAGTGTAACGGGCAACCCGTCGGTGACGACGACAAACAGTTTCGCAATCCAGTCGGCACCGCCAGTTTCCATCATCGCGAAACCCAGGCACAAACTTGCGACGATGATCATGACCACCGGGATATTGATGGCCTCGCCCACGTCCTTCCATGTCAGACAGCCGGTGGTCAGCATCGCGCCCATTCCGCACAGCGCGGCGACGGAGATCGGCATCAGGCCAGTGGCCGCGAGCAGCACCACCAAAGCCATAATGCCGAGCGCCAGCGGCGCACGGGCGGTGTGTGGCAGGTCCATCGTCGCATCGAGCACCAGCATAGAACCGCTCTCACGCAGTTCCTGCACCGCCTCCCTGGCGCCCTGCACCAGCAACACGTCGCCGGCGCGCAGTCGCACCGCGCCCAGGTTGGCCGAAAGGTCGTCGTCCATGCGGGCCCGGTGTATCGCCATTGGCAGCAACCGGTAGCGTGTCGAGAAATGTGATGAGTCCAGCGACCGGTGGTGCAGCGGCGAACCGCGGGTGACGACAACCTCGGCCAGCTGCTGGCCCTCGCTGTTCAGCGGCACGTCTTCGCTGACAGGCTGGTCGCCTTCGCCGGCGTTGTACAGGGTTGCGCCGAGGAGACGCTCGAACTCTTTCAGGCGCTCGGAAGTGTCGCGCACGTATAGCCGGTCGCCCGGTTGCAGCTTGACCGACGGCAACTTGGCCACGAACAGGCTCTCGGTTCGCTGGATGCGATCCACGCGCATCCGGTTCTCGGTCTTGCCCAGCACTTCGGTCAGGGTTTTCCCTGCGGCATAGCTGCCTTCATTCACATACAGCGCCGCGTTGAACAGCCGCGGTGACGTATCTGACAGTAAGGCCTGGCGCTCGGGCAACAGGCGCGGCGCCACCAGCCACAAAAATGCCAGACCGAAGCCACCGGCGATGACCACGGGCAACGTGAAATCGAACATATCGAAGCGCCGCTGGCCCAGGTCAGCGGCGATGCCTACCACCAGCAGGTTTGTCGACGTGCCAATGGTCGTCGCCATGCCGCCAATCAGCGTGGCCAGGCCCATGGGCATCAGCACACCGGACGGCGGCCGGCGCGCGCGCAGGCTGCAGGCCACCAGCACGGGCAGCAGCATCACCACGATGGGCGTGTTGTTCAGAAACGCACTGAGCGTCGCGCCGAGCACCAGTGTCGCGAGCAAAGCGGTCTTCGGGGCCTCCATCCAGAAGCGCGCCATGATGCTCGCCAGCGGCTGCAGCGCACCCGTGGTTTCCAGGGCGCGGCCGACTATCAGCAACGCCGTGATGGTCACCAGCGCCTCGTTGCCGAAGCTGAGGAAGAAGTCTGCCGGACGGATGTTCTTGTAAGGAAACAGGAAGAAGCCAACGACCAGCAGCAGCACGACCGTCAAACCGGTGGTCTCCAGGGGGATCCGGTCTTTCGTGAACAGGTAGAGCGCCACGCCGGTGAGCAGGATGACGCTGATGGCATGCCAGTCAGGTAAGGGCGGCAATAGAATTCCTGCGCGCAAGCGCGATGGCCTCGGTGCAGCAGAGCATAGCGGGGGGCGGGGACGCGGCCAAATCAGTCTTGCGCGAGGCTCGCCACAGCGCCGCTTCTGCTAGACTCTATGGGCCTTTGCGGCCGCGCCATCCCGCCAATTATGTCCCCCAGCCAAGTCAACGAAGCCACCGGCCTGCACCCCACCGCGCGCCCTGCAGAAAAGCGCAGCGACATTCAGTTCAGCGCGAAGGATGCCGGCCTGCGCAAGGACGTGCACGACCTTGGCGAAATGATGGGCGAGTTGCTGAAGGAGCAGGGCGGCGAGGCCCTGTTCGACACGGTGGAACGCGCCCGGCGGCTGGCGATCGACCGCCGCGAAGGCGATCGTGAAGCGGGCCAGCGGCTCGACATATTGCTGCAGTCTTTGCCCACGGATCTCGCCCGCGATTTCGTCCGCGCTTTCTCCACTTACTTTCAGCTGGTCAATACGGCGGAACAAGTCCACCGCATTCGCCGGCGGCGCGCCTACCTGAAAGATTCCGAACAACAGCAGCCGGGCAGCCTGGAAGCGACGTTAATGCGTTTGCGGGACGCGGGCTTCGACCTGGACGCGATGCTTGGCCTGCTGCGCGACATGCAGGTGGAGCCCGTTTTTACGGCCCATCCGTCGGAACCAACCCGGCGCACGATCCTCCGAAAGCAGCAGGAAATCGTGCGCCACCTGATCGAAATTCAGAATCCAATTTTGACCCCGCGGGAATCTGCCGCCCATTACGAAAGTATTCGTGACCAGATCACGTCAATCTGGCAGACGGAGGAACAACCTGAGGGCGAGCGCGATTCCTTTGATGAACTCGAACATGTGCTGTTCTTCGTCACCGAGGTCATTTATCGGGCCGTACCCGTATTCTACGAATCGCTGCGGGAAGCGCTGGTAGAAGTCTGCGACGCAGACACTACGGAAGCGGAACTGCCCACGCTGTTCCGTCTCGCGTCGTGGATCGGGAGTGACATGGACAGCCGGCCGGAAACCACCGCCCGCACGATTCGTGAGACCCTGTCGCGCCAGCGAGCCCTGGTTCTGAACCTCTACCATGGCGAATGCCGGACGCTGGCGGAAAAACTTAGCCAGTCCGGCAGCCGAACGACCATTGCCAGGGATCTGATCGAGCGCTCTGCCGAGTATGGCGAGCACTTCCCGAACGCCGCCGGCAGCATACCGCTGCGCCACCGGGACATGCCCTACCGGATCTTCCTGCGCCTGATCATGGCCCGGCTGCAGGCGACCTTCGACGACGATGCATTTCCTTACGAGTCGCCGGAAGAATTCCAGAAAGACCTGCACCTGATTGGTAACAGCCTGCAACAGAACAAGGGCCATCATGCGGGTCTGTTTTTTGTGCGGCGCCTGATCCGCCGCGTGGAAACCTTCGGTTTTCATTTCATGACCCTGGACATCCGCCAGAACGCGCTGGTGAACCGTCGAGTGGTCGGTCGCTGCCTGCGGGAAGAAGACTGGCTGGAGCGGTCTGAACAGGACCGGTCGCGGCGTATCGCCGAAGCACTGGAACGAAACGAGTCACCCTGCGCGGACCTCGACAATGAAACCCGGCGCGACCTGGCCGTATTCCAGGCCATTGCCTTTTGCCGCCGGCGCTTCGGCAAGCGCGCTATCGGGCCGTATGTGGTGAGCATGGCCCATGGCGTTGACGACGTGCTGTCCGTCATCCTGCTTGCGCGCTGGGCGGAACTTCGCAAGCGCAACGGTACGGTGCCCCTGGATATAGCACCGCATTTCGAAACCGTGGAAGACCTCAGCCGCTGCGGCGCCACCATGGCCGAGCTGCTGAACAATCCTGTCTACCGGGAACACCTGCAGTGTCGTGAGAATCGCCAGACCGTAGTGGTCAGTTATTCCGACAGCAACATGGACAGCGGCATGATCCGCGCGCGCTGGTCCCTGTACAAGGCACAGGCAGACCTCGTCCGGGTGCTCGACGCCGGCGGCGTGGAACCAACGCTTTGCCACGGGCGCGGCGGCACCATTAGTCGCGGCGGCGGCAAAACCCACGCCGCCGTGGTGGGCGCGCCGCCAGGCGCGGTGCGCGGGCGCCTGCGGGCCACCGAGCGGGGCGGCATGGTGAATTCCAAGTACGGTTTACGCGGCATCGCTGTGCGCACTCTGGAGCAGGCCGTGAGCGCAGTGGCGGTGGCAACGGCACTGCCCGACGAACTTGCACCAGAGCAGCTGCAGCGCTGGGGCGAAGTCGTGGACATGATCGCCGAGGCCAGTCGGGCGCGCTACCAGGCCCTGGTGTACGGCAATGAGGACTTCTACACCTATTTTCTGGCAGCCACACCGGTAGATGCGATCCAGAAGATGCAACATCCGGCGGGCGGCGACCCAATGCAGAATGGCTTGCAGAGCCTGCGCACGGTGCCTTGGGATTTTTCGTGGAGCCAGTGTCGTAACCTGCTGCCGGGCTGGTATGGCGCGGGCACTGGCCTCGCGGCGGCCATCGACCGGGCCGGGATCGACACTATTCGTGAGATGCGCCGCCGGTGGCCGTTCTTCGCATCGCTGCTGTCCGATCTCGAAATGGTGCTTGGCAAGGCTGACCTGAATATCGCCAGCCGCTATTCACAACTGTCCGGTGAGCTGCACGAGCGTTTCTTCCCCGGCATGCGCGTGGAATTCGACCTCAGTGTCGAAACGCTGTTGCGAATCAAGGAGCAACAGGTGCTGCTGGAACGGCAGACAGCGTTGCGCCGATCAATTCGGCTGCGCAACCCCTACGTCGACCCGATGAATCTGCTGCAGGTGGATCTGCTGCGCCGCTGGCGCGCCAGCAACCGGCAGGACGAAGAAATTTTCTCCGCGCTGGTTGCCAGCGTGAACGGCATCGCCCGCGGTATTCAGGACACCGGGTGAGGCCCGCGATGCGGGCAGTTTTTCTGGACTTCGACAGCCTGGGCGCCACAGATACCGACCGCAGTCCGCTCACGCGTTTGTTGCCCGACTGTGAGTTTTTCGGCGCTACACCGAGCGATCAGCGCGCCGTCAGGATCGCCAACGCCGGGATCGTGTTCGTTAACAAGGTGCTGCTAGACCGGGACACGCTCCTGGCCGCCGGGCAGTTGCGACTGATCTGCCTGGCAGCCACCGGCACCGACAATGTGGATCTCGAAGCGGCAAAGGCCCGTGGGATCGCGGTCACCAATATTCGCGACTACTGCACCCCATCTGTCGTGCAGCACGTATTTGCGCTGCTGCTGACTCTGAACCAGCGCCTGGCCGACTACCGGGCTCGAGTGGCCCGCGGCGACTGGTCCGGCGGCGCGCAGTTCTGCCTGCTGGAGCCACCGGTGCGGGAGCTGGCCGGCAAGACCTTGGGGATAGTGGGCCTGGGCACGCTAGGGCGAGCCGTTGCCGACACCGCCAGGGCATTCGGCCTGCAGGTGCTCGCCGCCCGCCAGCCTTATCGGCTCGATGACGAGTCACACCTGTACAACGTGAGCCGCGCCGGCGTGCCTCGAATCGGCTTCGGCGCGCTGCTGGCGCGCGCCGACTACCTGAGCCTGCACTGCCCGCTGGCGCGCGAGACCCTGAAATTGATCAACCAGGCAGCGCTGGCACGGATGCGCCCGGATGCCATCCTGATCAACACCGCACGGGGCGCGCTGGTGGAGCCGACGGCCCTGCTTGCGGCACTCAACGACGGGCAACTGGGCGGCGCAGGCATCGACGTACTCGATACCGAACCGCCGTCGGCAGATCACCCGTTGCTGCAAGCCCAGCTGCCAAACCTGATTGTCACACCGCACATGGCATGGGCCGCGCACGAGGCACGCCAGCGGGCCATCGATGAACTGGCGGCGAATGTAGCGGCGTTCCAGCGCGGTGAGACGCGAAACCGCGTGGTGTAACTGGAGCTCAGCCTTCGCGAAGCACCGCCACCGGCGGCTCGTTGACCGCGCCGCGAGTGGCAAGTGTGCCGCAGAAACCCACGACCGCAGCGCCGGCAACGCAGCCCGCCAGCCACAGCCACGGGTTGAGTCCGTAGTCCAGCTCGAACGCCTGTTCGGCCACGACCCAGCCCACGGCGGTCGCTCCAAAGGCGGCCAGCAGCCCAGCCATCATGCCAAGGGCGGTGAACTCCACAGCCAGGCCCTGCATGATCTTGCGACGGCCGGCGCCGAGGGTATGCAGAATCGCGCTCTCGAAGCGGCGTTCGTCTTTCGTCACCTGGATCGCGGCGAGCAGCACCGTAATTCCTGCGAGCAGCGTGAACAGAAACACGTACTGCACCGCCAGCGACGCCCGTTCAATGATCATGCGCACCTGCCGCAGAATGACTTCCAGGTCCAGCAAGGTCACGCTGGGAAACTCGCGAATGAAACCGCTCAGCATGCGACGCTTCTCCGGCGGGATGAAAACGCTCGCGATGTAGGTTTGCGGCAATTCTTCCGCCAGCCCGGGTGACAGCATCACGAAGAAGTTCGGGCGCATGGAGTCCCACTCGACGAAGCGCAGGCTGGTGACCCTTGCATCGACATCTTCACCGCCAACGTTGAAGCCAATGGTGTCACCCACACTGATGCCGAGATCCCGAGCAATGCCCACTTCGATGGAGGCTTCGATCTCGGCAGGGTTCGCAGCGCTCCACCACTGCCCGTCTCGGACTTCGTTGGTATCCGGCAACTCGCCGCGCCAGGTCAAATTCCCCTCACGTTGCGCAAAGTTCCGGCCACGGGGATTCGGAAACTCGTAGTCGTCGATGGGCTGGCCCTTCACGCGGGTCACGCGGCCCCGGAGAAAGGGCAGAAAGTCCGGCGCGGCGCCCGTCTCGCGGACAAAGAACTCGCGAATGCCCGGCCACTCTTCCGGTTCGATATTGATCAGGAAGTAGTTCGGCGCGTCTTCAGGCACCGTACGCTGCCACTCGGTGAGCAGGTCGCTGCGCACCAGGGTCAGCAACAGCAAGACCATCAAGCTCAGGGCAAAGGCCACGATCTGCACTACGCTCTCGCTGCCACGCCGGGAAATGTTCGCCAGCCCGTAACGCCAGGCTACCCCGGCTGCGCCGCGAAAGCGGGTAAAAGCGATGACGAGCAACCAGCCGCCGCCCACTGCGATGACAGCCACCAGGATCAGCCCGCCGGCAACAAGCCCCAGCATCAGGAGGTCGCGAACGATGGCGCCGATCATGAACAGCAGCGCGGCAATGGCGATCCCGTAGCTCAGCCCGGTACCCAGCTGCGGTGGCGGCAGGTCATGCCGCAACACCCGCATCGGCGGCGTGTCTTTCAGTTGCAGCAGGTGCGGCAGCGCGAAACCCACTGTGATGGTGGCGGCGGTCAGCAGCCCGAGGGCGCCGGCAAACCAGGATGCCGGCGGCAACTCGACCCGCAGCACGCTCGCACCGATGGCCACCAGGACCTGCTGGGCGCCGTAGCCCAGGGCAGTACCAATGGCCGCCGTGATAACAATTACCAGGCCGAGCTGCGCCAGCGTGCTGACCAGGATGAAGCCCTGGGTTGCACCGAGGCTTTTCATCAGCGCAATGGTGTCCAGGTGGCGCAGGGCATAGCGCCGCGCAGCCATCGCGGTGGCCACGGCGGCAAGGATCACCGTGACCAGGGACGCCAGGGTCAGGAAGCGCTGGGCGCGATCGATAGCGGCAGTAATCTGTTCGCCGGCATCTTCCAGCCCGCGCATTCGCACACCCTCGCTCAGGCGTGGCTTCAGCCATGCCCGCCAGTCATCCACCGCGCCTGAATCGCCGGCATAGAGATGGCGATACGTGATACGGCTGCCCGGCCGGATCACGTCGAATGCGGGAATATCGGCAATATTGACCATCAGGCCCGCCGCCAGCTGCGCGAAGCCGCCCACGCCCTGCCCGGGCTGGTAGTCGAGCACGCGCGTCACCTTCACGCTGGACTCGCCCACTACCAGCGTTGCGCCGACATCCACATCCAGTCGCGCCAGCAGACCCGGTTCGGCCCATGCTTCGCCCTGCGGCGGAATGCCGTCGGCTCGCACCGCATCGCCGAACATCTGCGGCGAAACCAGCAGTTCGCCGCGCAACGGGTAACCCTCGCTGACCGCACTTCCAGGCCGCGCGACCGCGCTTCGGCAAGATACTCGCCGGGAATCGGGTCGGTGGAACTCAGTTCGAGATCGCCGGCGAGCACGGCACTGGCCTGGGTCCGGATCGCGCTGCCGACCCGGTCGGTGAAAAATCCCACGGCGGTCATTGCAGTGACCGCAATCACGATGGCAGCCAGCAGCACCGCCAGCTCGCCGGTGCGCGAGTCGCGCCAGAGTGTGCGCAGGCCAAATCGCAAACCGCTCATGCCACCACCTTGCCAGCCGCCAGCTCCACGACCCGATCGCAGCGCGCGGCCAGTTCACGGTCGTGGGTCACGAGCACCAGCGTGGTGCGCGACTCCCGGTTCAGCTCAAACAGCAGCGAGGCCACCCGGTCACCCGTGCCGGTGTCGAGATTGCCGGTGGGTTCGTCTGCAAACAGGATCTCGGGGCTGGTGATGAAAGCGCGGGAAATCGCGACACGCTGCTTTTCACCACCGGACAGCTGATTCGGGTAATGCCCGAGCCGACCGTCGAGACCCACGGACTCCAGCGCCTCTTTGGCCCGCTCGCGCGACCGCGCTTCGCCGGTGAGTTCCAGCGGCAGCATGACGTTTTCCAGCGCCGTGAGTGACGGCACCAGGTGAAAGGACTGGAAGACGAAACCCACCCGGTCACCGCGCAAACGGGCCCGGCCGTCCTCGTCGAGGGTGGTCAGGTCTTTGCCGCAAAGCCACACGTGGCCGCTGCTGGGCCGGTCCAGCCCCGCCAGCAGGGCCAGCAGCGTGGTCTTGCCCGCCCCGGACGGTCCCACCAGGGCCACGGACTCGCCGGCATTAATGGCAATGCTGACGTCATCAAGTATGGTCAGCGTACCCTCCGGGCTGCTAACGTCCTTGCTCAGAGCCTCAGTGCGCAACACAGTGTCATCCATGCGGTTATTCATAAAAGGAGTATTCGTCCTGCTGCTCTGGGCGGTTGCGGGGTCCCTGTCCGCCAATTCTTCACTGCCGGCCATCCTGGTAGTGGGTGACAGCCTCAGCGCCGGTTTCGGCATCGAGGTCTCCGACGGCTGGGTGGCATTGTTGCAGGACCGGCTGAGCGCAGAAGGTTACGAATATCGGGTGGTCAATGCCAGTATCAGTGGCGATACCACCGGTGGCGGCCTGCGCCGGCTGCCCAGGGCGCTGGAGCGCCACCAGCCCGAGATTACCCTGCTTGAGCTCGGCGGCAACGACGGCCTGCGGGCCACCCCGGTACCGATCATTCGCAAGAACCTGGAACGCATGGTGGCCCTGACCCGGGATGCCGGGTCACAGGTGGTGCTGGCGGGCATGCAGCTACCGCCAAACTACGGCGCCTCCTACACCGACGCATTCGCCGAGGTCTACGCCGAGGTCGCCCAGGAGCAGGAAGTGGCTTTGATCCCGTTCTTCATGGACGGCGTCGCCCTGCAGCCCGAGAAGCTGCTGCCGGACATGATCCACCCGAACGCCGATGGCCAGCCGGTGCTCCTCGAAAACGCGTGGACGGCCCTGAAACCATTGCTCTCCAAAAGCGCTGCAGCAATGGAGGCCAGCACGGCTATTCCTTAAGACCCCCCGACCTCGGGTTCTTCGTCTCTCCACCGCGAGCGGGCCGGTGTGTCTGCCCGTCACGCCGGGGTCCGGAACACGGGTCACCCGCCCGGTCCAGCTGAGTCGTCTCTCCACCGCGGGCGCGCCGGGGTCTGTGCCCGTCACGCCGGCTTGCCCTGCGGGTGCCCTGCGCTGCTCACTCACGTCGGGGTCCGGGACACGGGGCCACCCGCCGGTCCAAGTTTGTCGCCCCTCCATCGCGTGCAGGCCGGCCAGTCTTGCCCGTGACGCCGGCTTGCCCTGCGGGTGCCCTGCGCTGCTCACTCGCATCGGGGTCCGGGAGACGGGCCATCCCTGGCCCCTCTCCCGGAGCCGCGCATCCCTGCGCGGCCCCTTCGGGCTGATCCCTCGCTCGCTGCGCTGCTCGGCAAGCCGGCTGACTGTCACGGGCAAGACTGGCCGGCCCGCCCGCTGACGTTGGTGGTGGGTTCTTGCGTGGCCAGCGCGCCTGACGGCTTTCTGGAAACCGTGATGGTTTCGTGCAGGGTCCAAAACGCCCCGCTGCCGATTCACGCCGCCGCCGTGGGCCGTTAGCTCTTCCGGGCGTCGTCCCGGAGGAGCGGAGCCATGGATGGCGGGAGCGACGGAGGGCCGATCCGAGGGAGCACATGGATGTGCGAGTGAGGTTTAGCCCGGAAGAGCTAACGGCCCACGGCGGCGGCAGT
>CAMYJV010000021.1 GCA_947258805.1 uncultured Gammaproteobacteria bacterium | reverse complement strand
CGTGACCGTGGACGACGACCTGATGTTCATCTCGAACGGCGAAGCCGGAGTGTATGTTGCCGAGGCGGATGACGAGTTCGACGACTCCGGCTGCAGCCCACAGCAGATCACGATGCTGGGCCACCTGCAGTTTGATGACCTGCAGTCGGCCAATCACGTGGCCTTCAAGGAAGACTACCTCTTCGTGGCCGCCGGTCTCGGCGGAGTGAAGATCGTTGAGGTCGATGACATCGACTAGATCGGCCGACGATTCACGACGTTAATTGAGGGTGGCTGAAGCTACCCTTGCTATTTCCGGGTGCAAAGCGGCCCGACGATCTGCTTCGCACCGGGGATCGCGTAGTCCCGCCACAGCACGATCTTGCCGTCGCGCATGACCAGCACGCCGACCACATGGAAGAAGGTGTCCACCTTGCCGTCCGGCCCGTAGTAGTGCTCGGTGCGCTCGTGGATCACCGCCGGCCCGATCACCTCCATCCGCAGGATCTCGAAACGAATGCGCGGGAACTTCTGCATGAAGGGCCCGACCTTGGTGGCGATCTCCTGCGGACCGCGGAACACCGGCCCGTCGTCGTAGACCATGTAGGCCACATCGTCGTGCAGGTAGCCGAGCAGCCGCTCGCAGTTACGCTCCGACCAGGCCTGGTTGAAGGCCTCCACCAGCGCAACGTGTTCCCGTTCCAGCGGCGTCATCGCAGCGGTCATGCCAATACTCTGGCGTTGTCGGCGCGGCCAGCCTTTGGACCCGGTCCTGGCCGGCGAACCCGCGCTGCCGGCGCAGGGACGCCACGCCCGGAATCAAAGTCAGCCACCCGTCTTCCCGTCAGTCGACCAGTTTGGGCAGCTCTTCGCCCTCCGGCACAAACTCCAGCGCCAGTCCGTTGTTGCAGTAGCGCAGGCCGGTGGGCTTTGGCCCGTCGTTGAACACGTGCCCGTGGTGGCCACCGCAGCGTGCGCAGTGGTACTCGGTGCGCGGCAGGATCATCTTGAAGTCGCGCTTGGTCTCGATGTGATCTTCTTGCAGGGGTTGAAAAAAGCTCGGCCAGCCGGTGCCGCTGTCGAACTTGCCGGAGCTCGCGAACAGCGGCAGCTTGCACGCGGCACAGACGAAGGTGCCGGGGCGCTTCTCGTCGTTCAGCCCACTGCTCCCCGCCCTCTCCGTACCTTCGTCGAACAGGATCGCATAGCGCGCGGGTTCCAGCTCTGCCTGCCAGTCGGCCTCAGTCTTTTTCAGCTTGTCCATTCTGTCATCCTCAAGGGGCGTAGGCGTCGTCAACCGCCGCTCGCGCGGCAGCCTTGGCGCCGTGCATCAGCGGCGCGCCGTGGGCGCTCACGAACGCGTCAAAATCCAGTGCCAGCAGACGCTCAAAGTCAGCTCGCAGTGATCCACCGTCGGGCGTCTGAAACTTTTTCCACAGGGGCCCGATGAGCAAGCGCTTCGAAAAGCCCATCCGCGGCAGCATCAGGCGGGCGACCAGGGAATGGCGCTCCCAGTTCGGGTAGTGCTGGAAACTGTCACAGGTCACCAGTATCCCGTTGCCGCGCTTGATCAGCAACGCGCACTCCGGGCGTTTGACCTCGTGAAAGACGACGAGTTGCGCATCGGGAAACGGTAAAGACCCGCCCTCTTTCAGCTCGTGGTCCGGTGCCGGTTCCGGGTAACCACGCGAATTCGCCTGGCACCAGAACTCCGCACCGTAGCGCTGTTTCAGGTACGCATCGTCACAACCATGAAAGCAGCCCAGCCGCACCAGGTGGCGCACGCCGCCCAGTGCGTCCAGCGCCGCCTCGCCCCGCTCGTCCAGCCGGATCGGGTTCAGCAGGGTCAGCTCGTTGCCGCTGCGCACGACCACCATGTTGCGGCTGATGGTCATGAACCAGTTCAGGCGCATGGTGCCCGGCGCCCACCACATGTCGTCGCCGAGGGGCTGCAGGTCGCCATGGGCCTGGGCCGGCAGGAACGCTGTCGTATCGCTGGTTGTCATACACGGACCCTCGGCTGCGGCGGGTTAATCTTAAGCCAAGCCCGCGCGGAGCCACGCCCGATGTTCCTGAACCACCTGTCGTCCCGCCTTGACCGCTTGTCACGCGGCTGGACGCTGCTGGCGGCGGTGGCGCTCTACGCGGTATTCCTGGCCACGGTGATGCCCGGCCAGGCCCGCGACAGCCGGGCCTACGCTGGCGACTGGGGCGGCCCGGACCAGCACTTCTTCTACACGCCGGCAGAGCTCTATCGGCATATCCCGGCCTGGCCGGTGGCGGGACGCCGGGACTACATCCAGTTCCGGCTGGGCTGGGACATCGGCTGGGCATTCACCTACACGGCCTTCCTGGTCCTTGCCACCAGTCTTGCCCTGCGGCGCGCCTTGCCTGCCGGACATCGTCGACGACTGTTGAACCTGCCGGCACTGGTACCCGGACTGCTGGACCTCGCCGAGAACGCCGCGGGCATCGCGCTGGTGGCCAACGCCGACATTCGGCTGGACGCACTGGCCTGGTTGGCGGCGAGCCTGACCGGCGCGAAGTGGATCACGCTGGTGATTGCGCATTTAATCCTGCTGTACGCGGCCGGTGCCGCGTTGCTTGCGACCATTGGCGCACGCCGATCCGGCGCCGCTAATCAGCGGTAGCGCAGTCGCTTGCAGAAGTGGACCTCGCACTCGCCGCACTTCGGCATGGCCGCGCACAGGTTTGAGTGCTCTGCACTGGCGAACTGGTGCAGCAGGCTGACGGCATCGTCACCGGCATTGGCGGCCCAGTCAGCGAGCAGCTGAGCGGCGTTGGCCGGATCGGGCACCACGTGCGAGATGCCCAGCCGGCCGGGCCCGACCAGCTTTGCCAGCAACTCGTCGCTCAATGCCGGTGTCTGCCCCGGCTCGGGCTGGTAAGCGTTGCGTTCGAAGGTGCGGCGCACCTGGGCCATGAGTTCCGCGGGCTGCCACCAGGCCTGGTTGCGGCGGAACCAGTAGTAAGCCTGGGCCATGCCACCACCCACCATGTCCGGTAAATCTTCGAACAGTTCCTGCGCATAGAAGCGCTCCTGGAACTCCGGCGCGAAAAAATCCTTGATCTCTTCCCGGCTGCGCCGCGTGGGCCCCACCTCGCCGCTGGTCTGCCCCGGGTACAGCGGGTGCCAGTGCAGCAGCACGAAGTCGCCCTCCGGTGCCACGGCCTCGATCAGCCGTTCGCGATAGGCCGGGTAGCGCTCCGGGTCCATGTTGTGCAGCAGCCCGTGGTCCAGCACCAGGTCGAAAGCGGCCGGCACCTCCCAGGTCGTGATGTCGGCTTCGATGGGAGTCACGTTGACACCGGCAGCCTCGGCACGCGCCTGGGTGAACTCCAGCGCCTTCGGCACGAAGTCCAGTGCGGTCACGTCCCAGCCCTGCTGCGCGAGGTAAACCGAATCGGTGCCCGCCCCGCAGCCGATGTCCAGCGCCTTGCCGCTGGTGCCGCGCTGCTTGCAAAGCTCGGCGAGAAACAGCGTGGGTTCGTCGTGGGCCCAGGGCAGCTGGCTCCAGTCTTTTGCCCACTGATAGGTCTGTATGAAGGTGTCTTTTTCGTGCGTGCTCATAGACTGAAACGATAGCAGAAGGCGAACCATCGCCCCACGCGGCTATGATTCACCGATGACCGATATCGACAGTGAGGAATTCCGGGCCGCCGCACACTCGCTGGTGGACCAGATCGCGGACTTCTATGCGTCGCTGCCGACGCGGCCAGTGAACCCCGGCGGGAAACCTTCGGAACTGCGCGCGCTGCTGCCAGCCGGCGGCCTGCCGGAATCCGGTCGGCCAGCGGACGAGCTGCTCGCGGAAGTCGCGCCGCTGTTGTTCGATCACAGCGTGCATAACGGCCACCCGCGTTTCCTCGGTTACATCACTTCGTCCGGCTCACCGCTGGGCGCCCTGGGAGACCTGCTGGCCGCGGCGGTGAACCCGAACCTCGGCCGCTGGGACTGCGGTCCGATGGCCAGCGAAATCGAAGGCCAGGTGGTGAGCTGGCTCGCGGAGCTGATCGGCTATCCCCCCGATTGCGGCGGCCTGATGACCAGCGGCGGCAACATGGCCAACTTCCTGGCCTTCGTGGCAGCGCGGAAGGCCAAGGCCACCTGGGATGTACGCGAACAGGGCCTGGGCGGCGGCGACCAACCGCTGACGGCCTACGTGTCTGCGGAAGCCCACACGTGGGTCGACAAAGCGGCAGACGTGGCCGGGCTCGGTGCCCGGGCCATTCGCTGGGTGGCAACAGACAGGCAACATCGTTTGCGCCCGGATGAGCTCACCCGGCTGATCGCGGCCGACAAGGCGGCCGGCTGTCTGCCATTCATGGTGGTCGGCACGGCCGGCACCACAGGCACCGGCGCGATTGACCCGTTGCCCGAACTGGCCGATATCGCCGCGGCCGAGGGCCTGTGGTTTCACGTCGACGGCGCCTACGGCGCGCCCGCAGCGGCCCTGCCCGAAGCGCCAATTGAACTGCAATCGCTCCAGCGCGCCGATTCGGTGGCCGTGGACCCGCACAAGTGGCTCTATGCGCCCCTGGAAGCGGGCTGCACGCTGGTACGCGATGCCGATGCGTTGCCGCTGGCGTTCAGCTTTCTGCCGTCCTACTACAAGCTCGATACACCGATCGACGGTGAAGCGCCCGGCGTCAACTACTACAACTTAGGCGTGCAGAACTCGCGCGGCTTTCGCGCGCTGAAAGTCTGGCTCGGGCTGCGGGCGGCCGGCCGCCAGGGGGTAGTGGCCGCCGTGCGTAAAGACATTGCGCTCAGCCAGCGCCTTTACGCGCTCGCGGAACAACACCCGGAACTCGAGGCCCGCACCCAAAGCCTCAGCATCTCGACTTTTCGTTACCGGCCCAGATCACTGCCCGCGGGCCAGGATGCCGACGGCTACCTGGACCAGCTAAACCGTCGGCTCCTCGTCGAACTGCAACGAGCCGGCGAGATTTTCTTGTCCAACGCCGTCGTGGACGGCGCGTACTGGCTGCGCGCCTGCGTCGTGAACTTCCGCACCACCGCGGCCGACATCGATGCGATCCCCGACATCGTCGCCGGCCGGGGCCGGCAGCTCGACGACGAGCTGCGCCCGGCCTCGATGCGCTAGCGACGCGCGTGAGCCAGCCACCCGAGTTGCAGAATGACTTCCGGGGCGCGGCCTGCGCCGGCGCGCTGGTGATCTGCGCGGCCTTCCTGGTACACAACATCAACGGCGCGTACGTAGAACCGCAGATACTCGGCTTCGAAGATCCCACGCGGGACTATGCGCGGGTCGACATGCTGCGCCGAGCCATCGGCAGCGGGCCGTGGCTGGCCAGCGGGCTCGGGCACTTTCTGAGCGGCTTTGCGTGCGTGCCGCTGGCGCTGTGGGCCTTTCACGCCTTTCGCCGGCACACGCCGGTGGCGGCTGCCTTTGCCCTGGTGGCGGGGCTGTTTGCCGGCGCGGGTTTCCTGCTCGGTGGTATCACCGACCTGCTGGGCAGCCAGTCGGCCGGTCTGTTTGCGAGCGTGAATCCCGCCTACGGCGACGAGATCTACCTGGCCGACAGCATCGTGCGCGTGGTACTGAACGGTTTCGCCATCGTGTCCTTCGGCTGGTTCGCGGCCCAGCTCAGCTGGGCGGCGTGGCACACCGGCGCCATGTCCCGCTGGCAAGTGGGTTGTGGCTACCTAGTTTACGTGCCCGTTTATCTGCCGCTGTACCTGCTCTGGAGCGGCTGGCTCGCCTGGCGTCTGCGCCCCGCCGCCTAGTGGCGCCTTCGGTTTCCCCTACTGCCGCCGCACCGTCGCGGTGCGCGATCATGCGCGCCCACCAAAAAAGAGTCCGGGGAAGGTCAGATGTATATCAATTTCTGGTATCCGATCGCAGCCAGCGACGACGTGCGCGAAGACAAACCGGTGCGCGCGGAAATCATGGGCCTGCGCTATGTGACCTTCCGTGACGCCACCGGCACCGCGCACGTGCTGCGCGACGTGTGCATTCACCGTGGCGGGTCCCTCGGCAAGGGCTGGGTACGGGATGGCTCGGTGGTCTGCCCGTATCACGGCTGGCGCTTCGGCGGTGACGGCAAGTGCACGCACATTCCGACGCTGCCGGAGGACAAGCCGCCGGCGCGCGCAAAGGTAGACAGCTATCCCACAGCCGAGCGCTACGGCATCGTATTCGCGTTTCTGGGCGACCTGCCGGAGGCCGAGCGGCCACCGCTGCCGGAGATCCCGGAATGGGGCCAGGAAGGCTGGCGGCCCAACAAGCTGACGGTCTTCGAAGTGGGTGCCTATTTCGAACGCTCGATGGAGAACGGCCTGGACCCTTCGCACAACGAGTTCGTGCACCCGGCCCAGGGCTCGCCGAACATGAACCAGGACCTGCGCCGCAAACCGCTGGACGTGCAGGACCTGCCGTGGGGCAGCAAATTCCTGGTGCGCTTCGAGAACGAAGAGAAAGGCACCGAGGCCCTCGGCGAGAAGTCCACACTGGTGCCGGAAGTGGAAGCCGGTTCCGGGCACATCGGCCCGAATGCCATGATCACCTGGATCAATTTCTCCGAGACCAACCGCTTCTCGCAGTACTTTTTCGAAGCGCCCGTCGATGAAAGCCGCACGCGTATTTTCTTCGTGAATATGCGCGCGTTCCTGCTCGAGCCCGAAAATGACGACCGTATTGCGAATGTGAACATGGTGGTCGCAAAGGAAGACATCGAGATCCTCGAAGAGCTGGATCCGATCCGCACGCCTGACAGCACCACCAGGGAAGTGCTGGTGCCTTCCGACGGCGCGGTGCTGCGCTATCGCGAGTGGCTGAAAAAGTGGGACGCCAAGGGCTGGCGCATCGACCTGAAGCAGCTGCGCGACAAGAAAGGCGACGTCGCGTTTTCAATTCCGTGCCCCGACCGCCGCACGTCGGGGAACTGGGTCTTAGACTCGGTGCCGTTATTGCCCCCACAGGACTGACGCGGATCCACCAGCGCAACGGGGCAAGCAACCGCACGCACTGTCTGCCGCCAGCAACCTCAGATGAGTTCGCCCAACCGCAGCGGGGCGAACCAGAGTTCCGCCTTCTAACCCACAAGGCCGACCCGGATCCGCCGTAGGCGACGGGGCATATAATTCCTCCTCGAGCCCGGAGCCCGCGTGAACTGAACGCCGGAGACCAGCGTGTACATCAACTTCTGGTACCCAATCTGCAAGACCGATGAACTGACGCAAGACGCGCCGAGGCGAGTGGAACTGCTTGGCCTGCGGTTCGTTGCCTTTCGGGATGAGGCCGGGGTAGCCCACGTGCTGAGCGATACCTGTGTGCACCGTGGCGGCGCCCTCGGCCTCGGCAAGCTAGTGGACGGTTGCGTTCAATGCCCGTATCACGGCTGGCGCTACGATGGCGGCGGCCGCTGCGTGCGAATTCCGTCCATGGCCGACACCGCCCCGCCACCACGCGCGAAGGTGGACAGCTACCCGGTCGAGGAACGCTACGGTGTGATCTTCGCCTTTCTCGGTGACCTGCCGGCCGATGAACGACCGCCGGTATGCCCGGTGCCGGAATACGGCCAGGCGGGCTGGCGCGCCAGCGAGATCGTGGTGCTGGACATCGATTGCTATTACGAGCGCTCGATGGAGAACGGCCTGGACCCGGTGCACAACGAGTTCGTGCATCCCGGCCAGGGTTTTCCGGCCATGCTGCAGGACACTTTCGAGATGCACGAAGAGCCATGGGGGGCACGCTTCTGGGCCAACTTTGGCGATCCGGTGCTGGAGATGACCGAGTTTGCGAAAGACCGCAACCGCACCGGTGAGCTGCGCGCCGGCTCGTGGTTTCATGGACCCAACGGGCTGGTCACATCGATTTTCGTCAATAAGGACAGCAACCTGGTGCAGTACTTCTTCGAGGCGCCGGTCAATGATTCGCACACGCGTATCTATTTCCTGAACATGCGCAACTGGCTGTTGGACGCCGATAAGGACGAGCGGATCATGCAGGTGAACCTGCGGATCACCCAGGAGGACATCGGCATCCTGGAAGCCTTGTGGCCGGTACGCACCCCCGACACGCTGACCCGGGAAATCATGACGCCGTCGGACCAGGTGGTCGTGCGCTTCCGCGAACAACTGGCCGACTGGGGGGCGCGCGGCTGGCAGATTGACCGGCACGCGATGCGGGCGCGCCATGGCGACGTGGCCTACTCGATCCCGTGCCCCGACCGGCGCACGTCGGGCAACTGGGTCTTGGAACCAATTCCGCTGTTGCGCCCGCAAAGCTAGCCCGGATCCACCAGGCCGGCAGGGCACTATACCCACCGCTTATTCCTCCACAAGGCTAACGCGGATCCACCGGATCAACGGGGCAACCTGACCCCCCACCAACAAGACTCCCCGCTCTACAGCGGCCAGAAGATCAGAATGGCGGGCACCGACACCACGACCACGAGGACTTCCAGCGGCAGGCCCATCCGCCAGTAGTCGCCGAAGCGGTAACCACCGGGACCCATGATCAGCGTGTTGTTCTTGTGGCCGATGGGGGTGAGAAAGGCGCAGCTCGCGGCCACCGCAACGCCCATCAGGAACGGGTCGGGGTTCACCTCAAGCTGGCTGGCAATTTCCACGGCCACCGGTGCGGCGATAACCGCCGTGGCAGTGTTGTTCATCACGTCCGACAGCGTCATCGTCACGATAATCAGCAGGGTCAGCACCACCACTGGCGAAAACCCGCTGGCAACATCCACCAGCCCCGTGGCGATCAGCTGCGTGCCGCCCGTCGCTTCCAGTGCGCCACCGATGGGAATCATACTGCCGAGTAGCACGATCACCGGCCACTCAATGGAGACGTAAATCTCGCGCAGCGGCACGATATTGGTCAATGCCATCAGCGCGACGACACAGCCCAGGGCCACCGGCAGGTAAATGAGCCCGGACCCGGCCAACAAAATTGCGGCGGCAAAGATACCCACCGCGAGCCAGACCTTGTGGCGCTGAATCACGCGCTGACCACGGTCGCGCAGCGGCAGGCAACCCAGTCGGATAATTGCATCGCCCACGCGTTCATCCGTGCCGAGCAACAGCAGCACGTCGCCGGGCCGCAATTCCAGATCGCGCACCCGTTCGCGGAAACGCTGTCCTTCGCGCGATACGCCCACCAGCGCGACGCCATAGCGGTACAGCAGGCGCACAGAGCGGGCCGTCCGGCCGGCCAGCCGGGAAGATTCCGGCACCACCGCCTCCACCAGGGACAGGTCTTCCGCATTGAGCGCGCTCGTGCCCGAACTGACATGCTCCAGACCCGCCGCACCGATGAAGTCCTCGATCTTTTCCGGCCGCGCTTCCAGCACCAGCACGTCGCCGGCCCGGATCTCGGTCCGGCGCGCGAGACCCGGCATGCGCTGGCCGCGCCGGATCAGGCCGACGATATCCACATCCGCCTCGGCCGCCGTCTCATCCAGTTCGGCCACCCGCTTGCCGATGACACTGGACCCTTTCGGCACGCTCACCTCGGCAATGTAGTTGGCGAGATCGAATAGCGCTTTGCCGCTGCCTGGCGCATGGCGCGACGGCGGCAACAGGCGCCAGCCGACGAGGGTCACGAACAGAAGGCCAGCCACCGCGCAGGCCAG
Organism: uncultured Gammaproteobacteria bacterium; assembly: GCA_947258805.1. The sequence continues at coordinate 24,273 of CAMYJV010000021.1, read as the reverse complement.
GCCAACAGGCGTGAAGTCAAACATCCGGTACGGCGCACCCAGTGCTTCGGCGCGGTACTCCGCAATCACGATGTTCGGCGGCGTACCGATCAGCGTGATCATGCCGCCGAGTATCGACGCAAAGGAAATGGGCATCAGGCTCAGGGATGGGCTGCGCCCGGCCTTTTCTGCCGCCTGCAGTTCCAGCGGCATCAGCATGGCGAGCGCCGCGACATTGTTCATCAACGCGGACAGCGCGGCGGCCAGCCCGCCCATGACGCCGATGTGCGTGCCGAGGCTGCGGCCGCGATTCACCACGAAGCGCGCCAGCAGCTCGATGGCGCCGGAGTTGGACAGGCCGCGGCTCACGATCAGCACCAGCGCAATAATCACGGTGGCAGGATGGCCGAAACCCGAGAAGGCCCGATCCACCGGCACGATGCCAGTCAGCAGCGCAGCCAGCAGCGCGATAAAGGCCACGAGGTCATAGCGCCAGCGTCCCCAGACCAGGAAGACGAATACCAGGCCAAGCAGTGCAAACAGGATCAGCTGGTCATTGGTCACAGACGGGAGTCTCAGGCAGGCGTGGGAGCGAATGATGCCACGCCGTTTAGAATCCTCCCCATGGGCAAGCGAAAAACACCGCCACCGCCGGAAATCCTTCGCAAATCGGGGCCGCAGAAGGACCGCAGCAAGTACGACCGCAAGCGCGTGAAAGAAGAAGATCGACGGCAGGGGGCAACGCGCAAGGAAACGCCGCCGAAGGAATGACCCGAATGTGGCACCGCGTGCGGCGCGGCTGCTAAGGTCGCGCCATGCCCGCCATAGAGAATTTGCTGGATAGCCTGCCACCGACTATCGCTACCTTCGCCATCATCGGTGCGCTGCTGGCCGTGGCGGTGGTCGCCGACCTGGTCGCCAAGAGAATCCTGTTGAGCAGTCTGCGGGCGGTGGCCCGGCGCACGCAGGTGACCTGGGACGACGCGCTGGTGGGACGCAACGTGTTCGGGCGCCTGGCCCAGCTGGTGCCCGCGCTGATCATCTATTTCGGCCTCCAGTTCATCCCTGGCCTCCCGGACCAGCTGGCGGCCCTCGCCGCGAACGTCACCGTGGCTTACATGGTGCTGATGCTGACCCTGACGCTGACCGCGGCATTGGGCGCGGCCAACGATATTTACGAGGGCCACCCGGTATCGCGCGAACGCCCACTGAAAGGCGTCGTGCAACTGCTGCAAATTGGCATCTACCTGATCGGCGGCGTCCTGATCATTGCCGTCCTACTCGACCGCTCGCCGCTGCTGCTGCTGTCGGGACTTGGGGCCATGACCGCGATCCTGTTGCTGGTCTTCAAAGACACGATCCTGGGGCTGGTGGCCAGCGTGCAGCTAACGGCTAACGACATGGTGCGAGTCGGCGACTGGATCGAGATGCCGCAGTACAAGGCCGACGGTGATGTCATCGACGTCGCGCTGCACACGGTGAAGGTGCAGAACTGGGACAAGACCATCACCACCATTCCGACCTACAAGCTGATCGCCGAGTCTTTCAAGAACTGGCGGGGCATGTCGGCGTCGGGCGGACGACGCATAAAACGGGCCGTGTACGTTGACCAGAATTCCATTCGCTTCCTGAGCGACGAGGAGGTGGAACGCTTCAAGCGTTTTGCGCTGCTGAAAGATTACGTCCAGGCGAAGGAAAAAGAACTGGCGGACTACAACGCCCGGCTGCCCCATGCCACCGAAGCTGAGGTCAACCAGCGCCGGCTGACCAACGTTGGCACCTTCCGGGCCTACATTAAGAACTACCTGGTCAACCACCCCCGCATTCACGCCGACGGCATGACGCTGCTGGTACGCCAGCTGCCGCCAACGCCCGAAGGTTTACCCATAGAACTCTATTGCTTTACCACCACGACGGCCTGGGGCGAGTACGAAGACATCCAGTCCGACATATTCGACCACCTGCTGGCCATTGCCGGCGACTTCGGCCTGCGGCTCTTCCAAAAGCCCGCGGGCAAAGATCTCGAAGCGCTGCGGCTAGCTAATACGGAGACGTGAACAATGAGCGACGCACCCCCAATCGTTAACCTGGATGACCTGGAACTGAACGACTTCGGCCACGGCGACAGGTTTTCCGCCCAGCTCGGCCGCGTGGGCCGCACCCTGGGCATGCAGAAGATCGGCTGCGGGCTGGTGGTGCTGGCGCCCGGGAAACGCGCCTGGCCTTTTCACGGGCACTACGCCCAGGAAGAAGCCTTCGTGATCATCGCGGGGCAGGGAATGATTCGCTACGCCGATGGCGAGTACCCGGTGAAGACGGGTGACGTGATCTACACGCCGCCCGGCCCGGACCGCGCGCACCAGATCGTGAACGACTCCGACGCGGAGCTTAAGTACCTGGCCCTGAGCTCCATGGAATCACCGGAAATCTGCTACTACCCGGACTCGCAGAAGACCGGCGCGTTCCACATCACCGACAAAGGTTTCTCGGGTTTCATGTCCCGCGACGGCGAACTGGCCGACTACTGGGACGGCGAAGATTAGCAGCCCCCGCTACCCCAACGCGGGTTATGCGTGGTACACGGTGGTCCTGCTCACCGTGGCCTACGTTTTCAACTTCGTCGACCGCTACATCCTCGGGCTGCTGGTAGAACCCATCAAGGCGGACCTCGGGCTGTCGGACACGCAAATGGGGCTGCTGATCGGGCCGGCCTTCGCCGTGCTGTATGCCGCCGCCGGCCTGCCGCTGGGCTGGCTGGCCGACCGCATGCGTCGCACGGTAATTCTTGGCTGCGGCATCGCGCTGTGGTCGCTGGCCACGGCCGCATCTTCCCTGGCCCGCAACTTCGGCCAGCTGTTCCTGGCCCGCGTCGGCGTTGGGGTGGGCGAAGCGACGCTGGCCCCGTGCGCGCTGTCGATGATCTCCGACAGCTTTCCTCCGGACCGCCGCGGCCGGCCCATTGCGTTCTATACGGCTGCGCAGTCGCTGGGCGCCGGCATCGCGGCCCTGGGCGGTGCCGCGGTGCTCACCTGGGCCAAGTCTGTGGAACAGCTGCAGCTGCCGATGCTGGGCGACGTCAAACCGTGGCAATTCACGTTCGTCGTGGTGGGCTTGCCCGGCCTGCTGGTGGCGCTGCTGCTGTTCCTGTCCCGTGAGCCGGCACGGCAGGAACGCGCCGCCACCCAAACAGGGGCCAGCATTGCTGAGACACTCGGGTTCCTGTGGCAGCGGCGCTCCACCTACCTGAGCTTCGTTGCCTTTCCGCTGGTCATGACAACCGTGGCCTACAGCCAGACCTTCTTCGCCGCGCTGTACATGCGCACCTGGAACTGGCCCATCGAACGCTTTGCGCTGTGGAGCGGCCTGGCGCTGGTAATTCTCGGGCCCATCACCGTGAATGTCGCGGGCTGGGCATCGGACCGGCTCTACAAGAACGGCCGGCCGGACGGCCCCGTGCAGGTGATGCTCGTCGGCAGCGCATTGTTGATCGTGATGGGCACCGTGTCGCCGCTGATGCCCACCGGAGAACTCGCCTTCGGTGTGTGGCTGTTCAACCTGGTGGGCATGTCCACGGTATCGGCCGCGGCGCCGATTGCGCTGCTGAACGTTGCACCGGCAACCATGCGCGGCCAGGTCTCCGCCCTGTTCTACATGGTCACCAGCCTGGGCGGATTGCTCATCGGTCCGCCGGCGGTGGGCCTTCTGGCCGACTACGTATTTGGAGAGTCAGGCATTCAATATGCGACGGCGCTCGTGCCCGCGCTGTTCGGCATTCCGGTGCTGCTGTTCGCCGGCTACGCGCGGCGGCGCTACCTGGCAGAGTGCAGAATGATTGCTGATGCTGCGCTGCAGGCGAGGCTGTAGCCGCGAGCGGGTTCGCAGGCTCCCTGATCGCGGCTAAAGCCGCTCCCACCAGGAGTTGGCGAGCGGGTGCGGACTTTGCCACGCTGAGTTATTGCAGAGAATGCTGAGGGAGTGACAGACCATGGACCGCAGACAGTTTCTCGCCAGTGCCGGGCTGGCCGGTGCGGCATTGACCAGCGCGGCGGGCGCTCGCGCGCAGGCCGGCAACAGCATGAGTGCCTGGGTGGTAGGTGATCGCCAGGGCCTGGGTGCGCTGACCAGGATCGAGCGCCCGGCACCGATGCCAAGTCCCGGGGAGGTGCTGATCGATGTCTACGCCTCCGCCATCAATGCGCGCGATCTCGGCATCATCGGCGGACCCTTTCCGCCAGGGGTGGTGCCCGATCGCATTCCGCTCAGCGACGGCGCCGGCGTGGTGGTGGCCCTCGGCGATAAGGTCACCGGCGTGGCCGTGGGCGACCGGGTTACGGCCAACCATTTTCTCGACTGGCTGGACGGCGCCTGGCAACCGCGTTTCTACCTGCGCGACGTGGGCAACTCGGTGGACGGCTGGCTGGCCGACCAGATAGTGCTGCCGGCCGCCAATCTCGTGAAGCTGCCGGACGGCATGAGTTTCGAGACCGGCGCCACATTGTCGGTGGCCGGGGTGACCGCGTGGCACGCGCTGTTCGAAGCCGCCCGCGTGCGCCCGGGCGACTGGGTCCTGAGCCTGGGCACCGGGGGCGTGTCCAGCTACGGCGTAAAGCTCGCGCTCGCCGCCGGCGCAAAGGTGGCAGTCACTTCGTCCAGCGATGACAAGCTGCAGCTGATGCGGGAACTCGGCGCGTCCGTGACCGTCAACTACGACACGACGCCCGAGTGGGGCAATGAAATATTCGCAGCCACGGACGGTGGCGCAGACATCGTGCTGGAGAACGTCGGCCGGCGCACGCTCGACCAGAGCATGCTGGCCGCCGGCGTCGAGGCCCGCATAATCATGATCGGGACCGGGCCGATGCCCGAACAGCTGCCGACGCTACCGCAACTGTTCCAGAAGAACCTCGCAATTCGTGCCATCAGCAATGCAAGCCACCGCATGCTGACCGACCTCGCCGCCGCCATGAACGCGAACCGCATCGACGCAGAGATCGCTCGCGTGTTCGACTTCGCAGATGCCGTCGACGCGATGGCTTTCATGGCGCAGTCCAGCCACCTCGGCAAGGTCGTCATCCGCCACCGCAGCTAGTCGAAACCGAGACGCAGGCGCCGCGGGCCGGTAACCAATCGCCATACCTGTACGAAGAAGCAGCGCCGGCGTCTTCGTGCCGGCGACCCGCGAATCTATTCCTCACGGCGTTCAATGATCAGCACCTGGTAACGACCGTCCGGGCCGATGTACCAGGACGCCATCGTGCTGGTCAGGCTCACGATCAGCGCGCCGAACAGCGCGGAGAAAAAGCCGCTGACGTAAAAGCCGCTGAGCAGCCACGCCACTAGGCCGAACATCCCGGCGTGAATCACCAGCAGGAACAGCCCCAGGGTCAGGATCGTGATCGGAAAGGTCATCACGACCAGCAGGGGCCGGACCAGCGCGTTCACGAGGCCCAGCAGCAGCGCCGCGACGAGCACTGTGCCGGGGCCCTCTACCTGCACGCCGGGAATCAGCCACGAGGCCAGGCCAATGCCCACGGCGATGATCAGGGTGCGGACCAGGAGACCTGCCATGGCGCGATTCTACCCCGCCGTGATCAGCCTTCGGACAGGCTGGAACGGCATTTTCCCCCCTACCCGGCCGGCGGGCCAGAATAATCCAAACCAGCCGGGACCCGGCCGAGGAATCACCATGGCAGAGAAAGACGACAACACCCTGAACCCCTTCTCCAGGCGGGAGCTGCTGGCGGCCACCTCCGGGCTGGCGGCCCTGAGCCTCGCGGGTGACACCAAGGCCATCGGCCATCGCAGCCCCGGCAAAGCGAACAAAAAGTTTATGAAGGGGCCCAGGGCGCCTTTCGACTCGATTCGCGACTACATGGCCATGATGGAAAACAACGGCCTGGTGATGCGCGTGCCGCGTATCGACCAGGACCGCTACCACGCCACGGCCCTGTTCTACCGCATGACCGACATGTTCGGGAAGTACGCCTCTCCCGCCGTGGTCTTCGAAGAGATCAAGGTGGACGGCAAGTGGATGAAGGGCCCGGTCATCGGCAACGTGCAGGCGCACTGGTTCTGCGAATGCCTGATCTGGGGGCTGGAACCTGACTGGAACAGCTATCACGACAGCTACTGGAAGGCAAAGGCCTACATGACCGAAATGGTCAGGGCCAACAAGGGCCGCTACCCGGAAATCCCGCCGGTGGAGGTCAGGCGCAGCGAGGCCCCGGTAAAACAAGTGGTGCTGAAGGGCGACGAAATCGACATCACGCAGTTCCCGTTCATCCAGACCAACCCGGCAGACGGCGGGCGCTATGTGAATACCGGCTCGCATTTTATGGTCGACAGCGAGATGGGCCCGAACTTCGGCACCTACCGCTGCCAGATCAAGGGCCCGCGCAAGCTGGGCGTGAACCCGGAACCCAACCAGACCAACTGGAAAATGCTGATGGCCGCGAAGGAGCGCGGGGAGGAGTACGCGAAGCTGTCCATCGTGCTGGGCCAGGACCCGGTGATCTGGATGATCAGCGGCACCAGGGTCGCGCTGCGCTTCGGGCCGAAACCCAAACCGGTGGACGAAGTCGCTATTGCGGGCGGCATGCGCGGCAAACCCGTCGAGGTGGTGAAGTCCGAAGACAGCGACCTGATGGTGCCGGCCCATGCCGAGATGATCATCGAAGGCATCGTACCGCTACAGGAACCCATGGAACCGGAGGGCCCCTTCGGCGAGATGTTCAGCTACCTCGGCCAGTACAAGGAAGAAAATTTCTGGATGACCATCACCACGGTCACGCACCGGAAGAACCCGTGGTTCATGAACGCGTTCACCGGCATGCAGAAGGGCATGGTCACCGCGCCGCAGGAAGCGCAGTACGACGAGTTCCTGCGCCGGCGCATCCCGAACCTGATCGCCTATCACACGCCGCAGTACGCGATGGGCTGCATCTTCATGAGCATCGACAAGACCGCACCCGGGCAGGGCATCGAAGCCGGCAAGAAAGTGGTGTCGGGCTTTGGCATCGCCAAGGTCGTGATCGTGGTCGACAAAGACATCAACGTGCTGAATCACACCGAGGTGCTGGCCGCCGTCGGCGCGCGCTGGCAGCCGAAGAACGCTCACTACATTGTCGACGATGGGCCGGGCCTGTTCACGGACCCGAGCCAGCCGAGCTACGGGCGCACCAGCAAGATCGTGATCGACGCGACCCGGCAGTGGCCGGAGGAAGGTGGCCGGGAGAAATTCCCGGAGACCAACCGGGCACTGCTGCAGAAAGGCGCCCCGGACGCCTTCGCCGAGGTCAATGCCGAGTACATGGACGTGCTGCGCGGCTGGATGAGCTAGAACCGGCAGGCGCCCCGCCGTCAGGCTCGCACATCGAGTAGCGTGCCGCGCGGGCCGAGGATCGAAGCCAGACTGCGGATTGAGCCCTCGATGGTGCCGGCCACCGATGATGTGAAGCCGCTCTGCTGGCTCCCGCCGTTGAAAAATGAGCGGACTCGGCTGCCGCGCTTCTCCAGCAAGCGGGCCAGCTTGCGCCGGTCGAGTTCGACAAATTTACCCAGGTCGCGTAACGCGCGCTCGCGATTGAAGCGCAGGCCGACGTTGCTGTCGAGTCGACCCGTACCGCCGCCGAAAACCCCGGCCACCGCAGTCTCGATCTGGTTGCGCAACGCGATCACGCTGGGGTCCTTGCCATTCAGCAGGCCACGATTGCTGAACAACGTGTTGAGACCATCGGCTACCTCTGCGACGGCCGCGACGATCCGCTGGATGCGCCGTCGACTGACCCCGTCCGCCCGCGCTTCAGGATCGACCCGACCCTCCGGCAAATTCAGCGCGGGGAAGAGCGCCGTACCGTTGCTGCCGAGCTCGAGTTCGCTGGCGCCCTCGGCCGCGGTCAGGGTTATCTGACCGGAGCCGGGATCGAAGCTCGCCACGGCCCCGGCGTTTGCGGCGTTAATGCGGGTGACCACGTCATCCAGCGAATCGTTCTGCACGTCCAGCGCGATGGCCTGGTCGTTGATCGTGAAGCTGCCGCTCTGCGTGCCGGCGAAGATGGCCAGATCCGCCAGCGGCCGCTCGTTGTCGGGATCTTTACCGGGCGTGACCACAGCGGCCGAGAGCTTCGCAGCCTGCAGGAAGTTCGACGTATCCCCGGACAGTGCGATGGTTGGCGCCTCGCCCGGCGTGTTCTGCACGAACTCGATGCGCTCGGTCAGCGGGTTGAAGGTCGCAGTCACGCCGGCCGCCGACTGGTTGATCTGCGTGATCACGCTGGTGACGCTGTCACTGGCGTTCACCGCGATGGCCTCGCCGTTGAGCTGGAAGCCACCGTCGACGACTGGCGGCAGGCCGAACTCAAGGTTCGGGTTGTCGTTGCGCACGCCGTTGAAGGCTTTGTCCGGATCCACCACGCTGCCCACCGCGTCGAAGACCGCCACCGTCGTGGTGTCGCGGTTGCTCAGGAAGCCTTCGCCCACGGTGACGGACAGCCCGTTGCGCAGGTCATAGAGCCGGTCCAGCGGGTGATTGTCTTGCACCGTGAAGGTGCGGATGATGCTGTTCTGCGGATCACGCACCCGGACGCGCAGCCGGTCCTCCCCACGCACGCCCGGGCGGCGCACCTCGAACGACAGGTTACCGCTGCCGTCCGAGCCGTCATAGGCGCCGGTCACCGTCAGCAGCGCCGTGGAACCGTCGTCCCAGTCCGGGCCGAAGGGCGTGAACGAAGTCGGCGTCGCGTTGATCTCTTCAATGGAGTCCAGGCGCGCAGCGTAGGTGCTCAGGTCCAGGGCCAGGCCGGGCTCGGACCTGGCCACCGGCAGCGCCAGGCGCAGCTTCGACCTGCCGTTGATCGCCGTGTCTAGCTTCACGATGGACTCGAAGAGCTCGAATAGCTGGCGCTGCGCCTGCACCAGGTTGGCCCGGTTGGCGACGGCCGCGTCACGCGTCCCGCCGGCCGGGCTCGGGGCGATCGGCGGCGTGAACCGGACCAGGTTCGCGAGATTCTGCAGGGTGACGGCGAGGGACATGTCCGTTTATCGGCCGCAGCTGGTGTGCGCTGGTACCCCGTTTGACAGAACTCCGGGCGCAATTCGCAGTTCTGCGAATTACTACCGCGCGGCATGTACCTATTCCGGGCTATAAGAAATGTCGGCAGAATGTTTAACAATTGACCCCCTGTTCCACGGCAAGCAAGCTATGAGCCAAGACACACTGAAGAGCGTCCGAATTGCGCCCGCAGATCCCGCGGAGGGCCAAAGCGCCACGCAGGTGCGCGAGCAGGACATCGCGCCTGAAGCACCGTCGAAAAAGAAGCGGCGGCGGCGCAAGTCCCTGCTGCTGGGCGAACTGCGCCACAGCCCCGAGGAGATTCGCGAGCTGTTCCGCAAGGGCGTTTATCCCTACAAGACCAAGATTCGTCGGGCCCCGTACGAGCGGCACAAGCAGGAACTGCAGGCGGAGCTGCTGAAGGTGCAGAACTGGGTCAAGATGACCGGCCAGCGCATCGTCGTGTTAATGGAAGGCCGTGATGCGGCTGGCAAGGGCGGCACGATCAAGCGCTACATGGAGCACCTGAACCCGCGTGCCGCACGCGTGGTGGCATTGGAAAAACCGTCGGAACTGGAAGCCGGCCAGTGGTATTTCCAGCGCTATATCCAGCACATGCCCACGGCGGGCGAAATGGTGTTCTTCGACCGCTCCTGGTACAACCGGGCCGGCGTGGAACGCGTGATGAATTTCTGCTCGTCGATGGAGTACCTGGAGTTCATGCGCCAGGTCCCGGAGCTCGAGCGCATGCTGGTGCGTTCCGGAATTCGTTTCTACAAGTACTGGTTTTCGGTCACGCAGGACGAGCAGCATCGCCGCTTCGCCTCGCGCGAGCACGACCCGCTGAAGCACTGGAAACTCAGCCCCATCGACCGCGTGTCGCAGACTAAGTGGGACGAATACACCAAGGCCAAGGAGGCCATGTTCTTCTACACCGATACCGCCGACGCGCCGTGGACGATCATCAAGTCCGACGACAAGAAGCGCGCGCGGCTGAACTGCATGCAGCACTTTCTCGCCAGCCTCGACTACACCGACAAGGACAAGCACATCGTGCACGGGGCCGATCCGCTGATCGTCGGCACGCCGTCGCAGGTCATCGAGAAAGACACGCATCTCTGGGCCTGATCGGCCTGCGGATATCTACCGCGGCGGCGTTGGGTTCCCGGGCCCGCGACAGCAACAATCGGCATATCTCCCCATGTCCGGAGGCTGAGCCGATGTCCGAACGAAAAAAATCTTCCCACGAAGCGAGCCTGTCGCGGCGCCAGCTGCTGAGCGCCGGTACCGGGCTGGCTGCTGCCGGCGCCGCCGGTGGCGCCTTTGCCGGTGCGCACCGGTCTCGCGGCCCCGGCCCTCTGCAGATGACCCGCACCTCGGTGCTGGACATCCCGCGCGACCCGCAACTCGATCTGGATGACCCGGAAACCAACTTCATGGCCATGCTGAAGCTGCGCGCGGACCTGGCCGAGAAAGATTGCTTTTTCGCCTTTCCCGGCGAGGCGTGGGCCATGGTGGACCAGGAAAGCAACCGGCGCCTGTTCAAAACCTTCGGCATCGGCGCATCCCGCATCGAGGAAGTAGAAGAAGGCTGGCGGATCTTCAGCCGCGAGGTGCTCTACTACCTCGACCCGGACTCCGGCGAGATCCTGGAGGCCTGGAAAAACCCGTGGCTAGGCGGGCGTGAGGTGGAAGTCTTCCACATCGCCAACGATCCGGTGAACGGGGTATTCACGCGCCAGGGCAACCCGGTGTTGTCACCGCCCTACCCCTACGTGGCCTACGGCGACGACGTGGTCTTCCAGTGGAATTTCTATATCTTCAAGCCGGCAGCATTGAGCCGCTCGGAGTACCCCATCTATTCCTCCGGCGACAAGGACCAGCACGCGGAACTGTGGGGCATCACGGGTCGCAGAAGTGAAATCCTGAACCCGGACATCACGTCGGCCAGTTGCGTCATGTCCTGGTCGCGGGTGGCCGACTGGCTGCCATGGATGCAGATGGGCGCTAATCCCGGCACGATGGTCTTCCACAGCCACAGCATGAAGCTGCTCGGCGGCGTGGGCGACCTGCCACGCTACATCCTCGATTACACCGAGAAGAACTTCCCGAAATACCTGGAAGCACCGAAAGAATGGCTGGGGCCGGTGATGACCAGCTCCGCCGGGGAGTTCAAGAAGGTGATCGACAGCCGGCGGGAGGCTGCAGGCTCAGACTAGTACCGGCGGCGGAAGCGCTTCACCCAGGGTGGCGCGCACAGCATTTCGTGCCGCCCGGTCGGGCCGGCTGGCGCGTTCAGCCAGCCAGGCGTCGATGAGCCGGCGGTCGTCGGCCATCAGGAAGCCCGTGTCGTTGCGCCAGCCCACGAAGCTGCCGCAAGTCTCCAGGTTTACCAGCAGGCAGTTCTGATCTGCACCGGATTCGGTGCTGCAGCCTGGCACGATCAGCACGGTCTGCACGGAAACCCCCAGCCCGGTGGCTTCCTGCAGCTCGCGCCCCAGCACCCGGGCGCCGGCCAGCGCCGGCACAATGTTCATGACCTGCTCGTTGGGCCCGAAGGTCAGGCGCCCGTCGCGCAGGACGGCATTTTCTGCGCCGGGCGGCGGCAGCAGGATGCGCAGCGCGTAGATTCCATTCTCACCCGTCACGACGGTGTCGATGCAGAAATCACCCGCCGGGACGGCGTGATGCAGCCGGTAACCCCGGGCCTGCGCCTCGTGCAGGCGCGCGTGCAAATCTTGCTGCAGGTCCAGCAACCGGCACAGCCGTGCGCGGTAGCGGATGAGCTGCACCAGGCGGACCACACCGTAGCCGTGGAGAATGACCAGCCCCGCCACCAGCACGGCCCACAGGCGCAGGGGTAAATCGGCCCACCAGCCGCGTTCACCAAACACCGACAGCAGGCCAGCGCCGACGACGAACAGCAGCATGGCGGTAGTGTGACGGCGCAGCCGTCCGTCTGCATCGCTCAGCACGCTGCGCACCGCGGCGCCGGCCTGCGACGGGCGCGCCCGGAGCCGGCGGCGGTGATACAGCGCAAAGGCCCAGGCCGCGACGGTGGCGAGGCCCAGGTAAGCGAGTGCGGTGGCCGTTGCAATGGCGGCATAGACCGCGAAGGCCGGGAGGTAGTAAAGATCCACTGACGCAGCATAGACGCAAGTGGTCGTCGCGCCCGTGACTGGAATCACGCGGCGCTGCGGCGATCAGAGCTTATGGAATATCGGCAGCACTTTTTCGGCGAACAGCCGGACCTGGTCCACCATGGCCGCCTGCCTCGCACCGTGGGGATGGGCAACCCGCGAGCCGCCCAGCAGGTAGATATGGTCGAGCCCGAGGGCAACCAGGGCCTGCAGGCGCTCCCGGCATTTTTCCGGGGGGCCGCAAATAGAGAACCAGTCGACAAACTCGTCCGTTACCGCGCCGAGGTGACTGCCCTCCTCCTGGGCGTGGTGAGCCATGTCGTAGCCCGTCTGCATCATCTCGGCCAGGGGCTTGAGCTGCGGCGGCAGGTGATCCAGCGGCGCGTCCCGCATCCCGGCAAAGTGCGCCACCATGCCGGAGATCATGCGCCCCAGGTCGATGGCCTGCGCCTCGTCCGGATCGCAGACCAGGTTCACGTAGGCGCCGATGCTCAGGTCGTCGCGCGGCCGGCCAGTCTCTGCCAGCCGGTCCAGTGCAACCTGCAGGGCCCACTGCAGCCGTTCCGGTGCACTGCCAACGGCGAAGCTAACGCGGTCGCCCGTGTCCACGGCCATGCGAATAGTCTTCGGCCCGGTGCAGGCAATATCCACGGGCACCGGATCGACATCGACGGAGTCAAACCAGCGCATGGCCGACGGCGTGCCGTCACGGTCGACAGTGTCGCCGCGCGTATAGGCCTGCAGGCGTTCGACGAAGGTCTTGAGCTGCGCGGTCGTCGCGTTACGCCGGCCGATGTGTTCGGCAGAAGAATCACCGCGGCCGATACCGCAGATCACGCGCCCGCCTGACTCGGCCTGCAGTGTTGCCAGCGCGCCGGCGGTCACCGCCACGTCGCGGGTCACCGGGTTGGTCACGCCGGTTCCCAGCTTCAGCCGGCTGGTCGTCTGGGTCGCCAGCGACAGCTGACCCAGCGGATCCGGGCTCAGGTTCTGGGTGTCGGGGCATAACAGCACATCGAAGCCCATGGCCTCGATTTCCCCGGCAAGACGGGCCGTGTAGCCGGGAGAGGCCTCCATCACGATGCCGATTTCGGTCATGGTGCGTCCATTGAGTGGCGGGAAGCAGGATCCTAGCGGACGCGTGGCCCACGCCGAGCATAATCGGGGCGCTTACCCGGCTGGAGAACAATCATGCACAAGCTGCTGACCGGCACACTGGCCTGTCTTTTTGCCACCGCGGCGCTGTCCGGCGCCCACGACAACTTTTCCAAGGTTCCGGAACGCTTCGATGCGGAACTGTCGGCAGAGATCCAGGCATTCCTGGACGAATATGCCGAGTTGTACAACCGGCAGGACTACGACGCGCTGCTCAAGATGTGGGACCGCGGCTTTGGCGGCGCCATTTACATGGCCGAAGAAGTCGACCCGCCGATGCACGGCTGGGAGCGCATCGACAAGTACTTCAACCCGGTGCCGGGCGTGAAGATTCTCGACGGCATTTACAACGAATATTCCGATGTCCGCGCGAGCTACCTGGCCGATGACCTTGCGGTGGCCACCTATCACCTGCGTTTCGACATCAAGGTCAGGCGCCAGAAAGCGATGTCCAGCTGGGACCGGGTGATGGCGGTGCTGCGCAAGAAAGACGGCGACTGGAAACTGGTGGCCTATGCAGAGGCGCCGATGGCGCCGGCAACCATGGTGCGCCGGATGCTGGAAGACCAGGTACCGGAGGAATTCGAAACCTATCTGGAAGCCCAGAAGGCGGCGGAATAGTTCAGTCGGCTGGCTCGGCGGCGGCGCCGTCAGGGTTTTCGATCTCCGGCGTCACCGGCTGTATTTCGGGCTCGACCGCCTCGGGTTCTATTTTCGGCTCGGCCAGCAGGAGTTCGATCTGTTCTTTGCTGATGGGGACGAACTTGCCGAGCCCGCACGCCACCGTGGGCGACAGCTCACCGCCAAAATTACGCAAGCCGCGAATCACGTCGAGGTGGCACAACTGCGACAGAGAAGTCGCGTAGCTGAAGGCATCGGTCCGCTTCAGGCCGTTGCACTTGCGTGGCAGGCGATTCACGTACACGTCGGGACCGAGCATATAGAACAGAATGGTCTGGTCATCCACGACTCGCGTGCGGTCGATACTTCTCAGCGGCACGCAGTTGCGCGTGCCCGGCACTTCCAGCACCTCGGCGTCTTCGCCCGCGCTCCCATGCTCATCCGCAACCGCTGCGGCACCGAGCAGCACCAGTACAATCAGACCGCTTCGCATCAACATTTTGACCCGCCCGCGGCCGAAATGATCCCCGCTGGCTGCAAGCTATCGCTTCCGCTACGGTACCAGCTTTCCCTGGGGACCCTTCAACCATGACCCTGACCCCGTCTAACATGCCCGAACTGGGCCTGCCGGCGCCGGATTTCGCGCTGCCGGACGTGAACGGACGAACCGTACTGCTTGCGGATTTTGCCAAACAGCCTGCACTGCTGGTGGCTTTCTGGTGCAATCACTGCCCCTACGTGAAGCACGTGCGCAAAGCCTTCGTGACTTTCGCGCGAGAGTACCAGGAGCGGCAACTCGCCGTGGTCGCGATCAACTCTAACGACGCCACGACGCATCCCGCGGATGCACCCGTGCGGATGCAGCAGGCGGCCGCGCAGTTCGGATATTCCTTTCCGTATTTGTACGACGAGAGCCAGGCGGTGGCAAAAGCCTACCGGGCGGCCTGCACGCCGGACTTTTTCCTGTACGACGCGGACCGGCGGCTGGTCTACCGGGGCCAGTTCGACGGCAGCCGCCCGGGCAACGACTTACCAGTGACCGGTATAGACCTGCGCATGGCGACAGACGCGGTGCTCGCCGGCGAGCCCGTGCCGACGGATCAACGGCCGAGCATCGGCTGCAACATCAAGTGGAAGGCTGGCAATGCGCCAGGTTAGATCAGTGACCGTGGCTTTGGCATTCACCGCATCCCGTGCGGGTGAAGATCCACGACGATTTCGAGGCCTTCGTGAAGTCGCAGGCCGTGATCGACGGCCCGACCATCCAGCAGTATGTCTGGCGCGACGCGGACGGCGCCGCCGTCGGCATTTCCTGCAAGCTGAAGAGCGCCGACCACCTGAACCTGGCTTTTGGCGACGGCACGGCCGGGCCGGACGGGGCCTGCCAGGACATGAACCGGGCCGTGTTCGAAAAACTGACGCGCGGCAACCTGCGCCCGGCCTACACCACCATCATCTTCGACCCAGTGGAAACCGTGAGCAACGACGAGGAACCGGGCATGACCGGCCCGGACTGGCTGGCCCCGTACCGGGCCACCCGGACCGACGCCGACGGCGCACTGCACATCAAGGCCAAGGGCTTCCGCGTGGATTTCACGGACCCGCGTTTTGCGCAGGCCCCGCCGCGTTTCCGTGGCATTCACTACTGCCACTTCGTGGCGCCCGGCTACCTGGCAGAACTGCTGGCCGGGCGCGCGCAACCGGGCATCAGCATCGGCCGGGCCGTGGACACGAGCCGGCGCCCGGGCCCGGAAGAACGGACCTAGTCGGGCGACGCAAGGCGGACCAGCAGGTCCGCAAACGCGTCGGCCGGCTGGGCGCCGGACACCGCATAACGATCGTTGAAAATGAAGCACGGCACACCGCTCACCCCGCGGTCTGCGGCCTTCTGAATCTGCGCCCGCACGCGATTCTCGCGCGCCGTGTCCGCCAGGGCCGCGCGCAGCGTCTCTGCATCGAGCCCCGCCTCGACGCCCAGCTTTGTCAACACGGTTGGATCGCCCAGGTCTGCGCAATCGACATGGTGGGCGTGAAACAAGGCCTCCGCCAGGGCCGACGTGTCGCAACCGGGGGTGCCGGCGACCACGTCCATCAGCACGTGGGCCCCCAGCGTGTTGGGCGAGCGAGCGCCATCGCGCCACTGGAAATCGAGACCCTCCTCACGCGCGGTCTCGGCCATGCTGTCGCGAATCAGCGCAGCGCGCTCAGCGCCGAATATTGCTGTGTAGTGTTCTGCGCGGTCGCGTCCGTCCCGAGGCATATCTGGCGTGAGCTGAAACGGTGACCAGCGAATCTCCGCCGTAATCTCCGGGTGGCTGGTCAGGGCCGCATCGAGGCGCCGCTTGCCGATGTAACACCACGGGCAAACCGGGTCGGACACGATCTCGATGCGCAGCTTCGTCATGACTCAGTCACCGAACAGAGTCAGGATCCAGCCCACGCCGATAAAGGTGCCCAGCGAACTGCCGAGGTTGGCAAGAATCACAACCAGCAGGACGCGGGTCACACGGTTGCGCCAGATGCCGCCCACCGTGGCGACATCTTCACCGACGCGTTCCAGGTCCAGCACCCGCGGTTTGCGCAGCCAGGCCTCGACCAGCCCGCACACCCAGCCGGCCGCGATCGTGGGGTTCAGGGAGGTTAGCGGCGCGGCCACAAACGCGGTCACGATCGTAACCGGGTGGGCCAGCGCGATCACGGTGCCGGCCGCCGCCGCGATGCCGTTCGCGAGCACCCACGCAATGATCATCTGCTCGCCCGTCTCGCGACCGGAAAATACGAAGCCGGCGCCCACCAGCGCGAATAGCAGTAGCGGCACGCCCCAACCGATAATCCGAAAAATCGGTTTCGGCGGCGGCAACGTCTCGAGGGCCACCAGGTCAATCTCGTCGCTGAACATGCGCTTGATGCCGGGGACATGGCCCGCGCCCACTACCGCCACAACGCGCTGGCCCGGCGCACTGCGTATCTTTGCCGCCAGGTACTGGTCGCGCTCATCGATCAGCGCGGTCTTAACTCCGGGTAACGCCCCGGAAAACTCTTCCAGCATCACCGTGAGTTCGTCGTTGCCCTTGAGTTTTTCGACTTCTTCTGCCGTGACGGTTTCGCGGTTGAACATCGATACCACCAGGGACCAGATCATGCGCACCATGGCGCCGAAGCCCGCGCCGGACCAGGCACGCTTCAGCGTCGTGCGGATTTCGCGATCCACCAGCACGATCTCGGCGTTGGTTGCTTTCGCTGCCTGCATGGCCCGGTGCATTTCCTCACCGGGCCGGATCTTGAATTCCCGGGCGAGCTTGCGCTGAAAGGCAGCGAGCGCCAGCTGGGCCATCAGAACATAAGCCCGACCGTCGCGGATCACCGAGTACAGGTCGGTTTCCTTCCAGCGCTCCGGATTCGTCAGGGTCTCGTACCGCGAATTGCACAACTCCAGGCAAACGGTGTCGGGACGCTGGTCACGAATCACCCGGTCCACCAGGACAGCGCTCGCCGAGCTCACATGCGCCGTGCCCACCAGGTAGATGGATCGCCCGTCGACTTCCAGTCGATCAACGTTATCTTCTATGGGGGTGACGACATGCATGGCGAGCGCATTCTGCCTGAGCCGGAGAAACTCCGCATTTTCCACGATAGCCGGGGTGCGGGGACCGTGGCCCAATGGCTACTCAGAATAGGAGAATTCAACGTGCTGCATGAAGTTTCCGGCGACATCCTGCTCACCCGGGCCCAGGCCATTGCCCACGGCGTCGGGCCCCACGACAACTTTGCCCAGGGGCTCGCCCTGTCGCTGCGCGAACGCTGGCCGGCCATGTACAAGGACTTCAAGCACTATTGTCACGTTCATAACCCCCAGCCGGGTGGGCTGTGGGCGTGGATGGGCGCCGACGGCGTCCGCGTGGTCAACCTGTTTACGCAGGACGCACCCAAGTCCAAGGGCGGACACCCGGGGCGCGCCTCGCTGAAAAACCTCGGCCATTGCCTGAAGGCGCTGCATGGCTGGGCCGAGAAAGAACGCCTGACCAGCATTGCGTTGCCGCGTCTGGCCACCGGCGTGGGCGGTCTCGACTGGGACCTGGTGCGCCCGGAACTCGAAGCCCACCTGGGCAGCCTCGACATCCCGGTGATCATCTACACCACCTACCACGCAGGGCAGACGGGGAAAGAACCCCTCTAGGCGGGGCCAAACGTTTACAGCAGGTCGGCGATGTCCTGCAGCAGGCCCTTGTCGTCAGGCGGAGTGGCCGGCGGGTAGCGTTTGACCACCTGGCCTTCACGGTTGACGAGAAACTTCTCGAAGTTCCACTCGATGTCGTCCGGAAAGTCTGTCGTGAGCCAGGCGTATAGGGGATGCCGGCCGTCGCCGTTGACATCGATCTTCTCGGTCATCGGAAACCCGACCCCAAACTTTGTCTCGCAGAACTGCACGATCTCATCCTCGCTGCCCGGCTCCTGGGCACCGAACTGGTTACACGGCAGGCCGACGACCGCAAAACCCTCGTCCTTCAGGTCCGTGTAGAGCTGCTGCAGGCCGCTGTACTGGGGTGTCAGGCCGCACTGGCTGGCCACGTTAACCAATAGCACCACCTGCCCGTCCAGGCTCTGAAGGGGATTCTCGCCGCCGTCAATGCCGTCAATATTGAAGTCCTGCAGTTTGCTCATCGCTGTATCTCTCCGGTGTCAGTCGTCGGCGTCGTCGCCACCCAAACCACTGTTTGTTGTGCGCACCGGCCGGGCCTCTGGTATCAATGGCACAATCTTACAATGGGGTCATGACCGGGGGAGACGAAGAATGACGCTGAGAATCATTGCCATCGCCGTTGGCGCCCTGGCACTCGTCGGGCTGGCACCCGCGGCTGATCAGAGCTTCACGGGCCGCCAGGCCTGGGAAATCGGCCGCAAGACCACCTGCGGCACCCTCGAGGCGGGCGTAACGCGCTATGGCGTCTGGCAGGGAAAAGCCTACAGCCGGGTACCGGGAGAAAAGGATCGCCACCTGTTCAGCCTGATCGGCGTGAACACTCGTCAGTGTGCCAGTCTGAGTGACAGCGAGCGCGGCGACGGTTTTCGCAGCGTGTCTCGCGAAGTGATGTTGTACCTCGACCCGGAAACTGACGAGTTACTCGACGAATGGGTGAATCCCTGGACCGGCGAGCGTGTGACGGTGGTGCACGTGGCCAACGACCCGGTGAACATGCGCGCGCCGCGCTTCGAGGCCGACGCCCGGGAAGTCACCCTGCGTCGCTACGGCGAGCTGCTCGTGTCGGCCAGCGAAGTGCCGCTGTTCTATGACAATCCGCTGGGTGGCGACTTCCAGCAGTACGTCGGCGGCATTTATCACGCGATGGAAATTTTCGACACCTTCTATCCCGCTGACGAATTGCTCGATCCGGCGCGCCGCCTGGAACGTTCGTGGATCGCCTGGGTGCGAGTGGCCCAGTGGCTGCCGTGGATGAAAATGGGCAGCCGGCCCGGCCTGATGGTATTCAACGCCACCGGCAGCAGTACCTTCGACCGCGATTCGATTCCGGAACCCTTGCGATCTATTCTCGAGGCGCGTTATCCGAGTTACTTCGAGCCGCCACCGCTGAACGATGAGCGGCCAAACGAGACCAGCTGGACCGTGTTCCGCAAGACAGTTGAAACCACGGAGGAATGACGTGCGCAATATATGTCTAGTTATCCTCCTGCTGCTAACGCCGGGCATCGTTTTTTGTCAGGGCCAGGACGGCACCCCCGCCGAGCGCGACCTGCAGGTCATCGCCGAGCTGCTGCCGGGTTTGTATGACAACGCCAACCAGGCCTACTTCGACCAGCGGCTGAAGCTGCCGGAAGCCTGGCGGCATGCCCGTGCCAGCCTGCGCGTGGAGAGGGATACCGCCGGTGCTGCAAACACCTTCCAGTACCGCTGGCGGGACGGCGACGCCGAGCAAACGTGGACCGCCCGGCTGGCCGCCGCCGCTGATCCGGAACTGGTGGCCATGGCCATACGTTTCGACGAGCCAGGGCGTGACGACTGCGTCGTGGAATGGCGCCGGGACGCCGGGCAGTTCACCGGGGTGAGCGACTGCGGGCTCGCAATGCAGCTGGATCCCAACGGCCTGTGGGTGAGCTGGAACGGCGAACGGCCCAATAGGCTGCTGCGCGCCCGCGAGTTCGGCTGTTACGTCGATATCCCCGGTGTGGCCGGCGGTCGCGACGAGGACTTTGACCGCTACGTCATCGACACGCTGCACGACCAGGGGGGCCTGCAGTGGATAACGACCAAGGACCAGCGGGAGATCGGCATTACGCTGCGCCACGTGCGGTGGCCGATGAATAACGAGCGCGGTGCGTTTACTCGCAACTCCCTGGTGATGTACGTGCTGGAGCGCGAGGAAGGCGGCGTGCGCACCCATACCTACGGCTGGACCGAGCCGCGCGCGGAACGCATCGGGCTGAACCTGCAGTGGCTGCTGGTAAATTGCTATCGAGTGTCCAACCGCGACGTGACACCGTACTTCGACTAAGCCAGAACCCTGCCGATGGAAGTTACCGCCAACCTGCTGCCGTCCACCTGGCTAATCACCGGCTGGGGCCTGCTGCTGGGCGTGCTGGCTCCCGCCACCGTCACCGCCCCATGGCGACGCCTGCGGGAAACCGAAATGCAACACGCATTGTTCGGCGGCATCGTTGCACTGGCCCTGCTGTGGTGGATTCGCGCGGGTATTTTGCCGGGCCTCGGCTTCCACTTCTTCGGCGTCACAACGCTCACCCTGATGTTCGGCTGGCAGTTTGCCTGTCTCGCTGCGGTGCCCGTGCTGCTGGCCGGAATCTTCACCGGCCAGGGTGACCTCGGCGGCCTGGGACTGAACGCGCTGCTGTTGTTCGTATTGCCGGCCGCACTCACATGGCTCGTGCATGCGCTGGCATCTCGCCACCTGCCGCCGAACTTCTTCATCTACGTGTTCATCAACTGTTACCTGGCAGCGGTGCTGGCCATGGCCGGCGCCACCGTGATGATGAGCGCGGTGTTGATGGCAGCCGGCATCGTGGAGCTGGGCTATCTGTGGCGCGACTACCTGCCATTCCTGCCAATGATGTTGCTGTCCGAAGGCTTCATCAACGGCGCGGCCATTGCCGTGCTGGTGGCCACGCGGCCCGGCTGGGTCTGGACTTTCGACGACAGTCGCTACCTGAAGGGTTGAGCGCAGGCCAATGACCACCGACAGCCGCCCTGATTACTATCGAATTCTGCACGTGCAGCCGGACGCACCGACCGAGGTCATAAAGTCGAGCTACCGCACGATGATGCAGCAGTTGAAAATGCATCCGGACCTGGGCGGCGATCATGGCGACGCGGCCCTGATCAACGAAGCCTATGCCGTGCTGACTAACCCGCAAAAGCGCGCCGCCTACGATGA
The DNA here is from genome assembly GCA_947258805.1 of uncultured Gammaproteobacteria bacterium. The sequence continues at coordinate 2,926 of CAMYJV010000021.1, read as the reverse complement.
CGAGTTGTCGACTGGGCAGCAGGCGCACGCACAAGCGCCAGCGGCGGAGCAGACCGGTTCACGCCGGCGGCGCACCCCGGGCGGCGGCAGCGGGCAGCAGTGCCCATTCTGCCACGAGGGGCATGGCAAGCAGGTAACGCCTGACAGCCTGTGCACTGAATGTGGCAGCCCGCTGCTGCGCCTCAAAAGTGTGCGCTCGGACGCTGACTGGTTGCGCGCATTGGAGCGGATGCCCCGGGAGATGCCAGTTCGCTACTGGGTGTCCTGGCCGCAGGAAAAGCCTGCTCTTGGCACCGTCACCGACGTGTCGCTGAGTGGCCTGGGCTTTGTCACCACCGAGGGCCTGGTTCGTGATCAGTTCGTAAAACTCGACAGCGAATTACTGCAGGCCATCGGCAGGGTCGTACACTGCCGGCCCGCCGACGGCGGCTGGCACGTGGGCGTGGAGTTTTTCACACTGCGGCTCACACGAACGCGCGGTGGGTTCGTGTCAGACCATGCCTAGCGCGCGCAGTTTGGCGGGCCAATATCCCAGGTTTCACCGTCGTCATGCACGACGGTCCACTCCGGCACCCGCAGCGCCGCCAGCCGACACTGAAATTCCGACGCGCCGGTGATCCTTTCCACATAGCGGCCACCGACGGAAAAATCTACGCAATAAACATTACGTCGCTGGCCCATCCAATGGTGCGGTTCCACGCCTGCAAACACGTCCGGGCCGTATTCGTCCATCAGGGTCTTGCTGGTCTCGCTATAGCGCCGCCAGTAGTGGCCGATGATCACCGGAATTTCACTGGCGTAGTGGTCCCACCAGGTTTCGCGCTCGACCATCCGCCAGCGACCGCCGGCCCACAGCGGCCTCGGTGCCGGCCGCTCCGCACCTGAGGTCAGCACAGCTACCGGGTTTGCCATCTGATTCTCCGAATCGACTGTGGCGATGGCATCGAGGCGGCAGTCGCGCCTGGAAATTGGTAAAGAGATCCAGTGCCCCTGTGCCCTCGCCATCAGCCGCGCGGATACTGGCGACGGCATCCGGATGCCAGCAAGCGTGCACCACGCGCAGATCCGGCCGTTCGAGAATCAGCGGCAGAGTCTGCAGGAAGGCCTTATACCGGGGCTTGTCGGCCGGTGCTAACGGGCGGGCCGGATACTCCATGGGCTTATCGGGCGCTACCCACCAGCCATTGCCGTGCTTCTCCACGTCGCGCAGCAGGTTCAATTCGTGGTTGCCGAGCACGCACTGGGCCCGGCCCGCGGCCACCATGCCCAGCACCCGTTCCAGCACCGCCGGGCTGTCGGGGCCACGATCTACCAGGTCGCCCGCAAAGACCAGCCGGCGGGCCTGCGGATGCTGCCCGTCGCTGGAGTAGCCCAGGGCCGCCAGCAGCTCATCCAGCGCGTCGATCTCGCCGTGCACGTCGCCGACGATGTCCAGCGGACCCTCGGCCAGCGCGCCGATCAGGGGTGAGGTCATGACGGTCTCCGGTGGCGGGAGGCGGACCGGCGAGCCGGGAATCTCGCCCTGCAGGCCCGGATTGCAGAATCTTGCCCCTGTAGCTTGCTCCCGCAAAGCCGGCGAGCATACACTGACTGACCGGTCAGTCACCACTCGACGCCATGCCCTCTGCCGCCAGCCCTCCCCGAGTCCGCCGCGAAGTCTGCCCCGAGCAGCTGACGGCTGCCGCACTTGAGCTGTTCCTGCAGCACGGCTATGCCGCTACTCGTGTGGAAGATGTGGCGCGCCTGGCTGGCGTCAGCAAGGGCGCAATCTACCTGTATTTTCCCAACAAGGACGCGCTGTTTCACGCCGTGATACGCGAGGGCGTGGTGGCACGGGTGGAAGAAGCCGAAGCGACGGTGGCCGCTCATCGCGGCAGCGCCCGCGAGCTGCTCGACAGCCTGATGCACGGCGTGCTGCTGGACTTCTGGGGCAGCCCGTCCAGCGGTATCCCAAAACTCATGATCGCCGAGGCACGCGCGTTCCCTGAGCTGGCCCGGGACTATTTCCAGTCTGTCACGCTGCGCAGCCGCGAGCTGCTTGAGAAAATCCTCCAGCGAGGCGTGGACGAAGGTGAGTTCAGGGCAATGGATGTACACAACACGGCCCGCGCGATCCTGGCAGCGTTGGAATACCAGCCGGTGTTTTATCACTCCCTTGGCGCCCACGACGCGCAGCCGATGGAACCGCGGCCGTTCGTAAGCGCCATGATGGAACTGGTCACGCAGGGTCTGCTGCGCCCGCGCCATGCAGACGAAGGAGATTAAGACGATGGCGAAACGCATGGTGCTGATGCTGCTCGTCGTCGGCCTGTTTTTCGGCGGTGTATTCGGCTGGAAGGCTTTTGTCGGCAACCAGGCACGCGTCGCAATGGCTGAGCGGGGGCCGCCCGTGGCCACCGTGTCTACCACCGAGGTCCTGTCTGATAACTGGATACCGACGTTGAGCTCGGTGGCAACGCTCCGCTCCGCGCAATCCGTGGACGTGACGGCCCAGGTGAGAGGCCAGGTCACGCAGCGGTATTTCGAAAGTGGCGACGCAGTCGAACCAGGCACGCCACTCGTGCAGCAGTACGTGGCCGATGACCAGGCCCAGTTGAAAGCCCTGCAGGCAGATCTGCGACTGGCAGAAATCGAGCTCGGGCGCATCGAGCAGCTGGTGCGCGCGAAGCTGGTGCCGCTGAGCGACCGCGACGCCGCGATCAGTCGCCTGGACCGGGTGCGGGCAGAAGTTGAAAGTCTCGAGGTCGCGATCGGCAAGAAGTCCATTCGCGCGCCCTTTGCCGGGCGGCTCGGGATCCGCAGGGTCAACCTGGGTCAGTTCATCGAACCCGGCGACGCCATCGTGCGGCTGGAAGCCCTGGACCGGCTCTATGCCGACTTCAAGGTGCCGCAGCAGGCGCTGCCGGTCGTGGCCGTCGACCAGGCC